>DASUIB010000069.1:0-35630 GCA_036273235.1 Sphingomicrobium sp. | reverse complement strand
CGACCCTTCTTCCGTCGATCCGAACGTAGCCCTCGTCGATGATCCCCTGCGCGAGCGTGCGGCTCTTCGCCAGCCGGATGAAGAAAAGATAGCGGTCGATCCTCACAATGCCGTCATTGCGAGCGGAGCGAAGCACTCCAGCCTCACCCCGCTGGATTGCTTCGTCGCTGCGCTCCTCGCAATGACCTTCATTTCTGCTTGAGCTTCGCGAGCTCGGCGAAGGCGTGAGAGCGGACCGGCCCGACGTCGGAACGCGGGCCGCGCCGGCCGCGCCAGCGCCAGGCATCGCCCGCGCGGGCGAAGCCGATCTCATTCATGAGGCGTCCGATCGCCTCCTCGTCGAGTCCGAGGGAAGTCGCGAGCGCTGCGTCCACTGGGTCGGCCCCGCCCGCCGAGCGCACTTTTCGCGCATGGCTGGCGAGGCGGTCGGCGAGATCGATCCGGACCCAGGTGCGGCCGGCCCGGCGATAGGCGAGCGAGGCTCCGCGCGGGTCGGCATCGGCGCCGAGCGTCGCCGCTCCGGCTGGAGGAAGCGCCGGCATCCTTTGGCCCTGCCGCACCGACAACAAAGCGGCGCGCCACTGCTGGGCGGTGGGTTTGAGAAGCGGGGGCAGGAAGACGTCGAGCGGGCCGAGCCGGACGCGGAGCCTGTGCAGCGCCTGGCGATCCGGCTGCTCGAGATGGGCGATGGCGCTCAGTGCCGCCTTGCGCGGAAGCGCTCCGCCGGCATCGGTCAGCATGGCCGCGAGGGCACGGATACCGGGCGAGCTGGCGGGGTCGCCCGCCGCGGCGGCGAGAAGCTCGAGTGCACGCAAGTGACGATGGACCTGTCCGTCGACCCAGCGCTCGAGCCTCGCCCGAAGCGCCGCGCGAGTCTGCGCCGACAGCCGGTCGAGTGCGCGCGCGGTCCTCAGCGCGGGTTCGAGGAGCGAGCGGCCGGGGGCGAGGCGGGCGAGCACATCGTTCTGCCACGCCACCGCAAGCCCGCCGCCCTCCTCGATCAGCAGGGCGAAGCTTTCGTCGGGCGCTTCGATCAGCGTATTGGCCCGGCGGTCGAGCTCGTCGCCGAGGCGGCGTTCGGCCGCGGCGAGCAGCAGGCGCTTGTCGGCGAAACGCGCCGACGGATCAACGCGGAACTCGAACCCGGTCAGATGGCCGATCGGCTCCGGACCGACGCTGACCTCCCCGTCGGCGGCGACGGTCACCGGAAGCGCATCGCTGCCGCGCGCGCCGATGTCGCGCACCAGCACGGCGGTGCGGCGGTCGACGAAGCGCTGGGTGAGGCGCTCGTGGAGCGCGTCCGACAGCCGCCCCTCGACCTCGCGCGTGCGCTCGGCCCATCTGGCCGGCTCCTTCAGCCAGTCGGCGCGGTGCGCGATATAGGCCCAGCTGCGGATCCCGGCGAGCCGGTCGGCCAGCGCCTCGATATCGCCGCTCATATTGTCGAGCCGGGTGACCTCCGCCGCGAACCATTCGTGCGGAATGTGGCCGCCTTCGCCGATATAGCTGAACAGCCGCCGCACCATGCGCGCGTGGTGCATCGGCCCGACCTTGCGGAAGTCCGGAAGGCCGCAGACCGCCCACAGCCGGCGCGCCTGGGCGCCTTTCCGGATGACGATCGCCGGGTCCTCGGCGATGAGCTTGAGGACGGCGAGGTCGATCGCTTCGGGCGCCGGCCGCAGGACCGGATCGCCGCTCTTTTCCTCGAGGCTTCGGATCAGGGCGGCGACGTCGGTGAAGTCGAGCTCGGCGTTGCGCCAATGGACGAAGTCGAGCGGGCGGAAGCGGTGTTCCTCGATCGCGTCGATCTCCGCCTCGGTTAAGCCGCCGCTCTCCTCGGTGAGGCCGAGTGTCCCGAAGCTTCCATCGCGTTGGTGGCGGCCGGCGCGGCCGGCGATCTGCGCCATCTCGGCAATCGTCAGGCGCCGCTCGCGTCGCCCGTCGAACTTCTCGAGCCCGGCGAAGGCGACATGGGTCACGTCCATGTTGAGGCCCATGCCGATCGCGTCGGTGGCGACGAGATAGTCGACCTCGCCGCGCTGGAACATCGCGACTTGGGCGTTGCGGGTGGCCGGCGAAAGCGCGCCCATCACCACCGCCGCGCCACCCTTGAAGCGGCGCAGCATCTCGGCGAGCGCGTAAACTTGCTCGGCGGAGAAAGCGACGACCGCCGAACGCTGCGGAAGGCGCGAGAGCTTGACGCTTCCGGCATAGCGAAGGGTCGAGAAGCGTGGGCGGGTGACGATCTCGGCTTCGGGCAGGAGCTCGCGGACGATCGGCTTCAGCGCCTCGGAGCCGAGGATCAAGGTCTCCTCACGCCCGCGGGCGCGGAGCATCCGGTCGGTGAAGACGTGGCCGCGCTCAGGATCGATGCCCAGCTGGGCTTCGTCGATCGCGGCGAAGGCGAAATCGCGCTGGAGGTCACCGTCGTGATGCGTGTCGCCGCCGGAAACCGGCATGCTTTCGGCGGTGCAGAGAAAATAGCGCGCCTGAGGCGGGACGATCCGCTCCTCGCCGGTCAGCAGCGCGACCTGCTTCTCGCCCTTCATTGCGACCACGCGGTCGTAGACCTCGCGCGCGAGCAGCCGCAGCGGAAAGCCGATGACGCCCGAGGAATGACCGCACATCCGCTCGATGGCGAGGTGGGTCTTGCCCGTATTGGTCGGACCGAGGATCGCCCGAACCGGAGCGTCTGAACGCGGCGCCATATATCTCAAATGTGGCAGCGCTCGGGATGAGCGCAAGGTTCCAATTCCTAGCTTTAGGCCACTCTTAACCTTGTTTCGCCATCACGGCTTTCGTGTTGACGTCACGAAGGCATGCGCATCCGTTCAGACGCTCGCTCGCGCGCACCTGGCCGCGGCCGGGCTGGAAGAGCGCGGGCGTGTTCGCGCTCCTGTGCAGCACGGTCGCCTGGGCGTCGTTTCCGCGCGCGATGGCACTTCCCGACGACGATCAGCGGCAGTGGCAGGCGCTCGGGCTTGCGCCGCTATCGAGCGGCGGAGTCACGGGAATGGCGATGGCGCCGAGCGAGGCAGCCGCGCCGATCACCTTCGCCCCCAAGCGCGCTTTCGTGCCGCAGGTCCAGGCGCAGCCGGCGCCGCAGCCGGTATCAACGCAATCAGGGCCTCTGCGCATCCGCGGCGCGGCCGGCGACGGGCTGTACTGGTCGCTCCGTGCGGCTGGAGCGAGCCCGCAGGTCGCCGCGGAATATCTCGCCGCGCTCGCGACCGAGATCGACGTCGGCGAAGTCGGCCCGAGCGACAGCTTCGACCTGGTGCTCGGGAGCGATCGCCAATTGCTTTATGCGGGCCTGCAGCGCGTCGGCCAGTCGAGCCTGCAGCTGGTGAAATGGGCCGCGAACGGCCGCACCGAATGGGTCGACGCGGCGAATGCCGATCGTCCCGCGCCAGCCGAAAGCAGCGGCTTCATCATGCCCGCGCAGGGGCCGGTTACCTCCTATTTCGGCTATCGCTATCACCCGATCCTTCACTTCGTTCGGTTCCACGCCGGGATCGACATCGGCGCCGGCTGGGGCAGCCCGGTCGTCGCGGCTGCCGACGGGCAAGTCGCCGCGGCGGGCTGGGCCGGCGGCTACGGCCGCGAAGTGCAGATCGCCCACGGCGGGGGAATCATGAGCCTCTACGGCCATATGAGCGAGATCGTCGCTCAGCCGGGCAGCTTCGTGCGCGCCGGCCAGGTGATCGGCTACGTCGGGTCGAGCGGGCTTTCGACCGGTCCCCACCTCCACTTCGAAGTGAGGCAAGGCGGAACCCCGGTGAACCCGCTCGGCGTCCGCTTCACCAGCGCGCCGGTTGTGGATACCCATCTCGCGGCAGCGGTGAGGGCGCGGCTGGAGGCGCTGCTCAGTGCCGGGGTGAAAAGAAGCTAGGCAGCTCTCGTAGCAGCAGCGGCCGGTGGGCTTACCCGCGGTGCCGTAGCAGCCGCCACGCGTGATGCCATTGCCGGGGAAATCGCCTCGAGCGTCGCCTTGAACCTCTCGTGCCGCAGGCCCGAGCCGAGATAGGTCCACCGTGCCGCGCGATACTGGTGGACCATCAATGCGTCCCGCTCCGGAATCAGCCGGCCGATCGCCCGCTCCAGGGACTCGACGTTGAAGCGCGCCTGGATTTGCAGCGACCTGTCTAGGAACGCTGCAATCTGGAAGAACTGGTTGGCGACCTGCTGCAGTTCATGTTCGCTGCGCCCTTCGGCGAGTGCGTGAACGATGAGCGTGTCCAGCTTGGCGTGTTGCACCTCTTCCATCCAATGATGCCTGAAGAGATTCTTGAACAGCGGGTCGATGTCGCTGTCGTCCCGGATCGATCCGAGATAGTGCGCCTGAGTCATCCACTCGATCATCAGGATGATCAGGCCGACGGCGAGCGGATGGTGGCTAAGCACCTTCTTAGTCAACACCTCAGGAGGGCCCAACACCTGGCAAGTTACTGGAAATCCGCGCACGAATGCGTCGCGGTACCGGTTGAAGAGGTGGATGTGCTTGGCTTCCTCACCGGCGAAATTGAGTAGGGCGCGCACTCGGTAATCGTCCTCCCCCAGCATGGACCTCGCATGGTCTAGGACGAATGGGAGGACGAATTCCTCAACCGAGCCGAAATGATGCAGGTATTGCAAGGCGGCGATTTGGTTCAAGAGCCGCCGCTCACCTCCGTTGCAAAGTCCTGGCGCGGAAGCGGTTTGCGACAGGCTTTGGGGCATGAAGTCACGCAAAAAGTCGAGCTCCTGATCGGCGCTCAGCACGTCGTCCAGATCCCACTGGGCGCGAAGTGATGAAGCGAGGAGCGCTTTATAGCTGTAGCCGCGAAGCATAGATGGCCGCACCATAACGCCGCCGTCCCCGTCTATCCACGCACAATCGCGTCCAAAATTACGGAATTGTAGAAAGGTATTCGTGCTCGGAAGCAGGGGGCCCGAGCGACGACGGGCATTGGCTACCTGCCGTGTCCTCTCCACCGCTTGACCGTGCGGCTGATGATTCCGGCTTCGTCGCCGGTCTCGCGCCATAGCCGGGCGAAGCTCGGGTCGGAGGAGGCCGGCCGCTTCTCCGGCTCGAGGTCGTCGAAGCGGACCCGGATCGGGATCGCGACGCCTTCGCCGCAGACGATGCATTCGCGGTTGCGGAGCGCCGGGATCGCGTCGAGGAAACCGCGCGCGCCTTCGGGCATCGCCGCTCGGACGCAGGCCTGGTCGCGGTCGTTGTTCAAACGCATCGCGACGATCGTTCCGCATTGCGACAGAACGCCCTCGGCAAGGTCGGACGGGCGCTGGGTGATGAGGCCGAGGCTCACTCCGTACTTACGGCCTTCTTTGGCGATCCGCTCGAGGATCTTGCGGACGGCCTGACCACCCTCCTGATTTTCGTCCTTCGGGACATAGCGGTGGGCTTCCTCGCAGACGAGAAGCAGCGGCCGCTGCGCCTCGGTGCGCGACCAGATCGCATAATCGAACACCATTCGCGCGAGGACCGAGACCACCACCGAGGTGATTTCGGACGGGACGCCCGAGACGTCGACGATCGAGATCGGCTTGCCGTGGCTCGGCAGGCGGAACAGCTTGGCGAGCAGCCCGGGCATCGAATCCGACACCAGCATCCCTGAGAACATGAAGGTGTACCGCGGGTCGGCGCGAAGCTCATCGAGCTTGGCCTTCAGGCGCTGGAACGGAATCGTGTCGCCGGCGCGATCGAGCTTCCCCATTTCGTTGACGATGATGCCGTTGAGGTCGGTCAGGAGGTAGGGGATCGGGCTGTCGACCGTCACCTTGCCGAGCTGGCTCATGTCCTTGCCCTTGGTGCGCGCGGCGAGCAGGCACTTGGCAAGGATGTCGGCGTCGCGCTGCCGCTCCTGGCCCTGCGTCGTCAGAAGCACTTCGCAATGCTCGTCGAAGTTCATCAGCCAGTACGGCAGCTGCAGATTGTCGACGTTGAACAGCTCGCCGCAATTCTTGAACGCGGCCGAATATTCGCCGTGCGGGTCGATCATCAGGATGTGGCCCTCGGGCGAAAGCTCCGAAATCCGGTGAAGGATCAGCGAGACCGATGTCGATTTGCCGGTGCCGGTCGAGCCCAGGACCGCGAAATGCTTGCCGAGCATCGGATCGACGTAAAGTGCGCCGCGGATGTCGTCGGTCGGGTAGACGGTGCCGATCTCGATATGCGGCTCGTCGCTCGCGGCGAAGATCGCGCGGAGATCGTCGGTCGTGACCGGCAGCACCTGAGCGCCCGGGATCGGATAGCGCGTGACGCCCCGGCGGAAGCTGCTGAGCTTGCCCGCCGAATCCTTCTTGCCTTCGCCGAGGAAGTCGACATGCGCGACCAGTTCGCTGGTGCCGTCGACGCGCAGGGTGCGGACGTTGGCGATCAGCCAGGCGTCGCCGACGGCCATCTTCACCTGGCTGCCGACCTGACCCGACATGGCGACCGAGGGGTCCTTGTGCGACTGAAGCGCCGTCAGGGAGGCGGCGTTCATCCGGATCTGCGATCCCGAACCGGCGATTTCGACGACGTCACCGATGGCGCCGAGCTGCGCCGGCGACGACTTCGCCGGAGCAGGCGTGGTTTCCTCGCTGAAGCTGCTGACCTCGTTGAGAAATTCGCGCAGGTTCGGCTGGTCGTCCATTGTCGTCATGCTCCCCGACTATTCCGCTTCGTAAGCGGCTTAGGCGGGAGCGGTTAAAATTAACTTAGGAGAAGGCTCGTGACCGGCGCCGACTCAGGCGTCAGAAATCCCCCGCCAAAGTTATCGCCGGTCCGGAGCCGGGATTGGCATTGCCAGCGAGCCGCTGGCGCCAGTCGAAATGCACTCGGATGTTGTTGCGCACGCGCATTGTGACGCGCGGTCCGGCATCGACACGATAGAGACCCGGCTGAGCCCCGCCCCAGACGCCGAAGCCGGCCGAGAATTGCTTGTAGACGGGTCGGGTCAGCGTGAGCGCCCCGTCGACAAACGCATCGCGGCTACGGAAACCCACGACTCCGGCCTGCAAATAGGTGTCGAGCAGGAGATGCAGCGGCATCGGCCTGTCGTAGACCCCGCCCTCAAAGAACAAGGCGAAGGCATTGCGTCCGCCGCCGAAGCTGCCGATGCGCTGCCGGCGCTCGGCATCGACCCACAGCGGAATGCCCGCGGCAGGCTGGATCCGCACCCCGGCTGCGACCTCGCCACCGCGCCGCCCTACATCCGAACTGCTGCGGAAGGTTGCGGCGATCTGGCGGGTGAAATTGTACATCAGCCTTGCTCCGGCCTGGCTTGCGCCAAGCGAGCCTCCGCTCGCGAGCGACTGCGCTCCCGCAATGCCGGGGGATTGCGCCCGCAGCAGCGCCCAGGCGGTCACCTGTATGCGGTCGATTCCGCTCCGCTTCAGCGCCTCCGGGATGCTCTGCGCCGGCGTGACGACATGAGATTGCAGCGGCGACACCGCCGCGGCTGCAATTCGCGAAAGCGGCCATTCGTCGAGCACGGGGATCGGCGAATAGAATTGCCGCCGGGGTTCACGCAGCGAGTCCGCCAACGGCGTGGCCGTTGCGGCAGAACCGGCATAATAGACCGGTACGGCGACAGGTCGCGGCACCAGGGAGGGAGCGGATGAGCTGCCGTATGTGAGCGCCGCCTGATGCATGTCGGCCGAGGCGGAGTCCGCGTCGGCGGGAGCGATCGGCTCTATCGGCGGGAACTGGGTCGGAATGATGGGCGGGGCTTTGGCTTCGCTGCGCGCGATCCGGAAAACCTCCGCCCCGGGCAGCGCCCCCAACGTAGCCGCGCGCAGGCCCGCCCATCCAAACACGGCAAGCGCCAGGAAGCGGAGCGACGGCCTCATTGCGGCAGCTCGGCCGGGAAAATGTGCTGCGTCTTGTCCCACCTTGTCGCTCCGCCCCCCAGGTGGATGGTGAGAGCGCGCCCCGCGGCAAGAATGGCGATGACATTGCCGACCACTAGTCGGGGGATGGATAACAACCCCTCGCTGAAGCCGTAGGCATATGCGGTGAACGAGGCGCGCATGAGCACGCGCCAGGCAAGCAGCCAGCCATTGACGATCAGCAGCTTCACCAGCATCGGGTCGAGGCGGGCTTCGACTGGAGCGCCGAGCGCTTCGGCGAGCCAGATCTGCGCCCACAGGAAGGCCGCGCCGTAAGCCGCGACCAGCAACACCGCAGCGAGCGGGCCGCGGCGGTCGCGCATCCGCATCCATCGTTCGCCAAGGCCGCCGCTCCAGCCGAGCCGATCCCACCCCGCAAGCGCAATGCCACCAAGCCAGCGGGCCTTTTGCCGCACCGCTGCACCGAGCGTCATGGGAAAGTGACCCCGGCTCGCGACCACGCCGCGTTGCCCGGGCGAGGCGGGCAAGCGCACGAACATGGTCTTGAGGCCGAGCTCGCCCATCGTAAGCCCGACCTCATAATCCTCGGTCATGCTATTGCCCGCGAACGGACTGCCTTCGCGCAGAGCGGCGAGTTGCGACAGCGGCTTGCGTGCGATTGCGCACCCCACTCCGGCGAGCGGAACCGCCGCGCCGACCGCTTCGCGCACGACCAGCTCCTTGATGTGAGCCTCGGCAAATTCGTCGCAATAATGCCCGCTGACCCAGCGCGAATGCCGATCCGGCAAAGGCAGCACTGGAAGCTGGATCACGGCCGCGCGGCCGATCAGTCGATCGAAGACCTTCAACTCGAGGGGATGAACCACGTCCTCGGCATCGTGGAGCACGACGGCTGTGGCGGAACGGCGCGTTTCGACCTCATAGGCAACCAGCGCGTCGTAGAGATGGTTGAGGCAATCCGCCTTGGTCGTCGGTCCGTCGCGATCGACGTCAACCAACTCGACCCGCGGGTCGTCAACCGACCTGACCGCAGCGGCAGTCGCGGGATCGTTGCGATAACAGCCGACGAAGATCCGGTAATTGCTGTAGTCGAGACGGCCGATCGTGGCGCGGAGCATCGACGCGATCACGATCGCTTCGTCCCACGCCGGGACGAGCATCGCGATAAAGCCGGGCTCGGCGCTTGGCGGAAGCGAGCTCGCGAATGCGCGCGGATAGCGGGTGTAGACCGCCAGCGATCGCCAGATCGCCCGCACGAAATAGATCAGGTCTACGAGCAGGTCATTCAGCGCGAACAGCAGAAACCCGACTCCCGCGAACAGGGCGAGCTCGGCTGCGATGCGGCTGAGGAGTTCGGCCAAGGCCATTGAGCCGTGCCGAAAAACTAGCCGATGAATCCGGCGCGATCGGGTGTCGCTCGGTTCATTTCACTCTCCCCTCAGGGGCGAATCATCCAAAACCGAGCAAACCGCACATTACATAACGAAGGTGAAACAACAAGATTGCGCTGTGCGCTGGACCCCATCGACTTTTCCGTTAGACATGTCTGAGCCGAATCGTCCGCAGGGGAGCGGGCTTTGGAGAGTTATTCAGGCGGCATCCTGGTCGAGGATGCCGAGGGTTCGCGTTTTAACGTCCATGAATATCGCGGCAGGCGCACATTGTTTCGCGCCCGGCGGTACGTGCTGGACACGGGCGAATCGGTCCGCCGTCTCGACGCGCGCACCTTCGTCATCGAACGAACCGGCGAGCGCCTCACGCGCGTGGATGACGGCTGATCGAGTGGCGCTGAGGCTGTTCCGGGGCTAGCCTCGGTCCATGCGCAAGGCCCTCCCACTGCTGCTCTGCGTCACGCTAGCCTCGTCGGCCTTGGCTCGCGGAACGATTATCTATGCGGGCGGCTCCTGGGCCGCGATCGACCGGGGCTCAACCTGCGAAGCGCTCTCGCGCTCGGTCCGGATCGCTGCAAGGGGCAAAGTCCAGGCGGTCGCCGGCTTCGCCTTCTCGCCCGGCCGGCGCCGCTGGGGCGAGTTCCATGCGCTCCTCCGCCGCATGCCTCGCCGGGGGGCGGCGGTGATGCTGCGGATCGGCGGCCAGCCGTTCCTGCTCGTTTCGCGCGGGAACTGGGCGTGGAGCAACGGCCCGCTTCAGGAGCAGGCGATCATCGCCGCGCTGCGCGGCGCGACCGGGATGAGCGTCGAATCGCGCGATGCCGCCGGGCAGCGATTCATCGACCCTTATTCGCTCGACGGCGCGGCCACCGCGATCGACGCGGCAGCCGCCGCCTGTGCTGGCAAAAGGCCGTGATCACACCTAGATAGGCTGCCTGCCATGAGTGCCGACACGACCCTGATGCCGATCCCCGGCGCGATCGATCCCGTGCCCGTTCCACGGGTGGCGACGGCGCGCGCCGACGGACGAGTCGAGCTGGTCGGCCTGTCCAAGGACCAGATCCGCGGTGAGCTCGAAGGCGCCAGGCTCGAGCCGAAGCAGGCGAAGCTCCGCGCCAGGCAGCTGTGGCACTGGATCTACAATCGCGGCGTGACCGACTTCGCCGCGATGAGCGACGTCGCCAAGCCGCAGCGCGGCTGGTTCGCCGAGCGGTTCGTCATCTCGCGGCCGGACGTGGTCGAGGCGCAGGTTTCATCGGACGGCACGCGCAAGTGGCTGTTGAGGACCCATGACGGTCACGAGTTCGAGATGGTGTTCATCCCCGACGCGGACCGGGGGACCTTGTGCGTGTCGAGCCAGGTCGGCTGCACGCTCAACTGCCGCTTCTGCCACACCGGGACGATGCAACTCGTTCGCAACCTGGAGGCCGGGGAGATCGTCGGGCAAGTGATGCTCGCCCGCGACGCCTTGGGCGAATGGCCCAAAGCCGGCGAACAGCCGGAAAATAACTATCAGCCGGAAGGGCGGATGCTGACCAATATCGTGATGATGGGCATGGGCGAGCCGCTCTACAATTTCGACAATGTTCGCGACGCGCTGAGGATCGTGATGGACGGCGACGGGCTCGGCCTGTCGCGGCGGCGGATCACGCTGTCGACCAGCGGCGTCGTTCCGATGATGGCGCGTGCGGGCGAGGAGATCGGGGTCAATCTCGCCGTCAGCCTTCACGCGGTGACCAAGGAAATCCGCGACGAGATCGTGCCGCTCAACCGCAAATACGGGATCGAACAATTGCTCGAAGCCTGCGCGGCTTACCCGGGCGTCAACAACGCGCGGCGGATCACGTTCGAATATGTGATGCTGAAGGACAAGAACGATTCCGACGAACATGCGCGCGAGCTGGTTCGGCTGATCCGAAAACATAAGCTGCCGGCAAAGGTGAACCTGATCCCGTTCAACCCGTGGCCCGGCGCACCTTACGAATGCTCGACCGACGAACGGATCAAAGCTTTTTCGAACATCGTCTTCGAAGCCGGCATCTCCGCCCCGGTGCGCACCCCGCGCGGCCGCGACATCGACGCCGCCTGCGGGCAGCTCAAGACGGCGGCGGAAAAGAAGCGCAAGAGTCGCGCTGCCTGACATGCTGGCGCCGGTCCGTCGAGCGCTCGTCCGGCAAGTCCGCAACACGTTCAACGACCGCTCGAAGGGCGAACGGCCGGTGCCGGCATCGGACCAGGCCTTGTTTCCGCCCGGCTCGGTCATCCGCCGAGTCCATGGCGACGTCACTTCGATGATGATCGGGGGCGTCGCCGCATTGCTGACCCAGATGCTCCACCCGAAAGCGCTCGCCGGCGTCTGGGATCACAGCGACGTCCACTCGGACATGCTTGGCCGCCTGCGCCGCACGGCCCGCTTCATCGCAACCACCACCTATGGCGAGCGCGAGCTGGCGCTGCAGGCGATCGCCCGCGTCAAGGCGATCCACGAGCAGGTCCGTGGCACGCTCCCGGACGGCAATGAATATTGCGCGACAGATCCGGCGCTGCTCGCCTGGGTCCATGTCGCCGGAGCGATCAACTTTCTTGATGCGTGGCGCCGCTACGCCGAGCCGGGAATGAGTCGCTCCGATCAGGATCGGTATTTCGGCGAAAGCGGCGAGGTGGCGCTGCTGCTCGACGCCCGCCCCGTGCCGCGAACGCGCTCCGAGGCGGAGCGGCTGATCGAGGAGTTCCGGCCGCAGCTCCGCGCCGACGAGCGCAGCCGCGCCTTTCGCGACCTCGTGCTCAAAGCGCGACCGCGGTCTGCCGCCGGAGTACCGGTGCAGGCGTTGCTGATGAGCGCCGCCGTCGACCGGATGCCGCCCTTCGCGCGCGAGATGCACGGCTTGTCACGGCCCGCGATGCCGCCGATCGTCCGCGGGGCGACCTCCGGTGTCGCGCAGGCCATTCGCTGGGCCTTTGCAGGCGAACGCTACCGGAGAACCGAGTGAATTCGAAGCGCGTCAATTGCGGGTACAGCCCGCTCGTGGCAAGCCGCGCCCATTGATGACGGAGTGAAACAATGTCGCTGATTGGCAGGCTCATCGGCAAGTTGCTTAGCAAGGGCAGCATCACGCTGACCGTGCCGGGCAAGGCGCCGCGCACTTATGGACCCGGCGGCGGCAAGCACCTCACCGTACGCTTCACCGACCGCAGGGTCGGCTTCGACATCATCCGCAATCCGCGGCTCCACTTCGGCGAAGCCTATATGGACGGCAGGCTGATCATCGAGGACGGGACGATCCTCGACCTCCTTCGGATGATCGTCGGCGCGAACCGCTGGGAGGATATGGGCCCGGGCCGGAAGACGCTTCGCAAGGGCAAGGGAAGGCGCGCGCTCAAGCGGCTGTTCTCGGTCAACAATCTGAAGCGGGCGCGAAGGAATGTCGCGCACCATTATGACCTCAGCGACGAGCTCTACGAACTCTTCCTCGACGACGACAAACAATATAGCTGCGCTTACTGGACCGACCCCGAGCACGAAACGCTCGAGCAGGCGCAGCTCGACAAGAAAGCGCATATCGCCGCCAAG
Organism: Sphingomicrobium sp.; assembly: GCA_036273235.1. Classification (GTDB taxonomy): domain Bacteria; phylum Pseudomonadota; class Alphaproteobacteria; order Sphingomonadales; family Sphingomonadaceae; genus Sphingomicrobium. Next base: position 22,832 of record DASUIB010000069.1, on the reverse strand, counting down.
CTCGCGCTCGAGCCTGGGCAGCGGGTGCTCGACATCGGCTGCGGCTGGGGGGGCATGGCCTTGTTCCTGCACAAGGTCGCCGGAGTGGACGTGCTCGGAGTCACCCTATCCGAGCGCCAGCTGAAAATCGCGCGTGAGCGCGCCGCCGCTGCCGGGGTCTCGGATCACGTCAAGTTCGAGCTGATCGACTACCGCCTCGTCGACGAGCAGTTCGACCGCATCGTTTCGGTCGGCATGTTCGAGCATGTCGGCGCCAAACATTATGTCGAATTCTTCGCTAAATGCCGCGACCTGTTGAAGCCCGATGGAGTCATGCTTCTGCACACGATCGGCAAGCTCGGCGAGGTTTCGGCCGCGCCCGATCCGTTCACCGACAAATATATCTTCCCCGGCTACCATCTGCCGTCGCTCAGCCAGATGGCCGCTGCGAGCGAGAGAGTGAGGCTGATCGCGAGCGACGTCGAGGCGCTGCGGCTTCACTATGCCTATACGCTGCTTCAGTGGCTCGACCGCGCCGGGAAGGCCCGCAAGCAGATCGAGGCCATGTACGACGAGCGCTTCTTCCGCATGTGGGAATTCTATCTCGCGGGCGGGATCGTGATGTTCGAGAATGGCGCCGCGTGCAATTACCAGGTGCAATATATCCGCGAGCGCACCGCGCTTCCGCTCACGCGCGACTATATGGCTGAGGCGGAAGCGCGCTATCGCAAGATAGGAGCCGAGCCGACCCGGGCGAAGCGCCGCCGCGCCGAAACGCCGGAATTCGCCAAATAATCAAAGGCCCGGGACGCTCGATCGCGCCCGGGCCTTATCAGATCAGTGCTTGGCCGGAGCCGGCTTCGACTGGCGCTGAGCCTTGAACAGCTGCCGCGCCTGCTGCCGCTCGCCGGGCGTGATCGTGCCGTCGTGGTTGAGGTCGACGCGATCGAACTGCGCGAGCGAGGCCTGCTGCATCTCGGCGAGCGTGACTCGGCCGTCCTTGTTCGTGTCGTCGATGTCGAACATGCGCGCTGCCATTCCACCGCGGGCGACGCTCGCATGCTCCATGCGCGCCTTCAGCTCCTGGCCCATGGCGTCGAACTCGGCGCGGGTCAGCACATTGTCCTTGTTCGTGTCGGCCCGAGCGAACAGGCCGGTGAAGCCGGTGGCCTGTGCCTTCGCCGGCTGGCCGTTCTTCGACTGGGCGCGCTGGCTTCGCGCGGCGTCGACCTCGGCCGCGGTAATCCTGCCGTCATGATTGGCGTCGAGCCGGTCGAAGACCTTCGAGGGATCGAAACGCTGCGCGCGCGCCTCCGCCTTCTGCTCGCGCTGCGCTTCGACGGCGTTGATCTCGTCCTTGGTGATGAAGCCGTCATGGTTGGTATCGAGCTTCGCGAAAATCGCCGCGACGCGCGCCTGGACCGCGGCGCGAGTCACGGGCTGCGCTGACCGGGTGGCTCGAGCACCTGGCGCGGGCTTCGCCGCCTGCGGCGTTTCGGTGGTCGCCGCCGCAGCCACGCCGCCGACGAGAATGGCGGCCGCAATGGCGCCGCCGACTACTAACTTCTTCATTGATATCCTCCGCTTGGATCGAAAGCCGAGCTAGGTGGAGAAAGCTGTATCTTCGTTGAATAGGCAAGCCCCCATAACTTCTGACCCGCTTGTTAACCAAGATTTAGAACTTGGCGGACAGTTTGCGACCCTCAGTCACGGGGGAAGCAATGCCAGTCAAAAGCGAAGCCGCGGCCGATGTCGCAATCATCGGCGCCGGTCCGGCCGGCCTCACCGCTGCCTATCTGCTTACAAAGGCTGGCTTTTCGGTCATCGTGATCGAGAAGGATCCCATCTATGTCGGCGGCATCAGCCGGACGGTCGAGCACGAGGGCTTCCGCTTCGACATCGGCGGCCACCGCTTCTTTTCCAAGTCCCGCGAGGTGGTCGACCTGTGGAATGAAATTCTCCCCGACGATTTCATCCAGCGCCCGCGGATGAGCCGCATCTTCTACGACGGCAAATTCTACTCCTATCCGCTGCGCGGCTTCGAAGCGCTCCGCAACCTCGGCATCTGGCGCTCGACCTGCTGCATGGCGTCCTACGCCAAGTCGCGCCTCTTCCCGCGCAAGGACGTGAAGAGCTTCCAGGACTGGACCATCAACCAGTTCGGCGAGCAGCTCTTCAACATCTTCTTCAAGACCTACACCGAGAAGGTGTGGGGAATGCCGTGCGACGAAATTTCCGCCGACTGGGCGGCGCAGCGCATCAAGGGGCTGAGCCTCGGCGGCGCGGTGCTCGACGGCCTCAAGCGCTCGCTTGGACTCAACAAGAAGCCCAACGACGGAATGGGGACCAAGACCCTGCTCGAAACCTTCCGCTATCCCCGCCGCGGTCCGGGCATGATGTGGGATGCCGCGCGCGACTTCGTCGTCGAGCACGGGAACCGCGTGTTGATGAACCACGCGCTCCAGCAGCTGTCGTTCGACGCCAAGCTTCAGCGCTGGCGCGTCGCCGCGACCAACGGCGAGGGCAAGAGCGTCATCATCAATGCGGCGCACGTCATTTCCTCGGCGCCGATCCGCGAGCTGGTCAGCCGAATCCATCCGCTGCCCAAGGCGATGCCGCGCGCGTTCGACCTCAAGTATCGCGACTTCCTGACCGTGGCGCTAATGATCCGCTCGAACGACATCTTCCCCGACAATTGGATCTACATCCACGATTCGAAGGTGAAGGTCGGACGCATCCAGAACTTCCGCAGCTGGTCGCCGGAGATGGTGCCCGATCCCGCCCTCGCCTGCGTCGGCCTCGAATATTTCTGCTTCGAGGGCGACGGATTGTGGGCGTCGAAAGACGATGACCTGATCGAGCTCGCCACGAAGGAAATGCAGATTCTCGGCCTGTGCGACCCCGCCGACGCCGAAGGCGGCGTCGTGGTTCGCCAGGAGAAGGCCTATCCGGTCTATGACGACCGGTATCGCGACAATGTCGAAGCGATCCGCGGGGAGCTGGAGACCAACTATCCGACGCTTCACCTCGTCGGCCGCAACGGCATGCACCGCTACAACAACCAGGACCATGCGATGATGACCGCGATGCTGACGGTCCGGAACATTCAGGCCGGCCGCCGCGCCTACGACATCTGGGCGGTCAACGAAGACGCCGAATATCATGAGGCCGGAGACGAGGGCGAGCAGGCCGCGCTCGGGTCGGAACGGCTCGTGCCCCAACGGCTGAAGGCCGCGTGAGCAACATGCCCGATCAGATTTACTTGCGCTACATCGCGGCGAGCGCCGCCTCGCTCGGCGTGGACTTCGCCATTTTCCTGGCGGCGCTGTCGGTGGGCATCTCTCCGGCGCCCGCGGCCGCCGTCGGCTACATCGTCGGCATCGTCTGTCACTGGCTGATCTCGAGTAGGATGGTGTTCGTGGGCCAGGTTGCGCAAAGCGCCGCGGCGCGTCGCCAGCAGCAGGCACTGTTCGTCCTCTCGGCACTCGTCGGGCTCGGGATTACGACTGGGATCGTCGGTCTGGGAACCCGCTACGGGCTCGACCCACGCATTGCGAAAGGGATTGCAATCGTGGTCAGCTTCCAGGCGACTTACGTGCTTCGCAAGAAGGTGGTTTTCGCATGATCAACGAGACCCAGGGGCGCCCCGAATCCAGGCGCGATCTGCTAATCGTGCTGGCCATTTGGCTGGTCGTTTCCTGCTTCATGGCCTGGAACGCCAGGATGCTGGTCGCGCAGCGCATGTTTCCCGACCCGGACGACGCCATGCGCCTGGTCCAGGTTCGCGATTGGCTCGCCGGCCAGAGTTGGTTCGACGTCACTCAGTATCGGTTGAGTCCTCCGTGGGGAGCCCCCATGCACTGGTCACGGATCGTGGACGTGCCGATTGGGCTCGTGATCCTGATTTTCAGGCCCTTTCTCGGCGAGTTCGGCGCTGAATCGGCGGCATTGTTTCTGATCCCCCTAATGACGCTCGGGATCACCATGCTGCTTATGTACCGGCTGGCATCCAAGCTCAGTGAGGGGTCGGCGGCGCTTCTCGCCGTGCTCGCGACCCCTGCATCGCTCGGCGCGATGAAGCAGATGAAGATCATGCGCATCGACCATCACGGCTGGCAGATCGTGCTCGCGCTGGTGGCGATGCTGGGAATGCTGGATATCAAGCGGCCGCTCCGCGGGGGCGCGATCGCCGGCGTCGCCGTGGCTTTCTGGCTCAACATCTCGATCGAAGGGCTGCCGTTCGCGGCCGCAATCGGCGCTTGGTTCGCGCTCGAATGGCTCCTCGACGCATCGGCGGGAGAGCGGTTGAGGTCCTATCTCGGCTCGCTTGCACTTGCGAGCGCCGCCCTCTTCGCCTCAACCCACGCGCCGTCGACCTGGCTCGGCCATCCGCACGACGTTTTGAACGTCGCACATATCGCAGCCTTCTCTGCTGCATGGCTCTGCTGCCTTGCTGCGGTGCGGCCGAATGTCGCCGACCGTTGGATCCGCGCAGGGCTATTGGCGCTCGCGGCGGTGATTTCCGGTGCGGCGATGTTTGCCGTTGACGTGCACGCCCTGGCCGACCCCTTCTCGTCGCTTGATCCCTTCGTTCGGGCTTACTGGTACAATGGCGTCGACGAGGGCCGTCCGGCCTGGCAGATCGCGTGGAGCTATGCTGCCGAGGGTCTTGCCCAGCCGGTGGTCGGCCTCGCCGGTGCGCTGGTGGCGATCGGGAGGACTCGCGGGGCGCAGCGCTATGCTTGGGTGATGTACGCTTATCTCCTTGGCTCGATTACGCTGTCTGCACTGTTCGTCATTCGCGAGGCGACCACCGCAAGCGTGCTGAGCCTCGCGGGGACCGCATTCCTCTGCGACCTGGCCTTGCGCCATACACGCAAGGTCTCACTGATGCCGGTCCGCGTCGTGGGAACGGCGGGCGCGCTTTTGATCATGGCCCCCGCCTATGCCGCGCCGGCCCTGGTCATGCCCGCCGATCCACGGCTCATCAAAGCGATGGCGTCGTCGGATTCCTGCGTGACAAAGAGCGAGCTCGACAAGCTCGCAAGCCTTCCGCCGAGCAATCTCGCGACACCGCTGGACATCACTCCGGCGATCCTTGCGGGAACGCCGCACCGAATGATCGCGGGCGGCTATCACCGCGACAATGCAGGTATCCACGAGGTCATTCTGCTGTTCATCGGCTCGGAAGGCGTGGCCCGCCAGATTCTCGCGCGCAGGCATATCGACTATGTGGTCTTCTGCCCGAACACGCCGGAATCGATCTGGTGGGCGCATCATGGACCCGACGGCCTGTCGGCGAAGCTGAACGCCAATCAGGTGCCCGCATGGCTCGATCCGGTCGACTTGCACCTCAAATCGCTTCGGGTCTGGCGCGTGCGCAAGGACCTTCTGGCGGCCCAGCCAAGCGCCTGAGGCCAGCGTTAACAACTTGTAATCCTGAGCCTCTCCGCATGGACAATTGACCCGTTGCCGCTAGGACCGCGGCCGGAACGGTTGCAGGCTTGTGACGGATGGGGGTTGAGGGCAGCTCGGCTGAGGCGGGGGTTGAGGCGCGCCCATGGTGGGAGTCGCGGCTGTGCCTCGTGCTGGTCGTGCTCGCGACGATGGTGCCGCTCCTTTACCCCCCGATTCCGCCCCTCGTGGACCTGTTGGGGCATATGGGGCGCTACAAGGTCGAGCTCGACCTCAGCCACTCGTCGTTCCTCCAGCAATATTATGATTATCACTGGGCGGCGATCGGCAATCTCGGCGTCGACCTGCTCGTCATCCCGCTCGGGGAGCTGCTGGGCCTGGAGCCGGCGGTCAAGCTGATCGTGCTGGCGATCCCGCCGCTAACGGCGATCGGGTTCCTGTGGGTGGCGCGCGAGGTGCATGGGCGCGTCCCCCCGACCGCTTTCTTCGCGCTTCCGTTCATCTACGGCTATCCGTTCCTGTTCGGCTTCGTGAACTTCGCGCTGTCGGTGGCGCTTGCATTCCTCGCGTTCGGGCTGTGGCTGAGGCTCGGCCGGCTCGATCGCACGGCGCTTCGGGAATGGCTGTTCGTCCCGATCTCGCTGATCGTCTTCTTCTGTCACACATACGGTTGGGGGCTTCTCGGCCTGATGTGCTTCTCGGCGGACGCGGTGCGCCTGCACGACCGGGGCCGGCCGTGGTGGCGCGCCGGGCTCGAAGCGGCGCTTCATACCTCGGTGATGGCGCTTCCGATCCTCGTCATGCTGATCTGGCGCAGCGAGACGCACGGCGGCGGGACGATCGACTGGTTCGACTGGAAGGTGAAGTGGCGGTGGATCTATTCGGCGCTTCGCGACCAGTGGAAGTGGTTCGACATCGGTTCGCTGATCGCGGCGGCCCTCGTCTTCCTCTACGCAATCCTCAACCGCATCTTCGGCCGTTCGCTGACGCTGTCGCGCAACCTCGCATTCTCCGCGATCGTCCTTGCGATCTCGTTCGTGCTCATCCCGCGGATCGTCTTCGGCTCGGCTTATGCCGACATGCGGCTGGTGCCTTATCTCGCCGCCGTGGGGCTGCTTGCGATCCGGTTTCGAGGGGTGCCGCACCGGCCAACGGCGCAAGTGCTGGCGGTGCTCGGCCTTTTGTTCTTCGCCACGCGAACGGCGGCAAACACTCTCAGCCTGGGCGAAGCCGGAAGCGATCAGGCCGCGCTCCTCCATGCGATCGACGAGATGCCCCGCGGCGCTCGCGTGATTACGCTTACCGGGCTTCCGTGCACCGAATATTGGCCGCTTCTGCGCAACAGCCATTTGGGCGCGATGGTGATCGTTCGCCGCGAAGGCTTCTCGAACGACCAGTGGCTGCTCGAAGGGGTGAACCTGCTCGATCTCAAATATCGCGCCGCAGGCTATTTCGCCGCCGACCCGTCGCAGCTGGTGCGGCCCAACCATTGCCGCGATCCGCTGCACCGAACGATCGATGACTCGCTCGCGGCGCTACCGCGCAACGATTTCGATTATCTGTGGCTGATCGACGCCCCGCCCTACGACCCGACGATCATGGCGGGAATCCAGCCGGTCTGGCGCGGGCCCCACTCGATCCTCTATCGTCTGCATTGATGGTTGCACTTTCGATCGTCGTGCCCTGCTTCAACGAGCAGGCGTGCCTGGCTGCGCTGCACGAGCGGCTCGGCGCCGCCGCCCGAGGCGCTGTCGGCGAGGATTATGAGATCGTGCTGGTGAATGACGGCTCGAGCGATTCGAGCTGGCCGGCGATGCAAACTATCGCGGCGGCCGACCCCCATCTCCTGGCGGTCAACCTGTCGCGCAACCACGGCCACCAGCTCGCGCTCACCGCCGGCCTGGATCTCTGCCGCGGCGAGAAGATCCTGATCATCGATGCGGACCTCCAGGACCCTCCCGAGCTCCTGCCCAAGATGATGGAGGCGATGCGAGTCGAGCGGGCGGACGTCGTTTATGGCGTGCGGAGCAGCCGGTCGGGCGAGACGGCGTTCAAGCGCGCCACCGCCCACGGATTTTACCGGCTGCTGTCGCGCGCGACCGAGGTCGACATCCCGCTCGACGCCGGCGATTTCCGGCTGATGAGCCGCCGGGCGCTCGATGCGCTGCTGGCGATGCCCGAGCAAGCGCGGTTCATCCGGGGCATGGTCGCGTGGATCGGTTTCAAGCAGGTGCCGTTCGCCTACGACCGGCAGCGGCGCTTTGCCGGGGAGACCAAGTATCCGCTGCGCAAGATGATGCGCTTCGCGCTCGATGCATTGACCGGCTTTTCCTCCGCCCCGCTCAAGCTCGCGAGCCTTGCGGGACTATGGCTGTCGATCGGGTCGGTGCTGCTGATTCTCTACATCGCTTATGCCTGGGCGACGGGACGGAGCATCCAGGGCTGGACGTCGCTGATGCTGATCGTGGTGGTTCTCGGCGCGATCCAGATGTTCGCGCTTGCCTTGATGGGCGAATATATCGGCCGGCTCTACAATGAGGCGAAGCGACGGCCGCTCTATATCGTTCAGGAGATCGCGGGCGACAGCCGGGCCGAGGCCCGTCTCGGCTATATCGCCGAGGCGACGGCGAAGAGCGACAAGCCTGGCGGCAAGGGCAAGCGCCCGACCAAATGACGCTCGGCCGCGAACACCGCTTCGAGCGCGGCGTTCAGCGGCGCCGGCGGGAGCTTGACGTCGGCCTCGTCCCTGCCCCGCAGCCTCGAGGCCAGGCGTTCGGCGACGGCGAGCGGGAACAGCAGGCTGTTGAAATAGCCGATCTTCTCGAGCCGCAGCGGCGAGCTTAGGATCAGGCGCCGCAGACCGCCTTTCGAATAACGGCGCTTGTGGTGATTGACGATGTCGTGGGCGGACCACATCCATTGGTGCGCCGGCACCGTCATGACGAACTTGCCGCCGGGCTTGAGCTTGGCCGCGATCGCCTCGACGGCGCCATGATCGTCATCGACATGCTCGATCACGTCGAGCGCGGCGACGAGGTCGTAGTGGCCGGCGGGAACGCCGGCGAGCTCCGGGAGCGGCGCGCTCATGACGGAGCGGCCGAGCCGCGTTTCGGCGACTGCCCGCGCCTCGTCATCGAGCTCGAGCGCATCGACGTGGCCGAACGTTCCGAGCATTTCGAGATTGTGGCCGGTGCCGCATCCGATCTCGAGGACACGGCCGCTCGCGGGCGGCATCGCCTCGCGGCGAATGAGGTCGGCCAGAACCTCGCGCCGTGCCTTGTACCACCAATGCTGCTGATCGAGCTCGGCCATCTCGCGGTAGACGCTGCGCTCCATCAGCCGAACACCCACTGGCGGTTGAAGAGATAGGTCGCTAGCGGGGTCACAAAGATCGCCGGGATCAACGGCCACCAGGTGGGCCCATGCATCGGCCCCGTCAGGACCCAGGTGAAAATTTCATTGAGCAGGAATCCGGAGCTCTGGACGGCGAGGAACTTGACCTTCATCCGCCGGTCCTCGCGCTTGCCGTGGCCGCGGAAGCTCCAGCGGCTGTGAAGCACGAAGCCGATGCTGACGGCGACCAGGAAGGCGATCACCACCGCGAGCATCGGCGGCATCACATAGGTCGCGAGATACCAGTAGATCGCCGAGTAGATGCCGGCGAGGAAGAACCCCACCAGCGCGAACCGGACCAGTTGACCAAAGGTTTCCTGACTGACGTTTAATCGCGTGGCCATGCCCGGCTGCTTGCCGTTTGAGGTCGAGCGGCTACAGCCCGAAAAATGCTGCAAGGCAAGCTGGACGAGTGGGAGCGGCGCGCGCTCGAGCTGATCGAGCGCGAGTGGAAGTGGGTCGTCGTCCTCGTCTGGCTCGGGATTTGCGCCTGGTTCATCTATCAGAAGTGGTTCGAGATCCGCTACTTCGGCCTCGGCGATACCGACGACAACATGCGGATAATGCAGGTCCGCGGCCTGCTTCACGGCCAGGGCTGGTACGACCTGCGCAATTACCGGATGAACCCGCCGTACGGCGCCAACATCCACTGGTCGCGACTGGTCGACCTGCCGATCGCGGGCTTGATCTTGGGCTTGAGGCCGTTCCTCGGCGGCCCCGCGGCGGAGCGGTGGGCGGTGGCGATCGCTCCGATGCTCCCCTATCTGCTGCTGCTCTTTGCGCTCGCGCTGACCGCGCGCAGGCTGATCCACCCGCGCGCCTATCCGTTCGCGCTGCTGGCGATCATCTTCGCCGATTCGACCAACGGCATGTTCATGCCCGAACGGATCGACCATCACGGCTGGCAGCTCGCGCTGCTCGCGCTCAGCATCGCCGGGATCGCCGATCCCAAGCGGGTCCGTGGCGGCCTGGTGCTCGGAATCACTTCGGCGCTGTCGCTCGCGATCGGCCTCGAAATGATCATCTATCTCGCCATTGCGGGTGTCACGATGGCGCTGTTCTGGGTCGCCGAGCGGGACGAAGCCGATCGGCTGCGCGCCTATGCGCTGTCGATGACGGGCGGCATCGCGTTCTGCTTCCTCGTCTTCGCTTCCTACGACAATCGCGGCGCCGTGTGCGACGTGCTGTCGCCGGTCTATGTCTCGGACGCGGCGCTCGGCGGGGCGCTGCTGTACGGCCTCGCGTGGTTGTCGCCGGGCGACTGGAAGCAGCGGCTTGGGCTCGCGCTGGTCGCCGGGGCCATCATTGCCGGCTTCCATGCGTCGGTCTGGCCGCAATGCCTGCAACGACCGGAGCATATCTCGCCCGAGGCGCAGAGGCTGTGGATGAGCTATGTGAAGGAGGCGCGGCCCGTCTATCGCCACGGCTGGCGCATCGCGACCCTGATGCTCGTCCTTCCCGTCACCGGTGCCGCCGGCTGGGGACTGCTCGTCTGGATCGGACGGCACGATCGCGGCCTGGTTCGGCGAATCATCGGCGCTGCGGCGCCGGGGATCGCCGCCTCGCTGCTGCTTCTCTGGCAGATCCGCACCGGCCCCGCGGCGCAAATGCTGTCGGTGGTTGGCGCTTCGACATTGATCTGGTTCTTCCTCCCCCGTTTCTGGACAAGCCGAAATCCAGTCGTTCTGGTGGTCGGGACCTGCCTCGCCGTGCTCATTGGCGCGGGGATGGGGGTCCCGATGATCGTCGGGCTCATTCCCGAGCCGAAGCCTACCGCCTATGACAAGGCGATCGGACGGGCCAATGCGCTGTGCGCATCGCTGTGGGGACTCCATCCGATCGCGCTTCAGCCCAAGGGGCTCGTGTTCACCTTCGTCGACCTGGGGCCGCGGCTGATCACGGTCACCCATCATGACGCGATCACGGGTCCCTATCACCGTAACTGGCAGCAGATCGTCGACGTGATGAACGCCTGGCGCGGGAGCGCTGAGCAGGCGCACCGGATCATCGTCGACAAATATCATTCAAACTATGTGCTGAGCTGCCCCGATAGCTCGACAACCACGATCTTCATGTCCGAGGTGCCGAACGGCTTTTACGGACAACTCGAGGACGGGGACATTCCCAAATGGCTCCAGCCGGTGCCGTTGCCGAAGGATTCGCCCTACAAGATGTGGAGGGTCGTGGGCTAGGCGAGGACGTGGGGAAAGTTTTTCAAGCAGCCGGCTGGACCCGGCTACAAGCTCGGAAAACTCTGCTTCAGCCCGTCGATCACGAATTGGGCGGCGAGCGCGGCGAGGATGACTCCGAGAATGCGGGTGATCATCGCTTCGACCTTTTCGCCGATGAACCGCATCAGCGGCCCTGCGGCAAGCAGCGTCGCGAGCGTGATCAGCATGACGACGGTGATCGCCGCAAGGACGATGGCGACGGATAGGATGTCTTCGGCCCGCGACACCCATAGCATCGCGCTCGCGATCGAGCCCGGCCCGGTGATCATCGGAATCGCCATCGGAAAGACGCTGATATCTTCCGCTTCGGGTGTTCCCTCGATTGCCTCGGCGCGTTTCTCGCGCCGCTCGGTGCGGCGCTCGAACACCATGTCGAGCGCGATGAAGAACAGCATGATCCCGCCGGCGATTCGGAAGCTCGCAAGGCTGATTCCAAGCGCGTGAAGCATCGGGCGCCCGAGGAGCGCGAAGAACATCAGGATCGCCCACGCAATCGCCGACGAGCGAACCGCCATCGCCCGACGATGCGCGGCCGACGTGCCGCGCGTCAGGCTGGCGAAAATGGGCGCGCAGCCTGGCGGGTCGATGATCACCAGGAAGGTGACGAGCGCCGAACCGAACAGCTCGATCACAGGCCTTCGGGATCCTTGAGCCCGGCTCTCCGGTATGCGGCTACGAGCGTATTGCGCATCAGCATGGCGATCGTCATCGGACCGACCCCGCCGGGGACGGGGGTGATGGCGGCGGCGGCTTCGGCGGCCTCGTCATAAGCGACGTCGCCGACCAGCCGGCCCTTGCCGTCGTCGGTCGGGATACGGTTGATTCCCACGTCGATGACCGTTGCGCCCGGCTTGATCCAATTGCCGCGCACCATCTCGGACCGACCGGCTGCAGCGATGACGATATCGGCTCGGCGCACCACCGCTGGAAGGTCGTGGGTGCGCGAATGGGCGATGGTCACGGTCGCATGATCGCCGAGCAGCAGCAGCGCCATCGGCTTGCCGACGATGTTCGAGCGGCCGATCACGACCGCTTCGAGGCCCGCAAGGCTGCCGAGCTCCGACCTCAGCAGATGCAGGCAGCCGAGCGGCGTGCACGGCACCAGCGCGTCGAGGCCGGTCGCGAGCCGCCCCGCGTTTATCGCGTGAAAGCCGTCGACGTCCTTCGACGGATCGATGGTCGCGATCACGCGCGCGGTGTCGATCTGGTTCGGCAGCGGCAGCTGCACGAGGATCCCGTCGACGCGCTCGTCCGCATTAAGGTCGAGCACCAGCTGCAAGAGCTCGTCCTCGCTGGTGGTGTCGGGAAGGTTGTGGGCGAAGCTCGCCATTCCCGCCTCGGCGGTCGCGCGGTTCTTCGAACGGACATAGACGGCGCTCGCCGGATCCTCCCCGACGAGGACGGTCGCGAGCCCGGGCGGACGGCCGGCCGTGCGCTGGAAATCGGCGACATGCGCCGCGACCCGTTCCCGGATCGCCAGCGCCGCCGCCTTCCCGTCGATGCGCTTCGCGGTCATCCGCCGTAATAATATTGGGCGACCACGCCGGCGAGAAGCTTCTCGATCACCTCGATCAACAAGAGGATCACCAGGGGCGAGAAGTCGAGGCCGCCGAAGTCGGGAAGGATTCGCCGGATCGGCCGATAAAGGGGCGCGGTGACTCGGTCGAGCGCGACGGCGACGGTCCGCACGCCATTGGAGCTGGTGTTGAGCACATTGAACGCCAGCAGCCAGCTCATGATCACCTGGACGATGATGATCCAGAACAGGACGTTGAGCAGGAGATCGGCGATTTCGACGAGCGCGGCTAGCATGGGCCTCGCTTAGCCGGGCCGTTGTTACGGCGCAAACCTCTCGGGCTCGGCAATCGCGAGGATCTCGGCGAAATCGTCATTGGCGTCGGACCATTCCGCGACCGGCGTCCAGCCGCCCGAAAGCAGCAGGATGCGTCCGCCGCGCGGCGGATATTTATGGCTGTTCTCGGTGTGGATCGAGGAGCTCGCGGCAAAGCGGAAATGCCTTCCCGAAACGGAGAATTCGACATCGCGCGTGGCGACGAGATGCATCTCGATGCGGGACAGGATGTCGTTCCACCGCGCCTGGTGGCGGAAGGCGTCGAGCGGAATATCGCCGTCAAGCTCGCGGTTGATGCGCGTGAGCAGATTGAGATTGAACTCGGCGGTCACGCCCTCGGGCTCGTCATAAGCGGCGAGCAGCCGTTCGACCGGCTTCACGCGGTCCATGCCGATCAGCAGCTGCGCGCCGGGGCCGAGCAGCGCGCGGAACTGACGCAACAGATCGGTCGCGCTCCAGGGCACGAAATTGCCGATGGTCGAGCCGGGGAAGAAGCCGAGTTTTGGGAGCGAGGCGATCTCGGCGGGGAGGCTAAAAGGACGCGCGAAATCGGCGACGACCGGAAGCACTTCGAGCCGCTGGAAACGCTGCTGAAGCTCGCGCGCGCTCTGCTCGAGATAATCGCCCGATATATCGACCGGCACGTAAGCCGCAGGGGCGATGGCTTCGACGAGCATCGGTGTCTTGGCCGCCGAGCCGGCGCCGAACTCGACCACCGCAGCGCCCTTCCGGACGCGCGCGGCGACCTCTGGCATGATCTCGTGGAGGAGCGCGGTCTCGGTCCGGGTCGGATAATAAGAGTTGAGCCGCGTGATCTCGTCGAACAGCTCGGAGCCGCGGCGGTCGTAGAGCCAGCGGGCGGGAATCGCCGGGATCGGCGCCGAGAGGCCCGCGAGCACGTCGTCGCGGAACGCTTTGGTCTGCGGATCAAGCGTCGCGTGCAAGGCGGAGTCCGGTGAACTGCCAGCGCGCATGCGGCGGGAAGAAGTTGCGATAGGAGGCTCGGCTATGCCCGCGCGGAGTCGCGCAGCTGGCGCCCTTCAGCACGAATTGGCCGCACATGAACTTCCCGTTATACTCGCCGACGGCTCCGGCGGCCGGGGCGAAACCGGGGTATGAAGCGAAGGCGCTCTGAGTCCATTCCCATACGTCCCCGAAGACGCCACCGCCGGGACGGGGAATAACGGCACCGGCCTCATCGAGCTGATTGCCGACCGCCGGATCGGCCGAAGCGGCGAAATCTTCCCATTCGGCTTCGGTGGGCAGACGTGCGCCGGCCCAGCGGGCGAAGGCGTCGGCTTCGTAATAGCTGATGTGCGCGACCGGCGCGGCCGAGTCGATCTCGCGCCGGCCGCCGAGGGTGAATTCCGTGCCCTCGTCGCGCCAGTAGAGCGGCGCGCCGATGCCTTCGCGCTGGGCCCAGTCCCAGCCCTCCGACAGCCACAAAGCCGGGGCGCGATAGCCGCCGTCATCGATGAACTCGCGCCATTCCTTGTTGGTGACGCGCCGGTTGGCGATCGCATGACCGGCGAGGAAGACGCGGTGGCGCGGGCGCTCGGCGTCGAAGGCGAAGCCCCCCGCCTGAGCGCCGATCTCGACAATGCCTTCGCGGCCACCCACCCATCCGTCATTGCGAGCAGAGCGAAGCAATCCAGATTCGCGCGGCTGGATTGTTTCGTCGCTACGCTCCTCGCAATGACGGAGAAGGGCATAAGCGGGCTCGAGCGGATTTTCGGCGAACGTGGCGAGAATGTCGGTGAGGAACAGCTCCTGATGCTGCTGCTCGTGATGGATTCCGAGTTCGACCAGCTCCAGCGCCGCCGGCGGAAGCGCCGGTAGCACTTGATCGAGCGCTTCGTCGACGTGAGCGCGATAGGCGCGGACCTCGTCGAGCGAGGGGCGGCTGAGCATGCCCCGGCGCGGACGGGCGTGGCGCGGCCCTTCGGCCTCGTAGTAGCTGTTGAACAGATAGGCCCAGCGTTCGTCGAAGACGCGATATCCGGGCACGTGATCGCGCAGCACGAAGGTCTCGAAGAACCAGCTTGTATGCGCGAGCTGCCATTTCGCAGGCGAGGCGTCCGGGAACGGCTGGATCGTCGCATCGGCGTCGGAGAGCGGCGCGGCGAGGTCGAGCGTCAGCTTTCGCGTCGCGAACAGGCGAGCGGCGAGGTCGCTGGAAGGCGCTGCGCGAGCTTGGGTCGCCATAGGGCTGCGCGCCTTAGCCCAAAACCACGGCTGTGTCGCCTGTGCTACGTCCGGGTGGCGCCCGGTTGCCACAACACGTCGCCGCCCTGCTGCGCGGCGACGAAGCGGGCGGCGACGAACAGGTGGTCCGAGAGGCGATTGAGAAAAGCGAGCAGCTGCGGGTTGAGCGGCTCGGCCTCGTGAAGCGCAACTGCCGCGCGTTCGGCCCGGCGGACGATGGCGCGGGCGAGATGGAGGGCCGAAACCGCGGCCGATCCGCTCGGCAGGATAAAGCTGGTCAGCGGATCGAGCGTGACGTTCATCTCGTCGATTTCGATTTCGAGACGGGCGACCTGATTCGCCACTATGCGGAGCGCACCCTCGACCTCACCGGGCGTCGCGGCGTCGGCGCCCAAGTCGAACAGGTCGTTCTGAATGCGCACCAGGCTCAGCGCCACCTCTCCCCCGCCAAGCGCGGCAATGGCGACGCCGATCGCGGCATTGGCTTCGTCGACCTCGCCGATGGCCACCATCCGAAGACTCGACTTGCTCACTCGGCTGCCGTCGACAAGCCCGGCGCTCCCACCGTCGCCCGTGCGCGTGTAGATTTTGTTGAGCTTGACCACCTAGTGGCTCGAGGACGCCCCGGCGACGGCGAGGATCAGGATCACCAGGATGATCGCCACCGCCTGGAACAGCACCCGGCGGCGCATCCACATCTGCGACTGCTCGCCGGTCGCGTCCTTGCCCGAGGCCATCGCGATCACCCCGCGGACGAGCACGTAGACGACCGCGGCCATCGCCAGCACCAGGAGGATGAGGAGCCCGATCCGCATGGGCAGCGCCTTAAGCAAGGATGAAGGCGAAACCAAGCGGAAGCTTGCCCGCCGCGAGGTCGTCCGCGAGCGTGCGGCCGTCAATGCCGCGCTCGCGGATCGCCGCGAGCGTCGGCGCGAGATCGCGCTTGGCAAGCCGCCGCCCATCTGCCTGCGCGACGAGCGGGTGGTGAAGATATGTGGGTTCCGGCAGCTTCAGCAGCATCTGCAGCAGGCGCTGGATAGGCGTGGATGAACGCAGGTCGGCCGCCCGCGTGACGAGCGTCACCCCGCTCGCCGCATCGTCGACGACGCAAGCGAGATGGTAGGCGGCGGGCGCGTCCTTGCGCGCGAGGATGGCGTCGTCGAAGCCGCCGCGCGCCGAAGCGAAGCGGCTGCCGTCCGCTTCGGTCCACGACGGTAATCCGGTGATCGCCAGAGCCTTGGCCGCATCGAGCCGCCAGCTGTGCGGCATGGAGGCGCGGCGCTCAGGGTCATCCCGCAGGCCGCGGCACGTCCCCGGATAGTGCGCCGAAGCGTCGTGCGGCGCCTCGAGCGCTGCGGCGATGTCGCTGCGCGTGCAGAAGCAGGGATAGACGAGGCCTTGCCGACGAAGCTGGTTGAGCGCTTCGTCGTATGCGGCGGCTCTTTGGGACTGCACGAGCATGAGCTCGTCCCAATCGAGCCCAAGCCAATGCAGGTCCTCGATAATCCCGTCGACGAACTCGGGCCGGCTGCGCGTCGGGTCGAGATCTTCGATCCGGAGCAGGAGCTTGCCGTCACTCTCGCGCGCCCGCCGGTGACCGGCCACGGCGCTATAGGCATGCCCGAGGTGCAGCTGTCCGGTCGGCGACGGCGCAAAGCGCGTGACAATCATTTTCACTGTGACCGAAAGTACTCTTGACCCGGACTCATCGAAAATGCTGTCATAGGCACGTCACGCCGGCTTGGCATCCGGCTGGGCAGGTTTTTTGGGAATATTGGGGAAGCGGGCCGGGCGCCCTCTCCTCCCTGACCCTTAAGTGGGCGAGTGCGACGGGGCCGGGGAGCTGCAGTTCGGAACGGAAACCGAACGAAAGGCTTTGTGGCTGTCGAATGTATCATCCTGAGCTGATCCGCCATCCCGAAAGCTGCCCGGCGCTGGTGCTCAACGCCGATTACACGCCGCTGTCTTATTACCCACTGTCGCTGTGGCCGTGGCAGACCGCGGTCAAGGCGATGTTCCTCGAGCGCGTCGATGTCGTCGCGCACTATGACCGCGAGGTGCACAGCCCGAGCGTAGCGCTGAAGCTGCCCTCGGTGATTGCGCTCCGCGATTATGTCCGGCCGAACGAATATCCGGCGTTCACCCGGTTCAACCTGTTCCTGCGCGACAAATTCCGCTGCGTCTATTGCCACTCGGCGCGCGAGCTGACCTTTGACCATGTCGTTCCGCGCGCCCATGGCGGCCGCACGACCTGGGAGAATGTCGCGACCGCCTGCGCGCCGTGCAACCTCAGGAAGGGCGGGCGCACGCCGACGGAAGCGCACATGCACCCGCACCGCGAGCCGATCCGCCCGACCACGTGGCAGCTGCAGGAACACGGACGGGCGTTCCCGCCCAACTATCTCCACGATAGCTGGCGCGACTATCTCTACTGGGACGTCGAGCTGGAGCCTTGAGCACTCCCGTCATTGCGAGGAGCGTAAGCGATGCGGCAATCCAGGCGCCGCTGGATTGCTTCGCTACGCTCGCAATGACGAGATGAAATCGTTGATGGCCGGTCCAACATCATCCCGCTCCATCGCGACAGCCACGTTAGCGATCACGAACCCCGCCGCATTCCCGCAATCGTAGCGCTCGCCGTCGAAGCGGTACGCGTGGAACGGCTGCTCGCCGATCATTCTGGCCATGGCGTCGGTGAGCTGGATCTCGCCGCCCGCACCGGTCTCCTTCGCATCGAGCGCGCGCATCACCTCGGGCTGGAGGATGTAGCGGCCGGGCAGCATCAGGTTGGATGGTGCGGTTCCGGGCGACGGCTTTTCGACCATTCCGCGGATTTCGGTCAGGCGGCCGTCGGTCGTGCCGGGATCGATCACGCCATATTTGTGCGTCTCGCTTTCGGGCACCTCGAGCGCGGCGACGATATTGCCGCCGACGCGATCATAGGCCTCGACCATCTGCGCCAGGCAGCCGGGCGTGCCGAGCATCAGCTCGTCGGGAAGCAGCACCGCGAACGGCTCGTCGCCCACGACGTGCCGCGCGCACCACACCGCGTGGCCGAGGCCGAGCGGCTGCTGCTGGCGGACGCTGACGACCTCGCCGAAGCCGGACCGGGACGGCTCCAGCGCGTCGAGGCTCTTGCCGCGCTCGCGCATCGTCGCTTCGAGCTCGAACCCGATGTCGAAATAATCGTCGAGCGCCGCCTTGCCCCGGCCGGTGACGAAGATCAGCTGCTCGATGCCCGCTTCGCGCGCCTCGTCGACCGCATATTGGATCAGCGGCCGGTCGACGATCGTGATCATCTCCTTGGGGATGCTCTTGGTCGCCGGCAGCAGGCGGGTGCCGAGGCCTGCGACGGGGAACACCGCCTTACGGACGCGCGACGGCATCTCGGTTCAGTTCCCCGGTCCGGGCGGCGTGGAGACGGGCATCCCGGGCGCCGGTTGGGTTCCGTTGGCAGGTTGACCGGAGGTTGGCGCGTTTTCCGAGCCGGGCGGCAGCGAGGGCGCGGAGCCGCCGGTCGGCGGCGCCAGGTCGAACGGATCCTGCGGCCGCGGCTCGGAGCGCTTCATCAGCTCGTCGATTCGGTCCGGCTTCGCGTAATCGGGGATTTTGAGCATCTCCGCCGGAGTCGGCGTGCTCCGAGCCATCAGCGGCCGGACGGGGAGCGGCTGGCCCGCGGCGGGCTTCAGGTCGGCGACGCGTCCGCAGCCGCCAGGCAGGACCAGCCCCGCAACCGCAATGACGCGCGTCAACTTCATGGCTGCCGACTAGCCGCTCGCCGCCGCTTAGGCTAGCGGCGAGCGTCATGCGCACCCTCCTCGTCACCTGCGCGCTGCTCGCGCTCGCCTCGTGCCACAAGCCTGCTCCGGCTCCGCAGAGCCAAGTCAACAACGCTCAGTCGGCTGAGAGCGGCCCCGCCAAAGGCGTGGATCGCAGCCACAGAGGGCAGCCCTTCCCGAAGGTCCGCTTCGGCGACCCGGACGGCACCCAAACGGATTTCAAGGGAGTGGAAGGAGTTCCGACACTGGTGAACCTTTGGGCCACCTGGTGTGCGCCCTGCGTCAAGGAACTGCCGACGCTGTCGAAGCTCGCCCAGTCCCGCAAAGCCGATCTTTCGGTGTTGGCGATCAGCCAGGACAGCGCGCCAAAAGCATCGGTGGATGCATTCGTGGCCAAGCTCGGGCTGCAGAAATTCCCCGTCTACTACGATCCAAAAATGGCCGTGTCGGGCGCGACCGATGCGGAAGTGTTGCCTACGACGATCCTCTATGACGCGAACGGGCATGAGGTGTGGCGCTACGTTGGCGATCTCGATTGGACGAGCCCGCAGGCGGCCAAGCTGCTTAGCGAGGCCGGCGTCACCCGAGCGCAGTGACGCTCAGTCGCGGAGGAGCTCGTTGATGCTGGTCTTAGAGCGCGTACGCTCGTCGACGCGCTTGACGATGACCGCACAGGCGAGCGCCGGCCCGCCATCCTTCGCTGGCAGCGTGCCGGGCACGACCACCGAATAGGCCGGCACGCGGCCGTAGACGACCTCGCCGGAGGCACGGTCGACGATCTTGGTCGAGGCCCCGAGGAACACACCCATCGAGAGCACGCTGCCGCGCTCGACGACCACGCCTTCGGCGACTTCCGATCGGGCGCCGATGAAGCAATCGTCCTCGATGATGACGGGGCTCGCCTGGAGCGGCTCGAGCACACCGCCGATGCCCGCGCCGCCGGAGATGTGCACGTTGCGGCCGATCTGCGCGCAGCTTCCGACCGTCGCCCAGGTGTCGACCATCGTTCCTTCGCCGACACGGGCGCCGATGTTGACGAAGCTCGGCATCAGCACCGCGCCGGGCGCGACATAGGCGCCGCGGCGAACGATCGCGCCCGGAACCGCGCGGAAGCCTGCGGCGGCGAACTCCTTTTCGCCCCAGCCGGCGAACTTCGAGGGCACCTTGTCCCACCAGTGGGCGGCGCCGGGACCGCCCGAGATCGCCTCCATAGGATTGAGGCGAAAGGACAGAAGCACGGCCTTTTTCAGCCATTGGTGGACGGTCCACTCGCCACTCACTTTTTCGGCGATGCGGGCTTCGCCGCGATCGAGGGCGGCGATCGCTTCATCGACGGCGAGGCGGACTTCACCTCGCGTGTCGGGGCCGACCGAATCGCGCTCCTCCCAGGCGCGGTCGATCACCGAGCGAAGCTTGTCATCCATCGTCATCCCCCAGAATGCTCTCGAGCCACTCGCCGACATCGGCGATCCGCTCATCGACGAACCGGACATCGTAATCGTGGTCCCCCCGTTCCGACCCATTGTCGACCCAAATCGTCGTCATCCCGAGCGCTTTGGCAGGTGCCAGGTTCTGGACCATGTCGTCGGCGAGCAGCGCGTGCGCCGGATCGATTCCGAATCGCTCGCACAGAAGCGCATAGCCGTGCGGGTCGGGCTTGGGCCGGTAGCTGCTCGCTTGGATGTCGTGCAGGTCGTCGAAATGATCGCTGACGCCGATCCGATCGAGCACCCGCCGCGCATAGGACGCATCGCCGTTGGTGAAGACGAAGCGCCGTCCGGGCAGGCGCGGAAGGAGGCGTGCGAGCCGCTCGTCGCATCGTACCCCATCAAGATCGATATCGTGCACGTCACGGAGAAATTCGTGCGGATCGACGCCATGCTCCTTCATCAGCCCCGCGAGGGTCGTCCCGTGCTGGTGGAAGTGGGCCTTCTGCACGCGCCTGGCTTCGTCGGGACCGCAGTCGAGCAGGCGCTGGATGAACGCGCCCATGCGCTGGTCGATGAGCGAGAACAGCCCCGTCGACGCGGGATAGAGACAATTGTCCAGGTCGAAAATCCAGTCGCGGATGTGAGCGAAGCGCGGGTCCATAGCTGCCGGGACCCCTAATGGATTCGGTCGCTATGCCAATCGGAATGCGCTCAGCTCAGCGCTGGCGCGGGTTTCGATAGTCGGCCATCGTCAGCGGATCTTCGCAGCCGCCGATGTGCCGATAGACCGCCATGTAGGCCGTTCCCGGTGGGAGTTGCGCCAGCTTTTGCGGGCGCAGCGGCTGGGTTCGATAGGATCCGCTTCGGCCGGCCAAGTAACTGGTGACGTGAGGGCAGCGGGCCGTTGGGTTCACAGCCGGTGCGCGGCCGCTATCGACCGTCACTGCATCGGCAGCAGCGAGAGGCGCGAGAATCGACAAAAGCAAGAAGGCCGCAGGGACTCGCATGGCTCACCTCCTGTCACGGCAGCGAATATCACTTTCAGCTCAGACGGTGAAGCTTTCGCCGCAGCCGCAGGCACCCTTGGCATTGGGATTGTCGAACACGAATCCGGCCGCGAAATCGTCCTCGCGCCAATCCATGGTCGAGCCGATCAGGTAGAGGACGGATGCGCCGTCGACATAGAAATTGCCGCCGGCCGTCTCGATCTTCTCGTCGAACGGCTGTTCCTCGGTCACATAGTCGACGGAATAAGCGAGGCCCGAGCAGCCTCGGCGGGGAGTCGACAGCTTGACGCCGACCGCCCCCTCGGGAGCGCGGCTCATCAGACCGGCGATTCGCGCTTCGGCCGCTGGAGTGAGATTGATCGCCGCGGGGCGCGCGCGGAGTTTGGTTTCCTTGTTCACAGCATTCCCAATTCTAATCTGGCTTCGTCCGTCATCTTCGACGGGTCCCACGGCGGGTCCCAGACGAGGTTCACCACCGCGTCTCGAATCCCTGGCACTGACAGCACCCGAAGCTCGACCTCGTTGGGAAGCGACTCGGCGACCGGGCAGTGCGGCGTCGTCAGAGTCATGGTGATCGTCGCATCCCCGTCCTCGCTGATATCGACATCGTAGATGAGGCCGAGCTCGTAAATGTCGACCGGGATCTCGGGATCGTAGACCGACTTCAGCACCTCGACGACGGCGGCCTGGAGATCGCTTCCCGCGCCGCCGTTCGCTTGCTCCTTCTCACCAGCCAGAAAACCCGCGAGATAGTCCCGCTTGCGCTCGAAGTCGGAAGTCACGCGAGCCCGGGGCGGCGGGTTCACCGCGTCGACCTCCTCGGTCTCGATCTTGCGTTCCTCGTTCACGCGAACACCCGCTTCACCTGCTCGATTCCGTCGACCAGCGCCTCAATGTCGGAGCTGTCGCTGTGCGCGGCGAAGCTCGCTCGGGCGGTCGCTTCGACGCCTAGCCAGCGCATCAAAGGCTGCGCGCAGTGGTGGCCGGCGCGGACCGCTACGCCCGCATCGTCCAATATGGTGGCGGTGTCGTGCGGATGCACCCCGTCGACGTTAAAGCTGACAATGCCAGCAGAGTCCTCGGGGCCATAGAGCGTCACTCCAGGGATGCCGCGCAACGCGGCGCGGGCCTCGGCGACCAGCGCGCACTCGTGCGCATGAATCGCGTCGAGCGAGAGCTGCTCGACCCACTTAACTGCAGCGTGCAGCCCAACCGCACCGACGATGTGCGGCGTCCCCGCTTCGAACCGCGCCGGCGGATCGAGGAATGTCGTGCGCTCGAACGTGACGGTGTCAATCATCGAGCCGCCGCCCTGCCACGGCGGCGTGGAGGCGAGCAGCTCGGCGCGGCCCCACAGGCAGCCGATGCCGGTGGGGCCATAGAGCTTGTGCGCGGAGAATGCGGTGAAGTCGGCGCCGAGCGCGGCGACGTCGACCGGCAGCCGCGGCACCGCCTGGCAGCCGTCGAGAAGCAGCAGCGCGCCCTTGGAATGCGCGATCTGGGCCGCGCGCTCGGCGTCGAGGATCGAGCCGAGCACGTTG
>DASUIB010000068.1:0-12709 GCA_036273235.1 Sphingomicrobium sp. | reverse complement strand
CAATCATCCGGAAAGCGAATGGCCGACCCTTGGAATGCGGGTGCTGGAGCCCGGCGAAGCGATGAGCCTCGACATGCGGCTCGACGTCATCCCGAAATAGCGGGTGCCGGCGGTTGAAGGCTCGGAAAGGCGTCTCTATAGCCGCCGTTCGCTGGCCGCTTAGCGGAGACGTGGGTGAGTGGCTGAAACCAGCGGTTTGCTAAACCGCCGTACGGGGAATTCCCGTACCGAGGGTTCGAATCCCTCCGTCTCCGCCAGCCATTGGCTATTTCGCCGTCACCTCGAGCCGCATGTCGAGGCTCATCGCTTCGCCGGGGTCGAGCACGCGCATGCCGAGCTCGGGCCATTCGCTTTCGGGATGATTGAGCGCGGTATTGGCGTGGGTCACCGGCTCGGCGACGAAGATGCCGCCGTGCGGCGGCGAATAGAGCTGGAAGAATTTCGCTTCCGGCGAGGAGAGGCGGAGCTCGTAGGGCCAGTCCGGATCGCTCATCCGCGCTTCCCCGCCCCACCCGCCGAAACCGTTGTCGAGGCTCTGTCCGCACACCTGGCGGTCGCGAAGGCCGTACCGTCCCTCGGCCGGGACCTTGGCGACCGGAAGGACATTCTCATCGACCGTCCAGGCGCAGTCGACTTTCGTATCGATCCGGGTCTCGGGACCGCAAGGGAAATAAGGGTGGAAGCCGAGGCCGCACGGCATCGGGTCGTCGCTCGTATTGCGGCATGTGAGGCGCAGCGAAAGGCCGTGCGTATCCAGCGAGAATAACTGCCGCGCGTCGTACGCCCACGGCCATTCGCCATGCCGATGGTGATAGGTCAGCGCGGCGCTGGAGCCGCTCGCCGCCTCCACCGCCCACGGGTTCAGCCACCCCTGCCCATGCAGCGGGCTCGGGTCCCCGGGCATGTTCGGGCTGAGCCGCACCGTGCGCCCCCTGAAGCTGAAACAGCCGCCGCGGATTCGGTTCACATAGGGAACGAGCGGGAAGCAATCGGCATCGAGGACCTTTTCGAGCGGACTGTTGCATTTGCGCAATATCGGCCGCGGGCCGCTCTCGCCTGTCCACTCGAATACCGAAATAGCGCCGCCGATAGAAGGGCTTAGCTCAAGCCTCAAAGGGCCCGCGGTGAGGTTGACGATGGTCATTTCCTTACCCGTTGATTTCACCATGATTCACAACCGCGCAACTTCTCTGGGGATAAACGTCGAAACTGGATTGCACGCGGATTCGTGCGCCATGTATTGAAACGCCCCGGGGGCCGGGGAGGGCAAGTGAAGAGACGCGTCAAGGATTTCGTCGACATCGCGGACCAGGTTTCGCTCGACGAGCTCATCGAGAGACTGGCTGAGCTGCGCGACAGCCTTCCCGATCCATCCGAAGCCGAGCTGAGGCTTCGCGGCGATGAGGTTTTCGGGCACCGCATCACCATCTCCTACTTCCGCGACCAGACGGAGGAGGAGGCGGAGATCGAGCGGCGTTACGCCGAGGCATCGAAGGAGGCCAAGGAGCGCGAGCTCGAACGGCTCCAGGCGGAGCTCGGCGTCGTCTGCTATGCCGCACCGGGCAAGCGCGGGAAGCTGAGGATCGTCGCTTAAAGGCCCTCACCCTCCGCCGCATCGGGCACCCATGAAAGTAATACTTTCATGGGACCCTTTCGCGGCTCCTCCCTCTCCCGCGAGCGGGAGAGGGTCAAGCCGGCCTGAAGTTCAGCGCCAGGCCGTTCATGCAATAGCGAAGGCCGGTCGGCTTCGGCCCGTCATCGAACAGGTGCCCTAAATGCCCGCCGCAGCGCGCGCACAGCACCTCGGTTCGCTCCATCAGCAGGCTGTGGTCGGACCGGGTGACGACGGCGTGCGGAAGCACCTGCCAGAAGCTTGGCCAGCCGGTGCCGCTCTCGAACTTGGTCGCCGAGCTGAACAGCGGAAGCGCGCAGCCGGCACAGACGAACACGCCCTTGCGGTGCTCGTTGAGCAGCGGGCTCGAGAACGGCGGTTCCGTCGCCGCTTGCCGCAGGACGGCGTAGCGCTTCGGGCCAAGCAAATGCTGCCATTCGGCTGGCGTGCGGCTGACCGCGAAGCGCGCTGCCGGCGCGGCCGAGCTGCCGCTCCGGCCGAATAGCAGCAAGCCCACCGCTCCCGCTCCGGCAAGACCAAGAAATGCTCTGCGGTCGTTCATTGTTGCAGCTCCGTAAGAATATCCGGAAGTCGATTAGCGGGCTCTAGCTGAACTCAGCCAGACTCGTGATCCGGCCCGAGCGGCAAAGTGGCGGAGCGGGAGGGATTCGAACCCTCGATACGGTTTTGCCGTATACTCACTTTCCAGGCGAGCGCCTTCGACCACTCGGCCACCGCTCCGCACTTGCTGGAAGGGCGCTTCTCTAGGCGGCGAGCGCGCGGGCGGCAAGGTTGCGAGGCGTGGCGAGCGCCCCTAGTCCTGGCCCATGACCCCCGCCGAGCGTCTTTCCGGACGGATGCCGAGCGCCGCCGACATCGAGGCGATCGCGCGGGCCACGCTCGAGCGGCTGCCGTCGCCGTTCGCGGAAAGCCTCGACGAGGTCGTGCTGCTGATCGAGGAGGTCGCAAGCGCGGAGACCGCGCGCAGCCTCGGGCTCAACCACCCGATGCAGCTGAGCGGCCTGTATCAAGGAGTGCCGCTCAACCGCCAGAGCGTGCAGCAATCGGGCATGCTGCCGGAGCGGATCACGCTCTATCGGAGGCCCATTCTCGCCGAATGGGGGTCGACCCGAGTCAGTCTCCAAGAGCTTGTATCGCACGTCGTAATCCACGAGGTCGGCCACCATTTCGGCTTCTCCGACGACGACATGCATGCGCTCGAGGACGAGGGCGAGTGACGAGCCTGCTGCGGTTCGAGGCCGTGACCCTGCGGCGCCGCGGACGGCTGCTGTTTGAAGACTTGGATCTCGCGCTCGGTGCGGGCGAAGCGCTGCAGGTCATCGGGCCGAACGGCAGCGGCAAGTCGAGTCTGATCCGACTTGCCGCGGGCCTGCTGCAGCCCGAGCGCGGGCGAGTAGAGCGCTCGCCGTTGACGTTGGCGGACGAGAATATCGCGCTCGACCGCGAGCTACCGCTCAAGCGTGCGCTGAAGTTCTGGAGCGGGTCTGTCGAACGGACGATGGAAGCTTTGGGGATTGCGCATCTGGCGGATGTTCCCGTGCGACTGCTTTCATCGGGCCAGGGGAAGCGGGCGGCGCTGGCGCGGGTCGTCGCATCGGGCGCCCCGCTCTGGCTGCTGGACGAGCCGCTTAATGCACTGGACGCGGAAGGGGCCGAGCGGCTGGCGCGGATCATTGAGCAGCATCGTGCAAGCGGAGGCGCGGTCGTGGCCGCTTCGCACCAGCCGTTGCCGGGGGAGTGGCGGATGCTGGAGCTCGCGCGGTGATCGCCGGCTTGATTGTTCGGGATGTGCGCCGCGGCGTTACCGGCGCCGCCTGGCTGCCGGTCGCGTTTTTCGTGCTCGTCGCGGCGCTGGTCCCGTTCGCCGTTGGGCCGGACGCTCGGCTGCTGTCGCGCATCGGGCCGGGCGCGCTGTGGATCGCCGCGCTAACCGCCGCGCTGCTGCCGATCGAGCGGCTGATCGAGCCCGACCGCGCGGACGGCGTGCTCGATCAGCTGTTCCTGCACGGGGTGGCGGAAGAGAGCGTCGCACTTGCCAAGATCATCGCCCACTGGCTGAGCTTCGCGCCGCTCCTCCTGATTGCCGCAATTCCTGCGTCGGCGCTGCTCGCGCTGGACGGACGGTCACTCGCGAGCACCGAGCTCGCGCTCCTCATCGGCACGGCGGGACTTGCCTCGCTAGCGGTTGCGGTTGCCGCCGTGACGGCAGGCCTGCCGCGCGCAGGCTCACTCACGGGCCTGCTTCTGCTTCCGCTGGCGGTGCCGCTGCTGATCTTCGGCGCTGCCGACGCCTATCTGCTCGAAGCGGCTGTCTCGCTGCTGCTCACCGCCGGAGCGCCCTTCGTCGCAGGCGCAGCGATCAGGGCGGCTAGAACCTAGACCATCGCGCAAAGATGGCGGTTGGAAGCAGCAGTCCCCTCGCCTCTTCGCGCACCGCCATCTCGCCCATCTCGACCGTGCCCCCGAGGTCGCCGAGCGTCTGCTTCACCAGCTCGCCGATCGCGAGCGCGGACATGCGCACCGCATAGACGGTCAGCACGAGGAAGCGGCTGTCCGCGTCGAGCAGCTTGCGGCAATCGGCGAGCAGCGGCGCGAGATGTTCCTCCAGCCGCCATAGCTCGCCGTTCGGACCTCGTCCGAACTTCGGCGGGTCGAGCAGGATGCCGTCGTAGCGCCGACCGCGGCGTACCTCGCGCGCGGTGAACTTCGCCGCATCGTCCACCATCCAGCGGATCGGGCGGTCATCAACGCCGGAGAGTCGCGCATTCTCCTTTCCCTGCTCGACCGACTTCTTCGACGCATCGACGTGGACCAGCCGAGCGCCCGCATCGCTCAGCAGCAGGGTGCCGACACCGGTATAGCCGAACAGGTTCAGCACGTCGGCATCGGCCGAGCGCTCACGCATCCAGTCCCATTGCGGCGCCATGTCGGGGAAGAAGCCGAGGTGGCGGAAGGGCGTTAGCGACGCGGCGAAGCGGACATTGCCGCGCGAAAGCTCCCACTGGCGCGGCACGGGCCGGTGCTGCACCCAGCGACCGCCGCCTTCCTCGTCGGAACCGGGGACGAAGGTGGCGTCGGGGTCCCACTGCTCACCCGCCGGCGCCCACATCGCCTGCGGCTCGGGGCGGACCACCCGGATGCCGCCGTAGCGTTCGAGCTTCTGGCCATTGCCGCAGTCGATCAGCCCCCAGTCGGGCCAGGGCGCGGCGATGAGCGTCTCGAGTTCGTTCACGCGGGCGTTCTAGGCGGCCAGGGCGAGCTGCGCTCCGACCGAGGCGACCGCGGCTCTCCCGTCGAGTAGCGCCGCGCCTGCGGCCTTAGCCGCTGCAGCGTCGACGTTCCGCAAGTGCTCCAGCAGCTCGTCGAGCGAAAGGATGCGACCGAACACCTCGATCGATCGCGCCATGTGATCGGCCCGGCCCTGGGGGCTTTCGAGGCTCATCAGAAGCCCGGCCTCGAGTTGCGCTCGTGCGCGCTGGACCTCCCTGTCGGTGAGCGTCTCAACCGCGTTGGCAAGGACCGCGCGCGCCAGGTGCATCGATTCGACCGCCCGATTGCTGTCGGCGGCGCAGCTCAGCGCGACGATGCCCGTATCGGCATAGGCCTGCTGCCAGGCGCTGACCGAATAAGCGAGGCCGCGGTCCTCGCGCAGCTCCTGGAACAGCCGCGACGACATTCCGCCGCCGATCGCCTGGACGAAGACCGATAGCGCGGGCAGCCGCGGGTCGGAGGCGGCGATGCCAGGCAGACCGAGGCACCAATGCGCCTGCTCGAACTCGCGCCGGTCGTTGCGGACTCCGCCGGTGAACTCGGCGCGCCCGATCGGGACGCCGGGCCAGTTGTCCATGTCGCCGAACAGCCGCTCGGCCAGTTTGAGGATTTCGTCGGGCTGCACCTTGCCGCTTGCCGAAAGGATCATGCGCGACGGCACCAGCTCGTCGCGCAGCCAGGCGCGGCAGTCCTCGGCCGTAATTCCGCCCAAGGTCTCCTCACAGCCGAGCACCGAACGGCCGAGCGGCTGGCCCTCGAACGCGGCCTCGAACAGATGGTCGTGGACGAGGTCGTCGGGCGAATCAATCGCTTCGCCCAGCTCCGACAGGATAACTGTTTTCTCCCGCTCGAGATGATCTTCGTTGAGGTGCGGCTCGCGGAGGAAATCGGCGATCAATTCGGCGAGCAGCGGCGCGTCTTTGGCCAAGGTGCGACCGTAAAAGACCGTCTGGTCGCGGGCGGTCCAGGCATTGATGATCCCACCCACGTCCTCGATCGCTTCGGCGATCTGGCGCGTGTCGCGCCCGCCCGCGCCCTTGAACACCATATGCTCGACGACGTGCGCGAGGCCGCTCAAATGCTCGGGCTCGGAGCGCGATCCGACCATCGCATAGACGCCGAGCGCGACCGACTCGGCGCCCGGCAACGGATCGACCGCGACTCTCAGGCCGTTCGACAGGACATGCATCTCACCGCTCACGGTTTTGGCTGCTCCTCTTTCCATCGCTTCCTCAGCGCGAATGCATAGATGATCAGCGCGATTGCGGCGAAGCCGTACCATTGCAGCGCATACATTCGATTGCGGCCGGGCGTCACCGGTACCGCGGTCTCGAGCGACGGAAGCCCAGCGGATTGCAGCCCGGGCGGAGCGCCTGCCGCGACCAGGCGGATTTGACGGAAACGGTCGGGGACGATCACGCCGCTGACGAGGCCACCGCGCCAGTTCACTTTTGCGTTCGGGTCCTTCGACCAGCCGACCTCGACGCTCATGCCCGGACCTTCCGCGCCGGTGGTGCAATCGACGATATGCGCCCAGCCGACGTCGCCGGCGCGGTTGCGCCCGCCCGCCTCGCGCTGACCGACGACCTTTTGGCAAAAGCCCGTCGCCCAACGAAAGAGCGGCAGCGGCCCCTTTGAGGGTGCGATGGGAAAAGCGATCGGCGGCAGCTTGGAGGCGGCGCTGTACTGCGCGATGAGCCGCTCGTTTTCGTGCGACCTTCGTATCTGCCAGTTTCCTAGGCCGATCATCAGCGCCACGGCGGCTGCGACGATGATCGTCGGGATCACCGGAATGCGCCGCTTCATACGGCGCGTCCTTCGCGTGCGCGGTGCCGATATTCCTGCGCGAGCAGCCATGCCTTCGACAGCCTGAGCCCGCCGAGCGTCAGCGCCGTCGCCACGGGAATCCACACGAGGTGGACCCACCAGGGCGGCGAGAAGGCGCCGTCGAGCACCAGCGCGGCGACGACCGTGATCGTCCCGACAATGAAGATCAGGAAGGCGGCCGGGCCGTCGCCGACATTGAAGCTGTCAAGATCGAGCCCGCAATCGCGGCACTTGTGCGCGAAGCGGATCCAGCCGGCGAAAAGCGTGTGCGCACCGCAGCGCGGGCAATTGCCCTTCAAAGCGGCCTCTAGCCACGAAGGCGCTTCGTCCGGCTTCCTGGGGTTCACCCCGCGTGCGGCGCGCCCCAGCCGCCCCAGACGTAGATCGAGGTGAAGAGGAACAGCCACACCACATCGACGAAATGCCAGTACCAGGCCGCGGCTTCGAACCCGAAATGTTGCTTGGGCGTGAAGTCGCCGCGGTTGGCCCGAAGCAAGCAAACGATCAGGAAGATGGTGCCGACGATGACGTGGAAGCCGTGGAAGCCGGTCGCCATGAAGAAGGTCGAGCCGTAGATGCTGCCCTTGAAGGCGAACGGCGCATGGACATACTCGTACGCCTGAACGCTGGTGAAGGTCAGGCCAAGGAGGATGGTGAGCAGAAGCCCGAGCTTCAGCCCCTGCCGGTCACCATGGATCAGCGAGTGGTGGGCCCAGGTGACGGTGGTGCCGGAGCAGAGCAGGATCAACGTATTGAGCAGCGGGAACCCCCACGGGCTCAGCACCGTGATCCCCTTGGGCGGCCATTGGCTGCCAACGGCGTCGACCGCGCTCGGGAAGATCGCCGAATCGAAGAAGGCCCAGAACCAAGCGAGGAAGAACATTACCTCCGAGGCGATGAACAGGATCATCCCGTAGCGCAGGTGAAGCTGGACGACCGGGGTGTGATAGCCGGTATGGGCTTCGTCGATCGTGTTCTTCCACCAGTTGAACATGGTGACGAGCACACCGAGCAGCCCGAGGCCAATCAGGAAGGGCCCGTAGCGGTTCTGGTGGAACCACAGCACCGCGCCGCTGAACATGATCCCGGCGGAGATGGCGCCGATCAGCGGCCATGGATCCGGTTCGACCAAATGGTAATCGTGGTGCTTCGTCCCGGCCATTTGCCTTCAGCTTCCTTCTTCGATCTGCGGCGGCTCTAGCGGGCCGTCGGCACGGTTTCCACAGGATAAAATGTGTAGCTGAGCGTGATTTCGTCGATGTCCTTCGTGTCGGGGTCCTTCTTGATCGCGGGATCGACGAAGAAGACCACCGGCATATCGACCTTCTGGCCGGGCTGAAGCGTCTGCTCGGAGAAGCAGAAGCACTGGATCTTCTTGAAATATTTGCCGACCGTATCGGGCGAGACGTTGTAGACGGCCTGAGCGGTGATCGCACGGGCGCTGAGGTTCTGCGCCATGTAGAATATCTTCGTCCGCGCGCCCGGCTGGATTCGGACGGTGTTCTGCTCGGGCTCGAAGCGCCACGGGAGGCCCGGGTGGACATTGGCATCGAAGCGGACGCCGATTTGTCCAGGTACGGCGCCTGGCGCGCGGTCCGCGCGTTCGGGAGTGCCGTCCCAGCCGGTCGCCTGGCAAAATGCGGTGTAGAGCTTGGGAGTGAAGGCCACGAGAACAGCCATCGCGGCGATGATCGACAAGAGAATGATCAAGGTCTTGCCGTTCCTGTTCTGAACAACCGCGGTGTTCACCAGTTGATCCCCGTCTTTGCGATGGTGATGAAGAACAGCAGCACGACGAAGGCGCCGAGGAGCAAGCCGAAAATCCGCGACCGCTCGCGCTGACGCCGGATGACCTCCTCTTCCAATTTCATGCGGCCAGCCAGCGGTCGGCAAC
Organism: Sphingomicrobium sp.; assembly: GCA_036273235.1. GTDB lineage: Bacteria > Pseudomonadota > Alphaproteobacteria > Sphingomonadales > Sphingomonadaceae > Sphingomicrobium. The sequence goes on along the minus strand of DASUIB010000068.1, from coordinate 4,085 downwards.
CAGCACCGCGAACAGCGCGAATAGGTAGAAGACCGAATAAGCGAACAGCTTTTTCTCAGGCGCCATTTGCGCAGGTTCGGTCGCGCGATTGGCGAGCACGCGCGCGGCAAGGACGACGAAGACGAAGCTCAGCACGGCGGCGCAGCCGCCATAGATCGGCCCCGCGAGCCCGAGGGGCCACGGCGTGACCGCGGCTACAGCCATCGGCAGGCTGTAGAGGAAGATCTGGCGGCGCGTGTTCGGAACGCCGGCGACGACGGGGAGCATCGGGATTCCCGCCGCCGCATAATCGGAGCGGACGAACAGCGACAGCGCCCAGAAATGCGGCGGAGTCCACAGGAAGATGATCGCGAAGAGAATGAGCGGAAGCATCGTCACATGCCCGGTCGCCGCGACCCAGCCGATCAGCGGCGGAAATGCGCCGGCCGCGCCGCCGATGACGATGTTCTGGGCGGTCCTCGGCTTCAGCCAGACGGTATAGACCAGCACATAGAAAAGGATCGAAGCGGCGAGCAGCGCCGCCGCGAGCCAGTTGGTCGCAAGGCCCATCAGGAGCACCGAGAAGATGCCGAGCCCGACGCCGAAGTGCAGCGCCGATTGCCGGTCCATCCGGCCGGCGGGCAACGGCCGATTGGCGGTCCTCCGCATCTTCGCGTCGATGTCGGCTTCGTACCATTGGTTAAGCGCGCCGCACGCCCCCGCGCCAAGCGCGATGCACAGGATCGCGGTGAAGCCGAGCACCGGCGGCGGCATGACCGGAGCGACGAGCAATCCGCAGAGGCCGGAGAAGACCACCAGGCTCATCACCCGCGGCTTGGTCAGCGCGAGCAAGTCGCGCCAGTCGGCGGGCAGCGCGGCCGGATTGGTTAGCTCGAGAGCGGGCATCGTCGGCAGCCTGCGCTTAGTCGATCCGCGGAAGGGTCGAATATTGGTGGAACGGCGGCGGGCTCGACAGGGTCCATTCGAGCGTCGTCGCACCCTCGCCCCACGGATTGTCCGGCGCCTTGCGGCCAGCCGCCAGCGACCAGAAGAGGTTGATGAAGAACACCCCGACGCCCGCCGCGGTGATCATGTAGCCGACGGTCGAGACGTAATTCCAATGCGCGAACGCCGGCGTGTAGTCGGGGATCCGGCGCGGCATTCCGTCGAGGCCGAGGAAGTGCATCGGGAAGAAGATCACGTTGACGCCGATGAACATCAGGAAGAAGTGAATCTTGCCCAGCAGCTCGTTGTACATGCGGCCGCTCATCTTCGGGAACCAGTAATAGAAGCCGGCGAAGATGCTGAAGATCGCGCCGAGGCTCAGCACATAGTGGAAGTGGGCGACGACATAATAAGTGTCGGTCATGTAGGTGTCGACGCCGCCGTTCGCGAGAACGACCCCGGTCACTCCTCCGACCGTGAACAGGAAGATGAAGCCGATCGCGAACAGCATCGGCGTCTCGAAGGTCAGCGAGCCGCCCCACATGGTCGCGATCCAGCTGAAGATCTTCACGCCGGTCGGCACGGCGATAATCATCGTCGCCGCCGTGAAGTACATCTTTTCGTCGACGCTCATGCCGGTGATGAACATGTGGTGCGCCCAGACCACGAACCCGATCACGCCGATCGAGACCATCGCGTAGGCCATGCCGAGATAGCCGAACACGGGCTTGCGGCTGAAGGTCGAGATGACCTGGCTGATCATTCCGAAGCCCGGAATGATCATGATGTACACCTCGGGATGGCCGAAGAACCAGAAAAGGTGCTGGTAGAGCACGACGTTGCCGCCGCCCGACGCATCGAAGAAGGCGGTCTGGAAATTGCGGTCGGTCAGAAGCATGGTGATCGCGCCGGCGAGCACCGGCAGCGAAAGCAGCAGCAGGAAAGCGGTGACGAGCACCGCCCAGACGAACAGCGGCATCTTGTGCAGAGTCATTCCCGGCGCGCGCATGTTGAAGATGGTGGTGATGAAATTGATCGCGCCGAGGATCGAACTCGCGCCAGCTAAGTGGAGCGAGAAGATCACCATGTCGACCGCGGGCCCCGTGGACCCGGACGTCGAGAGCGGCGCATAGAGCGTCCAGCCCGTTCCGGCGCCCAGCCCCGTCCCGCCGGAGACCATGGTCGATCCCAGCAGCAGGCAGAAGGACGGCACCAGCAGCCAGAAGCTGATGTTGTTCATCCGCGGGAACGCCATGTCCGGCGCGCCGATCATCAGCGGCACGAACCAGTTGCCGAAGCCCCCCATCATCGCCGGCATGACGGTGAAGAACACCATGATCAGGCCGTGGGCCGTGATCAGCACGTTCCAATGGTGGGTCCACTCGTCGAAATTGGCGGTACCCGCGCCGATCGGCCAGGCGCGGTTCAGCACCTGTATGCCCGGCTCCATCAGCTCCCAGCGCATGATCCCGGAGATCGAACCGCCGATGAACCCGGCGATGATCGCGAAGATCAGATAGAGCGTGCCGATGTCCTTGTGGTTCGTCGACATGAACCAGCGCACGAAGAAGCCCGGCTTATGGTCCTCATGATGCTCGGTCCCATGAGCCTCGTGCGGCTGGAGATGGAGTGAGTCGGCGGTGGTGCTCATTGACTGGGGATCCGTCTCTTTACTGATTGGCGCGGTTGGCGACATTGGGGTTGGTCGGCGCGGGTGTGACATTGGCGTTCGCGGTGCCGGCGGCGGCCGGGGCCGGCGTGCTCATGCCGCCTCCGGTTTGCGCTGGTTGCACCGCCGGAGGCTTAGCACCAGCCATATGGCCGCCCTTTGATCCGACCCAGGAGGCGAACTGCGCCGCCGGCACGACCTCGACGCTGATCGGCATGAAGCCGTGCCGGGCGCCGCAAAGCTCCGAGCATTGGCCGAAATAGACGCCGGGCCGGTCGACCTTGGCCCAGGTCTCGTTGAGCTGGCCGGGATTCGCGTCCTGCTTGACCCAGAAAGCCGGCACCGCGAAGCTGTGGATCACGTCGTCGGCGGTGACGATGAACTTCACGACCTTTCCGGCGGGGATCACCAGCCGCTGGTCGACCGCGAGCAGCGGCGGCCCGTCGGCGGGAGTGCGGTAGCGCTGGTTGGCCTGACGCGTGGGGTCGTTCTTCTCCTTCAGCATGTAGCTGTCGAACGACACGCCGAGGTCGGGATATTCGTAGCTCCAATACCATTGGTGACCGGTGACCTTGACCGTCACGTCGGCGGGCGGCGGCGTATATTGGTGGCGGAGCAGCCGGATCGAGGGGATGGCGATCGCCACCAGGATCAGCACCGGCACCAGCGTCCAGATCACCTCGATCGTCGTATTGTGCGAGTTGCGCGAAGGCACCGGATTGGCGCCGCGGCGGTAGAAAATGATCGCCCACAACAGCAGCGCCAGGACGACGATGCTGATGATCGCGCACAACAGCAGCAGCCAGTTATCGTGGAAGGCGGCGGCCTCGCGGCCGATTTGCGTGAACTGGTCCTGGAGCCCCATGCGCCCGTCGGGCTGACCGATTCCCGGCGTCGGCACGACGGTCGGAAGCGCCGCCGCCGCTTGCGCCGCCGAGGCGGTTCCGGTGTCGGGCTTGTTCGAGTTCTGGGCAAATCCCGCGGGTGGCGCTGCGGCCGGCTGAGCTGCGGCGGGCGTGCTGGCGGGGGGCGGGCTTGCCGGCGCCTGCGCCGCTGCGGGTGTCAACCAAACCGCGGCCAAGGCGATCGCCCATCCAAATCGTTTCATCAGCACCCCAGAGCCAAATTGGAGCCGGATGCGCAGGTCCGCGCCGCCGGAGTTGCGCGTTCCTATAGGCGCGGCTTTCGGGAGCCTCAAGCGCCTCCTCCACGGTGTAGCGGGGGGTGTTGAAGGGCGCTGCCGCGGGGCCTAATGGCCGTTCCTTGAAATGATGACCGACGACGAAATCCTCGCCGAGTTCCGCGCGGCCAACGCGCTCCTCGAAGGTCATTTCATTCTTTCGTCGGGCTTGAGGAGCCCGCGCTACCTGCAGTGCGCGCGCGTGCTGATGGATCCGGCGAGGGCGGAGCGGCTGGCGCGGGAACTCGCGGCCCGGATCCCCAAAATTGTCAGGGATCAAGTCGAGGCGGTGGTCTCGCCTGCGATGGGCGG
>DASUIB010000067.1:0-3005 GCA_036273235.1 Sphingomicrobium sp. | reverse complement strand
GAGGATACAACGCAATTCGAGCCGGCGAACGAAACCTCGTCGGCCGGCTTGCACATGTCGCGTCCCTTTGGGGCGCTCAGTATCGATGTATGTCCCTTGAGACGCCGCGGCGCTTAGCGGCTCATGCGCCGAAGTTCAACCCAGCCGCGGCTTGCCTTTGGGTTTGCGCGGCCGGGACGGTCCTCCGGGACCGCCGCGCGGCTTGTCGGGCCCGCTTCCAGACGGCGGCGCCCTGCGCGGACCTCGCGGCGGACCGCGACGGTCGTTGGTCCGCTGACGCTCGGGAACGCGGTCGATCGGCCGCGACTGCTGCATCTGCTGGCGCGGGCCCACGGCATAGCCTTCCTTCAGGAGCTGCGTGAACGCGGCCCGCGTCGTCTCGGCGATCTGGTCCTGAAGCTCCTTCGGCAAATCGGCAAAGGTCACGTTGGCGTGGATCGCCTGGACGTCGCGAAGCAGCTGGTTCGGAAGGCCGCCTGAAGCGCGCTTCAGCGCCGTGAGCCCGTCGAGCACCGCCGAAAAGATGATCGATTGCATGACTTCGCTCGCGGCTTTCGGCATCCTAAAGATTCACCTTCGCTTGTGGACTTGCGCCCGGCCGCTCCCTAAGTCCGCGCCGCGATGAGCTTTCCCGCTTCCAACGGCGCGCAGCTAGCGATCCTCTACGAGCACCCGCTCTGGTTTCAACCCCTGTTCGCGGCGCTCGAGCGGCGCGGCATGCCGTATCTCCCGATCCACCTCGACGAGCACCGCTTCGATCCGGCGAGCCGCGAGACGCCCGCGCCGCTGATCCTCAGCCGTGTCGCGCAGTCGAGCTTCCTGCGCGAGCCCGAACATCCGATCTTCTACGCCGAGGCGCTGCTCGATCATTGGGCGCGCTGCGGCGCCCGGGTGTTGAACGGCGCCGATGTGCTCGCCATCGATTCGTCCAAGGCGCGCCAGCTCGCGCTGATCAATTCGCTTGGCTACGCGATTCCGGAAACGCGAGTGGTCCACCGCGCTCAAGACCTGCTTTCTGCGGCGGAGGGCATGGCCTTCCCGCTGCTGGTCAAGGCCAACATCGGCGGCTCGGGCGCGGGGATCGTCCGCTATTTGTCGGCCGAGGAGCTCCGCGTCTCGATCGCCGATCGAATGATTCCGCAGTCAGTCGACCAGGTCCTGCTGGTCCAGGACTATGTGCCCGCGCAGGGCGGGACGATCCTTCGCCTCGAGACGCTCGGCGGCCGCTTTCTCTACGCGATCGAGATCGAGAGCCGTGGCGACAGCTTCGACCTCTGTCCCGCCGACGCCTGCGTCGCTCAGCCCGGCCGCGCGGCGATCCGGATGACGGCGGTGACGCCGGCCCCCGAGCTGATCGACGCCGCGGAGCGCATCGCCCGCGCGGCCGGTCTCGACCTCGGCGGGATCGAAGTCGTGATCGACGACCGCGACGGCACTCCGCGCTTCTACGACATCAACGCCATGTCGAATTTCGTCGCCGATCCGCTGAACGTTCTCGGCTGGGACCCGCACGACCGGCTGATCGACTTCCTCGAAGTGCAACTGAAAGGCAGGGTAGCGGCATGAGGTTCGGCTATTGGATGCCGGTGTTCGGCGGCTGGCTGCGCAACATCCCCAACGAAGGGATGGAGGCGAGCTGGGACTATGTGAAGCGGCTGACCCAGCGCAGCGAGGAGACCGGTTGGGACCTGACGCTGATCGCCGAACTCAACCTCAACGACATCAAGGGCGTGGACCAGCCCGCACTCGACGCCTGGTCGACCGCCGCCGCACTTGCCGCGGTGACCTCGAGCATCGAGCTGATGGTCGCGGTACGCCCGAATTTCCATCAGCCCGCCCTGTTCGCGAAGGCCGCGGCCAACATCGACAATATCTCGAACGGCCGGCTGGCGCTCAACGTCGTCTCCTCCTGGTGGGCGGACGAAGCGACCCAATATGGGCTCCAGTTCGATCAGCATGACGACCGCTATGCCCGCACGACCGAGTGGTTGCAGGTGATCCAAGGCCTCTGGACCCAGGACCGCTTCAGCTTCGACGGGGAGCGCTACAAGCTTACCGACGCGATCGCCGAACCCAAGCCCGTGCATAAGCCGTGGCCGACGATCTACGCGGGTGGCGAGAGCGAAGCTGCGAAGACGATGATCACCACCCTGTGCGATGCTTATGTCATGCACGGCGACCCGGTCGATTCCATCAAACCGAAGATCGCCGATATGGAGGAACGCCGCGACCGCGCCGGCAAGGGCCGGATGCAGTACGGCATGGCGGCCTTCGCCATCGTCCGCGACAGCGAGGCCGAAGCGAAGAAGGATCTCGCGCGGATCACGCAGATGCCGCCCAAGCCGCCCAAGGGCTTCGACAATTTCGAGCAGTGGCTGTCGGGGACGGAGCTCGAGCGGGAGCTGAAGCTCCAGGAATATTCGGTTTCCAACAGAGGCTTGCGGCCGAACTTTGTCGGAACTCCTGAGCAGCTTCGCGAGCGCATCGAGGAATATGAGGCGGCCGGGCTCGACCTGCTGCTGCTCCAGATGAGCCCGCAAGCCGAGGAGATGGACCGGTTCGCCGCGCAGGTGATCGCGCCGATGCGGGCGAAAGCGCCGGAGCTGGTCGGAGCCAAGTGAAACGACGCTTCGACAAGATGCACGGGCTCGGCAACGATTTCGTGATCGTCGATGCGCGCGAGCAGCCGTTCGAGGGTACGCCCGCGCTGGCGAAGGCGATCGCCGACCGGCGCACCGGCGTCGGCTGCGACCAGCTGATCGTTCTGGAGCCGAGCGACAGCGCCGATCTCAGGATACGCATCTGGAACAGCGACGGCGGCGAGGTCGAGAGCTGCGGCAACGCCACGCGGTGCGTCGTTCAGCTGACCGGCGCTCGCCGGATCGACACGGCGGGAGGCCTGCTCGAAGGAAAGGACCTCGGCGGCGAAGTCGAAGTCAGCATCGGCCAGCCGCGCTTCGCCTGGGACGAGATCCCGCTCGCTTATGCGATGGACACCGCGGCGC
>DASUIB010000066.1:0-4325 GCA_036273235.1 Sphingomicrobium sp. | reverse complement strand
ATGGTGCACCGCATGCGCTTCGGGCGTCATCAGCAGCCCGGCGCGGCGCATCGCGCGCACGAACCACGGATTGTCTGTGCGGTGAAGCGTGCCGTGAAAATATTGCGCAAGGGTGCCGCCGATCGTCAGCATGACGAGCCCCGCGATCAGCCAGCTCGGAGGCGCCAACGCCAGGCAGGCGAGGTTCAGGACAATCGAGAAGGGAAGCGACGCAAAGATGATCGTCGAGCCGATCTGGACGAAAAACGAACGTCGCCCGAGCGCCTCGGGCCGCGGATGGTGGTTCTTGAAATCATAGACCAGCCGCTCGAGCGGCGAGATTCGCGGCAGCACCTCGGCCCGGAGCGCGAGGTAATCGGCGCTCTCGCGAGAGCCCGAATAATGGAACATCCGGTCGAGTCCGACGCCCGGCGTGCACGGCCGGTAATCCATGACCATGTGCGTCAGACCGGACAGGAGATCGGCAATGTACCAGCCGGCGAATATTGCTGGAATCCAACTCCACTCCGGCGCGCCGGCGAACCACAGGTTCAGCGCGAGCGACAGGACGAACAGCGCCGTCACCGGCCAGGGCGCGGCCTTCATCATCGCGCAAGTGCCGCTGATCGGTGGAGCATGGCCCATTCTAACGCCGACGGACCGCTGACCGCAACGCGCGAGCGCCTGGCTCGTTTGAAGGAGTGATGAGCGATGTCGCCGCAGAGGGGCTCAAGCATGCGCTGGACGCGGAGCGCCACGCCCAGCCCGGAGGCAATCTTCGCGCCTCGTGGGAAGCGCTGCTCGCCGACGCGCGGCGCTGCACGCGCTGCGACCTCTACCGGCATGCGACCCAGACGGTGTTTGGCGAGGGACCACTCAATGCCTCGATCATGTTCGTCGGCGAGCAGCCGGGCGACCAGGAGGACATTGCCGGGCGGCCGTTCGTCGGCCCGGCCGGAGCTTTGTTCGACGCCGCGCTGGAGAAAGCCGGCATCGACAGGTCGACCGTCTACGTCACCAACGCGGTCAAGCATTTCAAGTTCGTCCAGAAGGGCAAGCGCCGGATCCACAACAAGCCCGACGCCGGCGAGATCAGCGCCTGCCGCTGGTGGATCGAGCATGAGCGCGAGCTGATCCGACCGCCCGTCACGGTCGCGCTCGGGGCGACGGCCGCGCGCTCGCTGATCGGCAAGGCCGTCACGATCACCAAGGTTCGCGGGGCGCCGATTGAGCTGGAAGACGGAAGCGAATGCTGGGTCACCGTTCACCCGAGCTCGCTGCTGCGCATGCCCGACCACGCGGCGCGGGAGGAGGGTCGCGCGATGTTCGTGCGCGACCTGAAGCGCATCAAGACGCGGGCGGAAGAGCTGTCGAAATAAGCCTTATTGCAATTGCGATTAATTCGCAGTAGCGGAACTCCAGAACAGCAATAAGGGGAATTTCAGATGCGTCCTTTTGCGGCCGCCGGGCTTCTGGCGGGGCTTGCCTTCGTGCACCCCCAAGCCGCCGCGGCCTCGCCGGACTTGGGCTATGTCTATACGGCGGGCATCGAGGAGCCGGGCGAAACCGAGCTGACTCTGTGGGCGACCGACCGCCGCGGCAAGGGCGAGGGTCATTATGACGCGCAGGATTATCGGCTGGAGGTCGAACGCGGAATCACCGAGCGGTTTCAACTGTCCGGCTACGCGAACTTCGCGGGTCACCATATTCGCGGCGTCTCTGGCGAGTTGGAGCCGGTCCGCCGCGACCTCGGCTTCCAGGGCCTGTCCGCCGAGTTCAAATATCAGCTGCGCACACCGACCGATGGGCGCGTCGGCCTTGCCCTCTACGCCGAACCTGGATGGTCGCGGATTGCCAAGGTTACTGGTGAGAAAGCCCCGGAGTACGAACTCGAGGTCAAAGCCATCGTCCAGAAGAACTTCCTTGCCGACCGCCTCGTCTGGGCCGCCAACCTGACGTTCGAGCCCGAATGGGAGCGCGAGCGTGAGGAGATCGCTCCCGGCGTGGTCAGCAGCCACATGGAAAAGGAGCTCGCGATCGAGACCGCGACCGGTCTGACATACCGCGTGGCGCCGAACTGGTGGGTCGGAGCCGAAGCGCGCTACCACAGCGCTTATCCCGACTGGACTCAGGGCCTGCACCGGGAGAATTATGCGGTCTATGCCGGCCCGTCCGTCCACTTCGATGCCGACGAATGGGCGGTCACCGCGACCTGGCTTCCGCAGCTGTTCGGCGGCCCGGGCAGAGCGGGTTCATCGCTCGAGTTCGACGATCATGAGCGGCGGGAGTTGCGGCTGAAGATCAGCCATGAGTTCTAGGGCTACTCGGCCGCCAGCAAGGTCTCCGCGCCGACGAGGTCGACTGAGACCAGCCGGCTGACGCCCTTCTCGATCATCGTGACCCCGTAGAGGCGGTGCATCCGGCTCATCGTCACCGCATTGTGGGTGACGATCAAATAGCGCGTGTCGGTCTCCTGGGTCATCCGGTCGAGAAGCTCGCAGAAACGCTCGACATTGGCGTCGTCGAGCGGGGCGTCGACTTCATCCAGCACGCAGATTGGCGCCGGATTGGTCAGGAACAGCGCGAAGATCAGTGCAATCGCGGTCAGCGCCTGCTCGCCGCCCGAAAGAAGGGTCAGGGTCGACAGCCGCTTGCCCGGCGGCTGGGCCATGATCTCGAGCCCCGCCTCGAGCGGGTCCTCGCTTTCGACCAGCTCCAGATGCGCCTGGCCCCCTTCGAACAAAGTCGTGAATAGCCGCCGGAAGTGCGCGTCGACTTGTCTGTAGGCGTCGAGCAGCCGCACGCGCCCTTCGCGATTGAGATTGCCGATCGATCCGCGCAAGCGATGAATCGCCTGGGTCAGCTCCTCCGCTTCCTCCGCTCCTTTGGTCCGCGCGGCGTCGAGCTCGGCAAGCTCCTGTTCGGCGACGAGGTTGACGGGGCCGATCCGCTCGCGCTCCGCCGTCAGGCGCTCCAGAGTCGCGGCCTCCTCGTCGGCGTTGCGTGGCGCGCTGGCGTCGAAGCCGAGCTTCTCCGGCAGCCGCTGGGGCACGCATTCGAACTTCTCGACGCTCGCGCGCGCGAACTCTGCGCTTCGCGCCTGCTGTGCCTCCGCCCGCGCCGCCGCCGCGGCGCGGCGCTCGCGCGTGTCGGCGGAGCGCTCATTGGCGGCCGAGACAGCCTGGGCGGCCTCGATGACGGCTTCCTCGGCAGCGCGCTCGGCGGCCGCGGCTTCGCCGATGCGCACCTGGCTTTCGCCGTTCGCCTGCTCAAGCTCGCGGATTTTCGAATCGAGCTCGGCCGGCTCGCTTTCGAGCTGCCCACGCTCCGACGCCTGCTGCTTCTGGCGTTCAACGCCTTGAGCGAGGCGTTCTTCGGCATTCTCGCGCCGCGTGCGCCATTCCGCCTGCTCGCGCGCGGCAGTGCTCAGGCGTTCGCGGTCGGCGGCGCTCTCCCGCGCGCGCGTCGCCGTCTCAGCTCTCTTCTCGGCGACGGCCGATGCGGCGCCTGCGGCTGCCGCCCGCGCCTCCTCCACCTCCTGCTCGAGCGCTGCCGGATCGGGCAGGGTGGCGAGCGATTGCCTGGCGGCGGCAACCGCCTCGGCGGCGGCCTGGAGCACGGGCTCGAGGTCGGCCTGACGTTGCGACAAGCCGCTTCGCTGCGCGTCGATCCGCTCAAGCGCCGCCGCCGCCGCGTCGATCGCCCGCGCCGCCTCGCGCGCGTCGCGTTCGGCTGCGAGCGCGGCATGGCGCGCCTGTTCGGCCGCATCGCGGCATTCTTCCATCGCATGAAGCGCACGGTCGCGCTCCGCCGCCGCGTCGTCGACCGAGCGGCTCAGCCCCGGAAGCTCGTCGGCGAGCTGGGCAAGCCGGTTCGCGCGAAGCAGCCGCTCCGCCGCAGCCGCGCCGGCCCCCTTGGCGACGAATCCATCCCACCGCCGCACAACGCCGTCGCGCGTGACCAGCCGCTGGCCCATCGCCAGCACTTGGCCTTCGTCGGCATCGGCCACCGCGATCTGGCTCAGCCGCCGAATTAGCTCGGGCGGCGCGCGCACGTGATCGGCGAGGCACTGGGTCTGGGCTGGGAGCGCAGGGTCTGCCGGCTGCGGCTCGCTCCCGGCCCAGCGCCGCGCGCTGTCGCCGTCGCCGACCGCCGCATCGGCATCTTCGCCGAGCGCGGCGGCGAGCGCGCGCTCATACCCCGGGTCGGCCGAAAGGTTCGCGATCGCCGAACCTCCGCCATGCTCGAGCGCGGCCGCAAGCGCGTCATGCTCGGACTTTGCGGCCGAGAAAGCCGCACGGGCCGCCGCCAATCTGGTCTCCGCGGAATCGCGCTGTTCGGCCGCC
>DASUIB010000065.1:0-3494 GCA_036273235.1 Sphingomicrobium sp. | reverse complement strand
GAGTCACCCACCTCGGCACCGCTCCGACCGCTTACAAGGCCATGCTCTCGCACCCCGCCCTGGACGAAGCGCTGAAAACGTTGCGCCATTGCATCTCCGCCGGCGAGCACCTGCCCGAGGCGACCTGGCGCGCGTGGCAGGACCGGACGGGAATCGCGATCACCGACGGCATCGGCTCGACCGAGATGATGCACATCTTCGTCTCCGCCGCGGGCGACGCCATCCGCCCCGGCGCCACCGGGACGGCGGTCCCCGGCTATACCGCGACCGTGCTCGACCCCGGCGGCAATCCGCTCGACGAGGGCGTCGGCCGCCTCGCGGTCAAGGGTCCGACCGGCTGCCGCTACCTCGATGACCCGCGCCAGCGCGATTACGTGCAGAACGGCTGGAACGTCACCGGCGACACCTACCGCCGCGACGCCGACGGATACTTCTGGTACCTCGCGCGGAGCGACGACATGATCGTCAGCTCGGGCTACAATATCGGCGCGCCCGAAGTGGAGAATGCGCTCCTCTCGCACCCCGCCGTCGCCGAATGCGCGGTGATCGGCGTCCCCTGCCCCGAGCGCGGCCAGAAGGTGAAAGCGTTCGTGGTGCTGGCGGGGGAGGCCAAAGCCTCGGACGCGCTGATCGCCGAGCTCCAGGCTCACGCCAAGGCTGAGATCGCGCCCTACAAATATCCGCGCGAGATCGAGTTCGTCGACACGCTCCCCAAAACCCCCACCGGCAAGCTGAGGCGGAGCGAGTTGCGCGGCTGACTCTCCTCCCTGCGTTCGCAGGGGAGGGGGACCGCCGGAGGCGGTGGAGGGGTCTTCCTTCAGCCCACCGAGCGCTGGCGGCAGGCTTCGACGATGTATGCGACGACGCCGTCGAGATTGTCCCTCACGTCTGTCGCCCTGACCCGAACCGTCCGGATTCCCCGCCCGGCGAGCCACGCATCCCTTTGCTCGTCGCGCTGCGGGTTCGAGCCGAGTTCATGCGCCAAGCCGTCGATTTCTACGGCAACCGCCGCTTCGTAGCAGAAGAAGTCGAGATAATACGGACCGTGTTCGTGTTGCTTGCGAAACCTAAAACCGTCCGGCCGCTGCTTGAGCGCGTTCCACAGCCGGCGCTCGGGCGGGGTCATCGACTTACGGAGTTCCCGTGCCCTGCGAACGCTCAAGAAGACCCCTCCACCATGCTTCGCATGGTTCCCCTCCCCTCGAAATCGAGGGGAGGATAACAGCACAAAAGTAAGTTGCACCGCGCCCCCTTCCAGGCGCAGGATGCGGTCGCCGCGTCGAAGTCGCGCACGAAGGGGGCACGCCATGGATCTTCACAAGCCGCACATGCCGCATTTGCACGTCCCGCATATCCCGCATCCGCACCTCGAAAACCGCAAGGAGATGTTCCTCAAGGCGAAGCAGGGCGCTGACGGGTTCAACAGCAAGCTCGCGGTCAAGATCACCGACGTCGTCGGCACGATGTGGTGCGCCTACGCCTTCGCGGCACTTGCGCTGATCAGCCTCCCCGCGGCGATCCATGCCGGCACCGCAACGCTGGTCGCCTGGTTCGCCCAGACCTTCCTCCAGCTCGTGCTGTTGTCGATCATCATGGTTGGCCAGAAGGTCGCATCCGCGAAGTCCGACATGCAGCTCGAGCAGACCTACAAAGACGCCGAGGCGCTGCTCGAGATCAACGACGACATGCACAAGCTGGTCAAGCAGAACGTCAAGCTGACCGAGCAGATCAGCGAGCTGTTGGGCCAGAACACGCAGCTCACCCAGCAGATCAACGAGCTCATCTGCCAAACCGGAAAGAAGTAGCGGACGGCGCCTCGCTCAGCGCGCGTTGGCGCGGACCTGAGTCATCAGCTGCAACGGCCGGCCTTCATTGTCCTCGAAAGCTGCCATCCATTCCTCGGTCCCGTCCTCGTGGCGGTGCAGGAGGTGCGGCGCGTTCATGAACTTCACTCCGCGCTCCTCGAGCTCGGCCTTGGTCGCGTGGATGTCGGGCACGCGCAGGTAGAGGATCGATTCGGAGACGAGGTCGCCTTCCTCCTCGGTCAGCATCAACCGGACGCCGCCGAGATCATAGAAAGCGAGATTGCCGAAGCTGTAGAGCTCGGGAAGCCCGAGCGTGTCGCGGTACCATGCATGTGACTCCTCGAACTTCTTGGTCGTGCGAGCGATCTGTCCAAGCATCATATAGCTGTCGATCTGAGTGGGAGCGTTCATTGTCGATCTCCTTAAGTGATGGAGGGCGGTGTGCTTGGCGACTCCGTCCCACCGGCGCAGCTCTTCGCGGCCCGAGAAGCCGAGCTTCGATAGCGCATTGCCGACATGGAACTTCACTGCGTCGAGGCTGACGCCCATACGCTCGGCGATCCGGCGGTTGGTCATCCCGTGGCGCACCTGTTCCGCCACCTTCCATTCGGCAGGTGTCAGCACATCGTCGTGCGGCGGGCGTCCGGGTCCGGTCGTCATGGTCGCGAGTCGTAGCGGACGAGCGGGTGAATTACCCTACCCGCTCTAATGGCGAGTCCCGTGCTCCCTGTCCCCCGGACAGGCTGCGCTCGCGGCTAGTGCGACGGCGCCACCGCGGGAACCGCCTGCGCGCCGCCCAATTGCGCGACCAGCTTCTTGTAGGCGTCGAGGTAGGCGAGAACGATGATCTGCCCGATCTCGGTATTCTGGTAGCCGTAGCCTCCCGCCGCCGCGAAGCCGCCCCACCAGCCCGCGCCTCCGCCGGCGCCCCAGCTGACGTCGGTCTTGCGCGCATAACCTTCGGTCAGCGCCTCTTCCTCGGTGGTTCGGGCGTTGACGAGCGACAGAGTGACGTTCGCTTCGCCTTTCTTGACGTTGATCCCGCCGGCGACCGCGCCGACCGTGCTCGCCCAGCCGCCGATGTGGCCGAGGATCCCGCCGATCGCCGCCCCGGCGCCGCCTCCGCCCGAATTCTTGTTGGTGCTGACGATGTCCGGCTGGAGGAAGTAATCGGCGGCCTTGACCTGGCCCGCGCCCATGTTCGAGCCCCTCTGCAGCTCGCCTTGCTCGGCGAGTGCGCGCTCCATCGCGCGGCTCTGCATCGCCCGGTCGCGGTTGACGAGGGTGAAGCAGCCGGACTGCTGCACGAACACCTTGATGATCGCTTCCGGGCTTCCGAGGTTGAGCTCGCGCCACCATTCCTGGTCCGGCGGGACGATCGCCAGCGTGCCGAGCCGGTGCGTGCATACCGGAATTTCGGCTTCGCCCCGAATCTGGTCCTTGCGGCCCGAGCTCGGGTCCGCGATTGCCGCCGATGAAATGAGCGCGAGCGCCGTGCCCGCGAGAAGCGCATGGTTGGTCATGATCAAAGCCCCCTTTGATTGATGCGCCTGTGTAACAGCCTTCCCGGCGAGTCGAAAGCGCCGTCGCTTGCTGGATAGCTCTAAGGCCCGTCCTCGGTTGAGGACGGGCCTTAGCATCAGGAGATTGGGCGATCTCCTGACGTTGCCGACCGACAGGGGAGCAGGC
>DASUIB010000064.1:0-2284 GCA_036273235.1 Sphingomicrobium sp. | reverse complement strand
CAGGGTCTCTCCGGCCTGGGCGGCGAACGCCTCCGTGACCGGAGCCGCCGCTCTGACGCCGGATGCGGCCTTCGCGGCGCTGATGGATGGCCGCACCATCCTCGATCTCGCCGAAGGCCTCCAGCTTCAGCGCGCCCGGGTCATGGGCGCGAACCGCATCGAGCTGTCCGGCTTCACCGACACCGTGCGCGACCGGCTCAAGGCCTACGGGCTCATCCACGAGATCATCACCTGGAAGCTCCGCATGTTTGTGCCCACCGATGCGAGCGGCGTCGGCGTGCTGACGAAAGTGCTGGAGCGCTTTCCCGTCGAGCGCATCGGCGAGCGGGAGGCCGCGTGATGCCGCGCGATACTTCTGAACTGGCGCACCGTCTCGCGCGCGAAGCCGAGGCGGTGTGCCGTCATTATCTCTCCAATGGCCGGCGCGAGGGTCGTTATTGGCTCATCGGCGACGTGCGCAACACACCGGGCCGCTCGATGTTCGTCCGACTCAAGGGACCCGAATCCGGCCGCGGCGCCGCCGGCAAATGGACCGACGCCGCCACCGGCGAGCATGGCGATCTGCTCGACATCATTCGCGAAACCTGTGGCCTTCTCGAATTTCGCGACGTCGCCGACGAGGCACGCCGCTTTCTCAGCATGCCCCGCGCCGAGCCGGACCCCGCGCCGAAAGCCACTCGATCGCCCATTCAGACGGGATCGCCCGAAGCGGCACGACGGCTCTTCGCCATGTCGCAGCCGATCGGACGGACTCTCGTGGCGGCGTATTTACGCAATCGCGGCATTACGGCTTTGCACGAAGCCGGAGCGCTACGCTTTCACCCGCGTTGCTACTACAGGCCCGACGAGAACGCACCGACCGAGACCTGGCCGGCAATGATCGCCCGCGTTAGCGGTCTCGAGGGACGGATCACCGGCGCACACCGAACCTGGCTCGATCCGTCAGGACGCGGCAAGGCGCCGATCGACACGCCGCGACGTGCGATGGGCGATCTCCTCGGCAACGCGGTCCGCTTCGGTGTGGCGAACGACGTGCTCGCGGCCGGCGAAGGCATCGAGACCATGCTGTCGCTGCGTTGCGTGCTGCCGACCCTGCCGATGGTCGCGGCGCTTTCGGCCAATCACCTCGCCGCCCTTTTGCTCCCGCTGACATTGCGCCGGCTCTACATTGCCCGCGACGTCGATTTGGCCGGCGACGCGGCGGTGACGAGTCTGACAGAGCGCGCAGAGGCTGTCGGCATCGAGACGCTCACCCTGTCGCCACGGCTGGACGACTTCAACGAAGATCTGCGTACCCTCGGTATCGACGAGCTTCGAGCAGCCTTGCGCATCCAGCTCGCGCCGCAGGACGTCATCCGCTTCATGCTGTGGGTGACCGCCGAGACGGGGTGATCGTCGACGCTTCGATGATCCTCATGGCCGGTCAGCCGAGGCCGCACAGCCGGACAGAGTCGCGCCCTGGCCTTCTAGAGGGCGATCGGACGGCAAGCGGCCCGGCCCCGCAACGGCGGCTCGCGGCTATTTTCCGCCGGCGCTGACGCGCCTTTGCATCGCGAAGCAAAATAGCCGCGCTCCGCCGTCCTCCGCTGACGCTCCGGCCGCTGCCGCTGCGCTCGGCGGTGCAGGCCCGGTCCGCGCGCCGTCTGGTGACCGCCACGAAGGCCGCGATGGGCGCGGCCGATCCGGCAAAGGACCTCACCATGACGACCGACCACGATGACACCGAATTCGAACCGCCGCACAGCTCATCCCCGACCGATCACGTCCTCAACGAGCTTCAGCTCTACGGCTACCGTCCCTTCCACGACGAGCCCGACCCGAGGCCGCTCCCCGAAGGCGAGACGATCGCGAGCGCTGTCGCCGACATCTTCGACGCCCTGGTCTCGACCTTGAACGACACGCGCCTCGAACCGGACCTCGAAGATCTTCTCTGGTCGACCGTCAACCTGTTCCACCGCGCGGTCGATCGCGTCGAACACGAGCTCGACGATAACGAGCAGGCGCAGCGGAAGAGTCAGCGCGAGCAGAACGGCTCGGAGGTGCGATCGGTTGAACTGGAGCGGCTGACGGCGGAGGGCATCACGCTGATCGAACGCCGCAACAGCATGGAGCTCTTTCGCGATCAGGCGGCCGAGCGCTTCGAGGTCCACACCGGATCGGCATGGCGCCCGCGCTCCGGATCGCTGGTCAACCACCGCACGCTGACTTCGGCGATGATCGACAGCCGCGACTTCCTCGCCGCCAAGCGTCGCGCCGAGACCGAGGCGCTCTTGCCTGCCGGGCC
>DASUIB010000063.1:0-17447 GCA_036273235.1 Sphingomicrobium sp. | reverse complement strand
GTCATTAGGCTCGTCGAAGGAGCGCACGCGTGAGCCACTTCGAATTCATTTTCTCATTGTTCGGGTTGTTGTTGGGACTGTCTCTGGCCGAAGTGCTTGGCGGGGCGGTACGAACCCTAAAGGCGAGAAGCCGCGTGCGAGTTGGCCTCCTCACGCCCCTGCTGGGCCTGTTCGTAATGGTGAACCTTGTTTCTTTCTGGATGGGCGCTTGGAACGCGAAGGATCTGATCCCGATATCCTATCCGGCTCTGCTTACCGGTCTCGCGGTCACTAGCCTTTATTACGTGGGTGCATCGTTGACCTTTCCAGATCACCCCGATGATTGGACAAATTTCGATGATTATTATTTCGGGCATAGGCGGCAAGTGCTGGGAAGCATCTGGCTTTGTAACGTAGTTGTCTTTTTCCTGTCGTGGTCAGTACGCGGACTCACGCCGACGTCGCTGGCCTTACTGGTTGATGGCGTCCCGAGTCTGCTCGTGCTAGCGGCAATTGTCAGCGGCAAACGCATTGTGGGCGTCGTGTCGCTTGCGGTGTTAGTGGCCTTCTACCTACTTGTTTGGGTGGTCATTTGATCGTTGCCGTGCCGTTTGGACGGCTCCCCCAAACTGAACCCAGGCGCGGTCGCTAAGTCGCAGTTGGTTCATGAGCGCGCCACACGCCGCTAACGTCCGCTTTGGCTCGAAAGCAGATATTAGCGAGCGGAGCGGGAGGTTTCTCAACCATCGCCGTAACCTATTGAGAACGAAGTAATACGCGGCGCCTACCTTATCCCAGCCCCACATCTAGCCCCTCATTTTACATCGGCTTTAGTGACATGGCCTGGTCTTTCCTCAGACCCACGAAGGTGATCAAGCCAGATATCAGAGAACGAATTCTGCTCCCGATCTTCAGCATTGATCCCCCAAACGGCTTGAGCGCCAGAGCGCCGTTGACTCGCCGCCTAGCGTCATAGCCCAGTCTTACCGCTCGTGAACTTGGTGTGCTCGTTTACGGCTTAGAATAATTTGCTCTTGTTGCGGTACCCGGCCCCGCCCGCGCTTCTTATACGGCCGTCAGTGAATACATTGCGAAGCATGACCGACGATCGTTCAACAGAAGCGAAGGAGCGTGTTGCAGCCAACCCAGCCGGCGGCAAGGCCGGCGGACGCGGTCTCGGCTTCCAGGCGGATGTTGCGACCTGGTTCGCCGTGCACCTGCTCACCCGGCAGCCCGCGGGTGGGCGGGTCGGCATCAACAACAGCGCGGTTCCTGTCGCCATCCGGCTCGAGACCGGCGAGGCGCTTGACGATATCGAGGTCGAGCAGAGCGACGGCGGTCGCATCCATGTCCAGGCGAAGACCAGGCCGACCTTGTCGACCGCCGAAGCAGCGGGCCTCAGCAAAACGCTTGGTCAATTGGCTCGCTGGGTCGCGGACGAAAAGTCAGCAGCCCGTTCCCCGGACGCGACGCGAACGGTCGCCGTGCTCGCCGTTCGCGCCGACGCCGCACGTTCGCTCGACCATCTGCACAAAGCCTGTCGAGCGTTCGATCTCGGCGGTGAATGGAAGCCGACCAAAAAGCACCGCAACGCCAACGAGCAGCGCGCGCTGGGGCTGTTCGAAAACCTCGCCGGCGGCGCTTGGACGAAGCATCGCGCCGCGCCGGCTGCCGATGCGGATCTTGCAGAAATGGCGTGGCTGTTCCGGATCGAGCGGTTCAGCATGGAAGAAGGCCAGGCCGACTGGCGCGAAGCGTCACGACTGCTGAGCCGCCATTTGTACGGAGGCGACGACAAGGGCGACGCGGCGCTGCGCGATCTTCGCGCGATCGTCTACGACATGATCGGAACAGGTGCGCCGGCGGATCGCAATGGCCTGCTGAGAGCGCTCCGACGGAAGGGTCACATCGATGTCGGGGCGCCGGGCTTCGATGCCGACATCGAGCGCCTAAAAGCCGTAACCACTGCTGAACTCGCGCGCCTCGCCGATCATGCCCGCTTGCCATTGGATGGCGGCATTCCGCTGGTCCGATCGAGCGACGGTCCGCTCGTCGCGGCAATCCAGTCCGGCTCGGCACTGATCGTCGGCGAGCCCGGGGCCGGAAAGACCGGAGCGCTCGTGAACGCTGCTAACGCCATCGCCTCGGCCGGCGACACCATCCTCTTCCTGTCCGTCGATCGGTACCCGGGCGTCGCAATCGCGTCAGACTTGCAATCGGAACTTCGTCTCGACCACCCGCTTCTCGACGTGCTCGAAAATTTTCCGGGTCCCGGGCCCAAGATCCTTTTCATCGACGCGCTGGATGCAGCTCGGGGCGGCCCCAGCGAGCATGTCTTTGCGGCCTTGATCGAAGACGTGCGCGCGAAGCTTGCGGACAGTTGGACCGTGATCGCCTCGATCCGGACGTTCGATCTCAAGAACGGCCGCCGCTACGCGAAAACTTTCGCCGGCCAACCCGTGGATCCGCACTTCGCCGAACCTGGCCTCGATGTGATCCGCCATTTCCTCGTTCCCCGCCTCTCGGAAGGCGATCTCACCGCGGCCGGGACGTCCTCACCTCGGCTCGGCAAGTTGCTCACTGCTGCGCCGCCGCCGCTGCGTTCGCTGCTGCACAATATCTTCAACTTGTCGCTCGCGGCCGAGCTGGTCGATAGCGGGGCGGATCCGTCGGCTTTCTCGGCAGTGAAAAGCCAGTCGGGCCTCATCGATGCTTATGAGGATGTGCGGCTGCCGACCACGTTCCTACGGCGGGCGGCGGCCGCGACGGTCGCCGCAATGATCGAGCGCCGACGATTGATGGTGCTCAAGACCGTCGTCCAGCATGACGGGCTCGACCAGTTGATCGGAACCGGCGTTGCGGTGGACACGGAAGACCGGGTGAGCTTCGCTCATCACGTCCTGTTCGATCATGTCGCCGGCCGCTTCTATCTCGAACGCGACCAGCCGGCGGCTCTGGCAAGGCAATTGTCGGGCGATGCCACCACGGCGCTCCTGCTCGCTCCCGCGCTTCGCTTCACCATCGAGCGCGAATGGCGCCGTGACGTGGCGGGCAAGACCGAGCTGTGGGCGATGCTCGACACGTTGTTCGGCACCTCGGAAGTCGATGCGGTGCTGACCAGCGTGGCGCTGCGCACGGCCGTTGAAAGTGTCGCGAACGCCGATGACGTTGACGGGCTGCTCGCTCTCATAAAGTCCAACCCCGCAAGCCCGAGTCTGGCGAGCATGCTTGGCCGGCTGTCGCGGTTCGTGGACCTGGAGATCGACAGCGCCGGGCTCGACGCTAAACGCGGCCTTGCCTGGGCTAGGATCGCTGACGCCGCGATTGCAAGCGGCGAACGCGGCCTCGTCGATGCGGGCCGGTTCCTGCTCCAGACCCTGTTCCAGAAAGCCGATCTCTACGACGCCGACCTGCTGCCAACCTTTGGTCGGGCTTCGCGCGCGTTGCTGATCTTCGCATGGGACAGCAGTCCGCGGCTCTCGATGACAGCTACCAACGCCGTGCGATTTGTCGGCAAGTCGTTCGCCTCCGACCCGGCGGCGTCGAAAGCGTTGCTTGGGCGCATTCTCGAGGAGCCTCATTTCTCGTCCTTTGCCGACCAGGAAGCGTCATGGGTCGCCGAGCAGATTGTGCCCATTCTTCGCTCCGATCCGGAGTTCGCCGGCGCAATTTTCGCCGCATTGTTTGGGAAGGGCATCACCGACGATAGCGTGTCGCACTTTGGCGGCGCTCAGAGTCGGATCATGCCCTTGTCGTCCAACCGCCGGCAGGATTTCGAGCATAGCCGGTGGGAGTTGGGCTGCGCCATGGCGACGTTCCTGGAGGCGGCTCCAAAGTACGGGACACGGGCGTTCATCGACTCCGAGATCGGCGAGGATCGCGACAGAGAGCCGATTGAGACCATCGACCTCGGCGCCAGCCGTAGCCTGGAGCTTCGACACAACGATTACGAACTGAACCCGTGGAACGCTGCGCCCTCGTCGGATCGTCCCCAGCAAGACGACGATCGACGGGCTCAATATGTTGCGTTCCTGCGCGGCTGCACGCCCGATGTGTTCGCAGTCAGCGCCAATGAAGCGGCGGAAGGCTACGCAACACCGTCGACGTGGAGCCGGATCTTCGGTGTTGCTGCGGAGCGGCACACCGAGGTCGCGGACGCCGTCTGGCCTTATGCGGTGCGTCCTGGATTCCTGACATGCACAGAGACAATGCGCGACGCGATCACCTTCATTAGCGCTGCTTACCCTGGACGCACGCCGGCGGAGCGAGAGAGCTTTGAGCGCACGTTTCTCGACCAGACGTCCTTCGAAGAGGATTACGAGAAGGCGGCCTGGGAACATGCGATCGGCCGCCTGCTGAACCTGATTGAGGAGAAGGACCCGGCGCTCGACGCGGCGCGCGAACTCCGGCGAAAACTCCAAGCTGACGGCAAGCTTATCGGCAACACGCCGCTTTCAAGCTTCGAAGTGGGCTGGGGCGATTCAAGCGGGATCGAGCGCGAGCTTCTCCGCCGTGACGGCGTCGATCCCGACCACGGTCCGCATGCCGAGGTAATGGCGGGTTCCGATGCGGTCGACGAGTTGTTGCAGCAAACACCGCAGTCCAGCGACGCGGTTAAGCTTGCCGCGTTGTGGACTGCGGCGATCTCGCTGATTGCCCTTCTCGACCGGCACGAGGCAGATCTTCATGAAAAGATCTCACGGGCTGGCTGGGGCCGTGTCGCGAGCGCCGCGGAGCGAATCACCGGGTGCGAGCACTATTCGCCTGGGTTGGAGGGCTTGCCTGAGCTCGCAGAACTGATCGGCGTACTCGATCGCCTGGCGGCGAGCCCCTTTCCGATTCCCAAGGAGGCGAAGACCGATGCTGAGCTGGGGAAGTAACGACGTGCGAGTTCATGCGGCCATGGCCTTCGTCTCCTTGTCGCCGCGCTTTGCGGCGGAGAACGACCACATCGTCGATCAGCTGGACGCCCTCCTGTCCGATCCGGTTCCGGCGGTGCGCCTTCAGGTTGCCCGTAACCTTCAGGTTTTGTGCATCGCCGCGCCCGACCGGATGTGGACGATGGCGCGCCGGTTCATCATTGCGGAAATGGAACCTGAGATCCTTGCAAGCTTCCTCGCGCACCCGCTTCACGTCCTCAGCACCAAAAACCCTGAGGCTTGTGAAGAGATCGTCGAGGGCGTGATCGCGCGCATGCCCGTGGTTGGCGCGAGCGACCGCGGCAGTCGCGACACGCTTCAAGAGGCTTTGGGAAACATCGTGGCGAGGCTGCGGATCGTCGGAGGCCGAGCGACTGCTGAGCGCTGGTTCGCTTCGTGGACCGAGGATCTGGTGCGTTATGGCTCAGCCTTGAAGCGCTATCTGAGCTGGTCGAAGCGCTTGTTGTTCGCCCGCTACAAAGCCGATGCGACCGACGAGGATCGGGCGGTTTCCACACGCGCGCAAGCCGATCTGCAGCAGGTTGTTGAAAAAGCGCTGACGCTCGCGTCGGCTAGCTTGGAAGCCTTCTCCGCCGAAGGGATCACCGACGAGGCGAAGGAGGCCGCCGTCAAAAGCTATCGCGCCGCGGAGGAATTGATCATCCTCGCGATGAACCAGTTCTATTTCGGGTCTGGCGCTCATACCAACGCCAGCGAGCCGTTCATTGGTCTCAGCACAGCCGATGCGATGCGCTCGTTCCTCGATGACTACGCCGCGACGCTCGACGCGCTTGCGCGTTCGAATGAGCCGAGAACCCATTATCATCTTGTCGAGCTCTACGAATATCTGATGCCGGGCGACCCGGCGCGCGTGTTTGACGCCATCCACGCGCTGCTGCTTGGTCAGGCCAAGCGCGAAGGCTTCCAGTTCGAGACGCTCGGTCAAGGCGCGGTGATTCGCGTCGTGCAGCGCTACTTAGCCGATCATCGGGCGATCTTCGAGGATGAAGGCCGCCGCGAGAAACTCGTCGAGATCCTGCAACTATTCGCGGACGTCGGCTGGCCGCAAGCGCTGAAGCTCCTTTACGACCTGCCGGACTTGCTGCGCTAGCAGGCCCGTTCGCTCCCGACGGTGGCTCGGTTTCAAGAAACGGGCCGCGCAACCGAAAATGATGGCAGGAGCTCGCGAGCGACGATGGAACCGGCATCGGCCATGATTCCAAGGCAAACACGTAAAGTTCGGCGCTTCTCCGGGTCGTCGACCGTGAGACCTCGCAACAAAGCCGCCGCGGAATTTCCCAAGCCATTGTAGGACCAGTAGCTCTCGTCCGGTCCGGCAGCGGCGGTCCATTTCGTCAGCCATTCAATGAACCAGCGGCTACGCTGCGCGGCGGTCATGCGCTCGACGATCGCGAGGGCTGAAGACGCGGGTCGCGGCAGATGCGCAGTCCGCTCGACCCAGGAATCGATCCAGGGCAGTACGTCTTCGAGGTAAGGCCAGTCGGGCGGGATCGGCGTGAAGTAGGGACCGACCAGGCCGGCTGCGAACAAAGATTGGCTGAGATGATCGTAACGGCCCCGCTCGGGCGGCACGGTCCGATCTATCGTCCATTGCGCAGCGCTTCGCCATGCTGTCCAGAAGGGGTCATCCGGAGGTTCGCCGGTCGCGATCATCGCGTGGGCTGCGCCGTCGAGATAATTCCCGACCAAGTCTTCGGCGCGGTCACGATAGCCGAAGCCGGTGAGCGATCGCCATTCCTGATCGCGGCCGGTCGAAGCCGCGAACCGTCCAACTTCGCGGCCAAGCGTATGGCCCCATTCGTACGGGTAGCGTGCATCGCGCCGGTCATCTTCCTCGGCATAGGCACGGGTCCACTCGACAAGGCCGGCGAGGTAGCGGGCATAGTCTGCTTGGCGCTCGGCTGTGTCCACGAGCCTAGCCCAGTCCACCGCTTTCAGGATCGCTGCCCCTTTGCCCCAGTCAAAGACGCGCTTGGCCGGCATAGTGAGGCGTCGCGGCAGCTGGAACTTGCCGCTCGGCCTCACCCATTTTTTCGAGAACGGTCTGGGCGGAAGCTGCGGCGTCTTCTCCCAAGCGGTTATCGCGCGCCGCGCCGCTTGGGCGCGGAGTTTCGTCGTCCGCTCCGCCGCCTTGCGGCGCTCATCGCCTTCCCGCCACCAATAGCCGATGTCGATGATGCAGCTGTCGAGGGCCGCGACGTGGACGGCCCGCGCAAATTCCGGCCGCTCGGTCCAGGCGAGACCTTGAATGACGGCTTCGGTTACGCCGTGAAGCCGCTGAACCGCGGCGCCAATGACCGTAGCATCCGCGTTCGCATGCGCGAAACCCCGGCTCGCGAGAGCAGCGAGACCCCACGACCCGAGCGCTTGGGCGTCATTCGTCAGGATCGCCTCATTGATGGTCAGCTCGTTGTCCATCGGACTGCGTTGCATCGTCGCCCCGGCCACGAGCCATTGCTCGATCCAGTCGCGGTGACGCTCAATCGTCTCGGTATCGCCAAGGACGGCCGCAACGCCCGCGGCGCCGACGACGCCAGCGGCACCGATCCGCCGGGCGAAATCGATGTCTCTCGATGCGTTTGCTTCGAACTCTTCCGCTAGATGGGTCGCGAACGAGATCGCTTCTTCAATCGTGAACCCGTCCGAGACTGTTCGTGTGTCGCGGCAGCGGTTGACCCAATTCGCCAGCCTGCTGGCGCTCTCCAGCAGCCGGTTATTTCGGGTCAGTTCTTCAATTTGCCCTAAAGCGTCTTCCGGCGGTGCGATGCTGACTGCGAGTTGGCTTTCGTTGATCCGCTCGACCTCGATCTGCTTGGGATCGCTGTCCGATCGATATCGGACGACTTGCGCATCGCGTTCGGCGCAAAGCTCTGGATTGTTCATTTCTTCCTCGAACGCAGCGAGATCCGCGCCCGACCACTCGGCTCGCCTCGCGTCGAACGCCCGCTGGGCCTCCGCGCCGGCCTTTAACCGGAAGGGCAGCAACAAAGCGTGATGAAGTGGCTGGCGGGCCTTGCAGCGTTCGAAGATGCGCTCAGTCGCTTCAAGATTCGGCGACGGCGACCAATGGCCGATGCGGTGCGTGGGCGTCTGGTCGTCAATATGACGACGAATGTCGTAGTTCCACAGGCGCGGCTCGCTCAGGAACGGACCGGCGAGGTCGATCGTGTCACCGTCGTTCAAGTGATCGGTGATGAGGGCGATGCACGGAGCGGCGGTCGCGACGAGGCCGTGATTCTGAAGAACGAGCTTGAGCAGTTCCTCGACCGGCCGGCCTCCTGACGGCTGTTCGTGCAGCCAGTCATCCAAGGCCAGATAGGCCGAGCCCAGGACGGGCGACCCGAGCGTTGCCCGTGACCAGCGATAGACGGCTTCGTCGCCCCACAGCCGGAAGGCGCCCCACGGCGTCCGGAGCGTCAAGGGAATCGCCTGTCGTCCTTCGTTGCATTTCATGGACCAGCGGAATGTGACGCTCGCTCGCATCTCGAGGCGATGGAGCAAACGCAGCGCTTCAGTCTCGTCCGACTTGAACAGGTCGGCGAAGCCCCCGTGAAGCGGCGACGAAGGAAAGAAACCCTGATCCCGGTCGATGCCGGCGTCGTGCATGTCCATGAACGAGAAGAGCTCACGCCGGAATATGAAGTCGGAATCGTGCCGGACGCGTTTGCGGGGAGGGACAAA
Source organism: Sphingomicrobium sp. (assembly GCA_036273235.1). GTDB lineage: Bacteria > Pseudomonadota > Alphaproteobacteria > Sphingomonadales > Sphingomonadaceae > Sphingomicrobium. The sequence goes on along the minus strand of DASUIB010000063.1, from coordinate 8,847 downwards.
GTGGCGCAGGCACATCTCCGTCCACGCGGTCGGAAACAGGGTCGGCAAGCTGCCGTGCGCCTCGAGGAGATGCGTGCGCGCTCCGTCGCGGTCCGGAAGAACGGTCAGCTGCTCGACATATGTTTTGACGGTGTCTGGAGCTGAGATCGCTGCCTGTACGAGCGCATTGCGCAGCGTCTTCTGCGTCTCCTCCCAGCCTCTGTACTGTTCGAGCTTGGTGTCGAACGGCTCACGCCGGTTGTCCCAGGGCTCGGCTTCCGCATCCTCAATCTCGCGCAGCCAGCGGAGTGCCAGCTCCGCGATGGATTTCGACATCCAGTTGTCGATGTTACGCAGCGCTCGCGTGAATAAAGAAGCGACATCGGCGAGGCGCGGGATGAGCGTTCGCGGCCATTGGTCCCAGCGGCTGAGCGAAAAGCGCAGGAAGGTTGCCCAACTCTCGAGATGAGGCACCTTGTAATGGGCGGCGACCGAATAACGCGACTTTTCGTCCAACTGGGCGAGATGTGGCGAATTGAGAAGGGCGGAATCGAGCCGCGTCTCGAAGACCAACAGGGTTTCGGTAAGGCGCGCAAGCAGCTGGGCGTCGTCGGCGAGAAGCATCGGTTCGATCTTCGGAAGGATCTCGTCCGCCTGCTCCGAATACAGCGGGGCCACGAGCGTGGCTCGAGCCCAGGCCGGATCGAGCTCGCGGTTTGAATGGAGGGTGTCGAGCAACCTCGACCATCCTTCGTACTCGCCGGCCTCAAGCAAAACCTGCGCAACAAGGCGCACCGCCCGCTGCCACCACAATGGTTCGCCTGCCTGTTTGAGCACGCCCGCCAAGTCGTCACGCTTCCTGCTCAACGCGCGGGCGAGCAGCCAGTCTTCGTGAACGTCATGCGACAGCCCGATCGCGTCCTGATTGGGGACGAGGCGAACGGCGCCTTCATCGATTAGAAGTTGTAGGCCAACCGGATCGATCTCGGCACGCGTGGGCTTGGACCAGGGATTGTCGACCAGTCTTTGGGCCAGTTCGGACAAGGCGCGGCTTCGCCGCGCCGAGCGTTCCGGGTCGCCCATGTCGGCTTCCGCCCATGCCGCGGCCATGATCGTCTCGGTGAGCGCGGATCCCGTGGGCAATTGCCGCGCCAAAAGCTCGCGGATGGTGAACAGCGACCGGTTCCGGCCTGACAGATCCTGGCGCTTCAACAGCGGCGCAATGGAGGGGAAGGCGTCGGCGACCGCACCGGCGTCCTTGCCGTTCGGCAACCCGACTTCGACGGCGACGCCCACGTCTTGGATGCCTGCCGCCGCCATTGCGTCGGCAACAAGATCCCGATCTTGATAATTGCGTGCGGTGGTGACGAGTCGCCAGCGGCTGGGGTCCGAACTTTCGGCGATCAACTTCAGCGCGTCGACCAACACCCCGCGCCGGTTCGAGAGCAGCATGCGGTCTGCACCGTCGATCAGCAGCATGGCGGATCGCTCGGCAGCGACCGCTGCGAACAACTCGGCGCCATTCGCTTGGATGCCGAGGGATGCCAGGTGCTGCTGAAAGGACTGTGCCGTCGTCCGGTTGTCGGTGATTACGACGACCGGTCCGTCAAACGTTTTCCCCAGCCGCCGCAGGAGTCCTGACTTCCCTGATCCGCCCTCGCCCGACAGGCGGACGAGCCCGGTGCGTTCGAGAAGCTTTCGTGCTTCGAGCCACAGTTCGGGACGGACGAGCTCCAGGCTCGCGTCACCCTGGATCAGCACGTGGTCGATTCCATCGAGCGCCTCGGCGCTGGTGCTGGCCAACAGCTTCAGGTCGTCGAACGCCCTCGGCACGAAGTCCGGGTAGAATTGGCGGATGACGGGCAGGTGCCGCGCGATGAGAGCCTGGATCGATCCCCAGCCAAGTACGTCGACCGTGAACAGGCCCTCGGCCTTTCGCGCCTTTGACAGCTGGCGCACGTGCTTCTGCAGCGCCGCATCGTCCGGCGCGGTGGTGGCGAATACCCAGTGAGCCAGGCCAGGCTCGAATTTTTCCGCTTTCGCTAGCTCGGCGTCGAACTCTGCAATGCTGGCTTTGGCGTCATAGCCATCGTCCTTGCCCTTGCACTGGACGCCATGGACCGGCCCGCCCGCGCCTTCAGGCTCGCCGTAGACATCAACCCCGTGTTGAGGCTGCCCGCGGCGCCCATTCGGCTTGGCCAAGGGATCGTTCCAAATCTCCGCAAACAGCGCGCGCGCGAGTTGCTCGAACGTCTCCCACGATTTGGGCTTAGGTAGTTGGAGATCGTGAAGGATCATGGTTCGAAAATGGCAGATCGAGGCACCATTCGCCAGCGCCAACGGGGCCGAAACCCACATTCGCACACATCTGGAGTGTTGCGAGATAAGAACGGCACAGCTACAATGTGTGCCAATGGCCAAGGTTCCCTACATGGCGCTCGCGACATTGCTCGTCGAGGCTAGGCAGCAAGCCGGATTGACCCAGCGCGCGCTGGCGAAAGTGCTCGGCGTTAAGCAGCAGTCCGTGAGTCGTTGGGAAGCAGGAACGCACAGGCCAGCGATCGACCAGATCGAGGGCCTCGCCACGGCACTTTCCGTAAACCAGTCGGCGCTTCTTGAGCACGCCGGGATAGCGTCGCCGCCGCTTGTAGTAACCGCGCCGCTCCTACCCCTGCAGATGCTTACGCCGGAGATGTTCGAGCGGTTTGTGGCCGACCTCGCCAGCCTCGCGTTCGAGGAATCGACCGTTCGCCTGCAAGGTGGACGCGGACATGCCCAGGACGGTTGGGATGTACTTGTCGAACTAAAGCGCAAGACGATCGGCATCCAGTGCAAGCAAGTCGAACGCTTTGGGCCTGCCGAGGTGCGCAAGGTCTTCGCGGGCGCCTCCCGGCCAGTCGACGAGCGAATCCTCGCCCTGAGCCGCATCGGCAGCCCGTCGACGGCGGACATCCTTGGCGAGCACGGTTGGAAGCTCTGGGATCAGGACGATCTATCGCGCCTCGTCCGGCATTTGCCCGGCGAGGAGCAGGATCGCCTCGTCGACATCTTCTTCAGCGGTCGTCGCCGCGAGCTTCTGGGCCGCGACAATCCCAGTCCGTGGCTTCGCCCCGATCGCTTTTTCGCTCCGTTCGATCGTCGTGGCGGAGCCCTCACACACGCCTGGACAATGGTCGGACGAGAGCGGGAGCTTGAAAGCCTCGTTGAGGCCTTGAGCGCTAAGGCCTCCGTCGTGCTGCTAACTGCAGCGGGAGGCATGGGAAAGTCGCGGTTGCTGAAGGAGGCCGTCGAACGCTTCCACGAAGCTCATCCCGCGACTAAGGTGCGCTTCCTTTCCGCGGCCGGTGAGGTCGGCCGCGCCGATCTCGAAGCGCTCGGGGGCGGTCCGAAACTGATCGTCGTCGATGACGCCCACGACCGCGATGGATTGCCGTTGCTGATCGAGTTCGCAGCCGACGAGGCGAACGAGGCGCAGCTCCTGCTGGCGGCCCGCCCCTACGCGGAGCAACGGATCCGGAACGACCTGGCCCGTTTTGCCATCTTGTCGCCAAGGACAATAACCCTCGACATCCTTCCCGAAGCGGCGATCCGCACGATCGCCGAAAACGCCCTTGAGGAGTTCCAAGCGCCGCGGAGCGCTGCCGACCTCGTCCTCTACGTCGCCCAGGACAATCCGCTCGTTGCAGTCATGGCGTCGCGGGTGATTGCGGAAGACACCATGCCGGTCGAGTTGGTGCGGAGTGCGGCAGACATCCGGCGGGGCGTCATCAGCGGTTTCACAGAGGTCCTCGAAGGCAAGATCGCCGATCCGGAGGACCGGAGGCACCTGCGCGATCTGCTCCGCCTGATCGCATTGCTCCAGCCGGTCGCGATCGACGATCGCGAGATCGGAGCGTTGCTCGGGACCGTCGCCGGTCATCATGAGATCGGCACCAGCCGTATGCTCCGGCTGCTGGTTGAGGGCGGCATCGTCTACAAGAGAGGGCGCTGGTCGCGGCTCATGCCCGACCTCCTCGGCGACTATTTGATCGATGAGGGCTGCATTCAGGCGGATGGTCGCCTCAGCCGGTTCGCGGAGAGCGTCGTCACCTCTGCACCCGACCGGCTTCTCCCGCACGTCATGATCAATCTCGGCCGCCTGGATTGGCGGCGTCACTCGGGGGATCCGTCCGACAGCCAGCTCCTCGACGTGGTTTGGCATCACTTGCGTGGCATCGAGTTCGACTGGGATCCTCGCCTCGAGGCGGTTCGCTCTGTTGCCGTCTATCAACCTGCGCAGGCGCTCCGCTTCGTCCGCGAGCGTTTGGGCGAGGGGAAGGCCTTCAGCGAAGCCCCGTCGATCCTCGCCAACATCGCTTACACCGATCGTTACCGCGACGAAGCGCTCGGCTTGCTGTGGGAGATCGGCCGCGGCGACATGCGCAGTCCGGGTCAGAACCCTGGGCATGCGATGCGCGTTTTGGCCGAGCTCGCCGAATATGGAGAGCACAAGCCACGCGAATTCAACGAGGCAATTGCCGCGTTCGCCTTCAGGCTGATGGATGATCCGAAGGCCTTCGACGGGCCGCACACGCCGATCGACATCGTGAAGCCGCTCCTGAGCGGCACCATCGAACAGACCCGTTCGCGCGGCCGCACCATCACCTTGTCGAGCATGTTCGTTCGCTATGAATATGCCGAGCCGCTTCGCAAGGCGGTGATCGATCGCCTGATTGCGCTGCTCGAGCACCCGGTACCCCGTGTCGCGGCGGTCGCAGCGAGCGCACTCGAGGAAGCGGTGCGGCATCCGTACGGTTTGGGCGGTGCAGCGCCGGACGCTGTCGCCCTCGCGCGGTACGACCGTGAATTCGCCGCGACCATCTCGCGAGCCGCGAAGCTCGGCGCGAAAGGCGCGTTGGCGCCAGCCACCCTGCTGCGGCTGGCCGACGCTGTGCATTGGCATGCCGAATTCGGTCGCGGGCGCCCGCACAGCGCTGCACGCAAGCTCATCCGGGAGCTGCCCACCAGCCTCCATTTCCGGCTCCGGGCGGCAATGACGAACCAGGCGCGCTTCGCGCTCGGCGAGGAGCTCGAAGGCGAAGACTGGCACGAGAAGCTGCCCGAACGGCTGCAGGCCTTGGCGCGCGAGATCAAGCAGTGTTGGCCGGACCCGACAGCGTTGCTTGATGAGATCGAGGCCGGAATGCGCGACCTGCTCGACGCCGGGATCGGGGACGATTCAGCCTATTTGCTTCTGAACGCACTGGTGATCGGCGATCTCCGCCTTGCGACGGCGCTCCTGGACCGTGCATCCAGCGAGCCGGAATCGCTTCTGCGTCCCTATGTTTCGCCGTCGCTGACGCAGATGCTCGACGACGAGCCGGCGGCGGGGCGGCGGCGCCTGACCCATTATCTCGAGGCCGACGCCGAACTGGCAAGGCGCGCGATCAGCGCACTCGGTTCTCTCAAGCGTCCGCTGGAGCCTGCCGATACCGCTCTGTTGCGCCGTGCGCTCGAAAGCGATCACGTCCCCCTCGCCCGCAGCGCAATCTCGACACTGCACTGGTTGCCCGGCCTGCCCGATGCACAGGTGCAGGATTTGCTTCTCGCGGTTGCCGTCGATCGTGACCCGGACCTTCTCAATGATGTCGCGACCGTGATCATGGGCCGGAGGCGCCATTTGCTCGCGGCGCTATCCGATGACCAGATCGACCGCCTGCTTCAGCGACTGGGTTCGGTTCGCGAGTTGGACGGCCATTGGGTCGAAGAGTTGCTGCGCGGCCTTGGCGAACGGTCCGCGACCAAGCTGGCTGATTTCTTGGTCAAGCGAACCGAAGGAGCGCTGAGCGAAAAAGACGAGGGCGTGGACTTGCTCAGCTATCGTTTCGCCGACGGCAAGCTGGCTTTCCATAAGTCTCCAGACGCCGCCTCGTTGCTCGAGAAGATCTGGACGTGGATGCGAACACACGACAATGACGAGGGGTACAAGATCTATCGCATCGCCGAGTTCGTTTCGAAGCTCTTCGACGTAAACTCCGAGCTCGTAGTGCGGTTCTTCGATGCCCGGCTGAGCGGCGCTGGTCCGCTCGAACTGAAGTGGATGGCGAAGGTCCTTCGTCATGCTCATCATTCCTTCCCATTCAAGCAACTGCCGTTTGTCGAGCGGTTCCTTGAACGGGCCGCTGCCGTCGATCCCGACGCTCACTCACTTGCGGTCGAAATGCTGACCACTGCGGCCGTCACCGGAATGAAGAGCGGCACGCTCGGCGAGCCGATGCCTCGTGATCTCGAAGCCCGAGATCGTGCAACCGAGGCCCTCAAGGAGCTCGGTGCGATGTCGCCGGCGCGGCGGCTTTACGAGGCGATCCTTGACGACGCGAAACGCGACATCGCGCGAGCTATCCGGGACGGGCAGGCTTACGACGAGGAAGAGGTCGCTTGATGGGCGCCCGCGCGTCCGAGCGGTTGCGCCAGGAGCGCGAGACATTCGACCAATTGAAGTCGCATGATCGCTGCTGGTTTCGCCTGCGCCTCGCTGCCGCAACTATTCTGATCGCCGCCTTGATCGCGGTGCTGGTTGTCGCGGCGCACGTCGTCTTATCGCCCGCCAGCTATAGCAGCGGCGCGGTCGTGCTCGCCGCCGTGCTGCTCCTGGCCGACATCGCCTGCCTGGCCGGCGGCGTCTGTCTCGTCGTAGTCCGTGACGGCCAGAGCCGCCTCTCACCGACGACGAAGGGCGGATAATGTCAGTAGCGCAAAAAACCGGACACAAAACCGCTGGTCACGCAAAACCCGCGCTGGGTAATGCGCGCATCTAATAGGAGGCTCATCAATCAAGCCGCCTCAATTTCGATATCGTCAGATCGGTGCTTGGGGCCGGCTCCTTACCGGCTAATCGGTCCGCCAACTCATCGATGAAAGCCTCGAATGTACGTAGTGCGCTCGCCTGAGTAGCCGCATCGGCAGGTGGCAATGCCGCTGAAGTCAGGAGCTGGTGTCGCAGCAATCGCCCCAGCACCTCCCACTGAAGACCCTGCTGACGCCGCACGGCTTCAACGTGACGCTCGAACCGCGTAAGCCGCGCTCCAAGCGCCTCCTCCGCTGCAGCGGGATTGCGGCGGTTCAGCCAGGCTTCGAGCGCTTCCACGAGCAGCTCTGATCGAGCACGCCCTGTCCCGGTGGCAATGCGATCCAAACGCGCGCTCAGCTCCTTGGTCAGGAAGAGCTGATGCCGGACCTTCTGCGTCTTCACGTGCAGCCCTGCCGTCGTCGGAAGTACGATCAAATCATACTGAGGCCGGAGACGGGCTGCGACTGCCTTTCCGGCGCACCGAACAGCATCTCAACGACGTCGACCACTTACATTCCGATCTCGGGCCCTCGCTCCCGACCGAAGGTCCAGCTGATCGATCCGGAGCTGCGCAGGATGCCCGAGACTTCACGACCAAGCTGCCGCTCCAGCACCGGTCGCCAGGGCACGAGCGTAAACTCGCGCGAGTTCTCGACCACCGCGAAGCTGCCGGAGTTCAAATTGACGCGGCTGCGCACGACGCCGGAGATCCGTTCGCCGGGCCCCGGTTCCTTGAAGTCCAGTCCGAGCTCCTTGCTGAGCCGCGCTGCGACGACCCTGAGCTCGGCTCGCCTCAGCCTCTCATCCATGTCGGAACGGTAGAGGATCTGGTCGCCTCGCTGCTCTGCCAGCCTCTGCTCGATGAGCCATTGCTGGCGGCGGTACATCGCGTCGCGCACCTCCGCTCCATAACCATGGTTGGCGATCTCCACCGGCTCCTGCTGACGCAGCTGCCGGTCGAGCCAGCTCGGAGCATAAGCGGTGGCTTCCTGTTCCAGCGCCTGCGTTGCAAGCAGCTGAATGCGGACCGGTGATGCGCGGGCAACATGCTGTTCATGCTCGAGCACCTGGTCGAGATAGTCCGGCGGCACCGACCATTCGCGGTTCGTGAACCGCTCGACGGCAACGCCCCCGCGCCTGAGGGCTTCGAGCCTGCGGACATGCGCCTCGATATATTCCTCGGTCGCCGTTGGGTCGCGCCAACGATGGACCTCCTCGCTGTAGAGGCCGCCGTTCGCACGGGCGATCTCGTCGATGGTCCGGTCCGCCTTCCTGAGCCCGGCCTCCCGCTGGTCGATACGAACGACGCTGTCGGCCGGGCTTTCCTCTGCGCTCCTTCCGACCTCGACATAATGGGTGCGCCCCTCGACGCCATCGACGACTAGGAAGCGCCGATCGTGGTGATCGCCGGCGGCGCCGCGATAGACCACCTTTCCCACGACGGGAGCTAAGTCCCGCTCCCGGTCGATGACGTACAGCTCAGGACGACGGTCCAGCTTCGCCGCGGTCATCACCCGGTGCATTGTCCGGATGATGTCGCCGCGCCGACCGAGATCGGTCAGCGTCTCCTCGATGGCCGGCGCCAGGCGCCAGGCGAGCGGCCCCTCGCGCTCGGCCAGGCCCATCCGCTCCAGCTCCCGAGTTCGAGCAACCAGAAGCTGCTGGTAGGAGCCGTCCCCATCCCATCGGGGAGGCCGCCGCAAATCGACGACTTGATCATCGGCTCTGGCAAGAATGTCGCGGTCGAGCTTGGTCAGGCGCTCCGCGCGGATCTCCTGACCGAGCTGCTCGCGCACCTCGAGCTCGCTTTGCGGCCCGAGCCACTCGGTCATGATCTCCGACCCGCGGCCGCGGATTCCGCGGGCGATATAGTCGCCGGCGATGTTGAGCACCTTCCCGTCCTCGGTGACGCCGCGCACAAGCAGGTGCGTGTGCGGGTGCCCGGTGTCGAAATGATCGACCGCGACCCAGTCGAGGGTCGTCCCGAGGTCCTGCTCCATCTTCACCACGAGCTCGCGCGTGAAAGACCGGAGCGTGTC
>DASUIB010000062.1:0-5216 GCA_036273235.1 Sphingomicrobium sp. | reverse complement strand
ACGGTCCACGCGCCGAGCGACCCGAGGAAAGTCCGGGTAGCTTCCGGATCGAAGCGTGTGTCGTCGGCATCAATGTAGAGGAAGAATCGGTCGTTCGACGCGAGGCCGAACCGCGCGGTGCCGAACAGCGGATGGTGAAGCTTCGGAAGGCCGTTCAGCACGAGCATTCCGATTACCGGAAACAGCACCGAGCAGAGAATCATGATCTCGAAATCGACGACGAAGAACGCCGGGTAGGCATAAATCGGCCGACCGCCGACCTCGACTGGATAATCGACGTTCACGAACAGCTGCAGCGCGAGCATCCCGAAGAAGCCAACGAGGCCGCCGATCACGCTCAGCCAGCCGATCCGGTGGTCATGGAAGTCGATCAACTCGGCCATGCCCTCGATCGGGTAAGGCGTGAAAGTGTCGATGCAGCGGAAGCCGGCTTTGCGCGTGCGCTTGACCGCTTCGACGAGCGCGCCTTCGCTGCCGAATTCGGCGAGCAGCCCGAGGAGCGGTTCGCTCATGCGCGAGCCTCGGCTTCCTCGCGCTCGAGCACTTCCTTGTCCTCGAAGATCGAAATCGACGGGATGTAGCGAACGAACAGAAGGAACGGTGTCATGAACAGGCCGATCATCCCGATATAAGTGCTCCAGTCCCAGAAGGTCGGCGTGTAATGGCCGAACGAGGAGGGCAGGAAATCCTTGTACAGGCTGGTGACGAGGATCATGTAGCGCTCCAGCCACATGCCGATCACGACCGAGGTCCCGATCAGGAACAAAAGCACCGGGCTCCGCCGAACGCCCCGGAGCCACAGTCCCTGCAGCGGAACGAAGTTGAAGAAGACCGCCCCCCAATAGGCCCAGGCGTAGATGCCGAAGAAGCGATCGTGGATAGTCGCGATTTCGTGGACGTCGCCCGAGTAAAAGCCGTCGAACACTTCGAAGACATAACCGTAGGCGGTCATCAGCCCGCTCGCGAGGAGCACCTTGGCGAGGACGTCGAGGTGGCGCGCGGTGACGAGGCGCCCGAGCTGGAAAGTGTGGCGCATGACGATCGCGATCATCGCCACCATCGCAAATCCCGAGAAGGCGGCGCCGAGCACGAAATAGGGCGGGAAGATCGTTGAATGCCAACCGGGGATCTGGCTCGACGCGAACAGCAGCGAGACTTCGCTGTGCACCGAGACGACCAGCGGCACGGCGATTGCCGCAACCGTGACGTAGCAGCGCCGCCACCGCGCCCAGTGCCGCGCCGATCCGCGCCATCCGAGCGCGAAAATCCCGAAGAAGACCTGCCAGCCGCGGCTCTTCGCGCGATCGCGCACCGTGGCGAGGTCGGGGATCAGCCCGATGTACCAGAAGAAGAAGGAGACGGTCAGGTAAGTGAGAACCGCCCAGATGTCCCATTCGAGCGGGCTCCGGAACTGCGGCCAGACGCCCATCGTCGCGGGGTATGGGAACATCCAGTAGACGAACCAGGGGCGGCCCAAATGGATGATCGGCTCGATTCCCGCGCAGATCACCGCGCACAAAGTCATCGCCTCGGCGAAGCGGTTGAGGCTGTTGCGCCAGTCCTGCCCCATCAGCAGGAGCATCGCCGAGATGAGCGTGCCCGCGTGGCCGAGCCCTAGCCACCAGACATAGAGGTGGATCGCGAACGCCCAGTTCACCGGGATGTCGAGGCCCCAGATGCCGACTCCCCAGGTGAAGAGCCACGTCACCGAGGCGAGGAACAGCGCCAGCAGCGCGAGGCTGATGATCATCGCGATCAGCCACGGCACGCGCGCCGGAAATTGCAGCGGAACGCGGCCAACCTCACGGGTGATGTCGCCAAGCGACTGGTCGAGCGGGAGGGTTGGGGTCCTACTCGCCATCGCCGTCCTCGTCGTCGCGGACGCGCGCGAGATAAGTCGTGCGTGGGCGGGTCCCGAGCTCCGCAAGCAACGCGTAATTGCGCGGGCTCGAGCGCTGCTTGCGGACTGCGCTTCGGCGGTCGGCGAGATTGCCGAAGCTGATCGCCTCGGCGGGGCAGGCCTGCTGGCATGCGGTCTTGATCTCACCCTCGCGCACCGCCCGGTTCTCGATGTCGGCCTGCACCTTCGCGCCTTCGATCCGCTGGATGCAGTAGGTGCATTTTTCCATGACTCCGCGGCCGCGCACCGTGACATCCGGGTTGCGCTGCATGGCGATGCTTTCGGGCTCGGCGCTGGTGTAGTCGAACCAGTTGAACCGCCGCACCTTGTACGGGCAGTAGCTCGAGCAGGTCCGAGTCCCGATGCAGCGGTTGTAGACCATCAGGTTGAGCCCCTCGGGGCTGTGCACCGTCGCGTGGACCGGGCAGCCCATTTCGCACGGCGCCTGCTCGCAATGCATGCACGGCACCGGCTGGAACATCGTGTCGGGCTCTTCCGGAGTGCCGGCGTAATAGCGATCCACCCGCAGCCAGTGCATCTCGCGGCCGCGGTGCACCTGATCCTTGCCGACCACCGGCACATTGTTCTCGGCCTGGCAGGCGGCGACGCAGGCGTTACAGCCAATGCAGCGGTCGAGGTCGATGACCATGCCCCAGGCCGGCGTTTCCTGCGGCCACGGATCGTAGAGCGTGTCCTGGTTGCGGTCCTGTTCGCGCGCCGCGGTGGGATGCTGCGGCGTCACAGTGCGAACCAACCCTTCGCCTTCCGCCTCGAGAAGGTGATGCTCCTGAGTCGTCGCGAGGATCATCTGGCGGCCGGTCTTCGCGATCTTGCCAATCGCGCTCCATGGCGCTGCGGCGGTGCGCATGCGATAGGCGTCGTAGCCGATGCCTGTACCCACGCGCCCGGCGCGCGTCCGTCCGTAGCCGAGAAACAGCGTCACCACCCGGTCCGGCTGGCCGGGAAGGATCCACGCGGGTCCTTCGACCGCCCGTCCGGCGCTTTCCACCCGCACAACATCGGCGGTATCGACCTGCATCTCGCGCGCGAGCGCCGGGCTGATCGCGACGACATTGTCCCAGACCGTCTTGAACAAAGGCTTGGGAAGCTCCTGAAGCCAGGCGTTATGGGCGAAGGTCCCATCACGGATCGTCGGGTCGGGCCGAAAGACGATTTCGACTGCCCCGTTCGGCACCGTCTCGGCCGCGGTTGGCGCGGCCGGGGCAATCGGCTGCGCCGGCGCCGCCTGCGGCGTTTGCACGAAGCCGAGCTTCAGCGCGTTGTTCCATGCCTGCGGGTCGCCGAGCTGTGCGGCCCAGGTCTGCTTCACAACGTCCTGAGCGTACGGGGGCGTGTCGGCGGTCAGCAACGCGACGATACTGTGCAGCGAGCGCGTGTCATAGAGCGGCTGGACCACCGGCTGGATGATCGTCGCGAGTCCGTCGGGTGACCGCGCGTCGCTCCATTCCTCGAGCAAATGCGACAGCGGCAAATGCCAGCTGCTTCGGGCGGCGGTCTCGTCGACATGCGTGCCGGCGTGCACCCGCACCGGCACTTTCTTGTACAGCTCCGCGAAGTCGATCTCGCCCGGCGATGCGTAGACCGGGTTGGCGTCGAGCACGAAGAGCGCCGACACCTGCCCCGCGGCCATGTCTCGGGCGAGGTCGAGGAAGGTTTCGCCCTGCCCCGGAACGAAGCCGAGCTGGGGTGCAAGGTCGCAGGTCTTGCCGACATTGCCGAGCGCCTGGTTCACCTTGAGTGCGAGCGCGTGCAGGTGCCCCGGACAATGCGCGCCGACCGTCAGCACCGACCGGCCGCGAGCCGACACAAGCGCGCGCCCCGCTCGCTTGGCCCAGGCAAGCTCGGGCGCCGTCAGGTCCGCTTGCGCACTGGATGTGCCCGCTGCAGCGGCGACCGCTTGCGCCAGCATCGGCAGCCGCGACGGCGGGATCGCCAGCCGCCGGTCGGCCTTGGCGCCGGCCAGACCCGGCGTCGTCTCGGCGGCGAACAACCGCTGTCGGGCTTGATCGGGACCATCGCCGTGAGTCGCGCCCCAGGCGCGGCCGTTGATCGCCTGCATCGGTCCGGGCCCGAGAAAATCGTCGTCGAGGCTGACGATGACCTGCGCCTTTTCGAACCGCGGCTCGAGCAGGGGCGGTGGCTCTCCCCTGTACCCGGTGAGCGGATCGAAGAGATGCACGCGCGCCAGTGCAAGCCCGGCCCGAAGCTCGTCGACCTGGCGGAGCAGGGTCGGCGACGTTGTTGGGCCGATCAGCAGCCGAAGCCCCGCGCCCTTGTTTGCGCGCCAAGCTGTCCGCCACCGTGCCATCTGCCCGTCGAAATCGGCCCAGCTCGCCGGATGTCGTCCGGCGAGCGGCGCCTGGCTCCGGTCGGGGTCGTAAAGATCGAGGATGGCCGCTTGCGTGAACGCGGTGCTTCCGCCGCGGAACGCCGGATGCTCGGGGTTGCCGTCGAGCTTGATCGGGCGGCCGGCGGAGGTGGTCGCGAGCACCGGCTGTGCGTAGCCGTCGATCAGGACTGCGGTCGCATAATGATCGACGCGGCCTTCGAGGAAGCCCTGCGGCCGGTTGACGAATGGCACCACACTGTCGGAGCGCACCGGCTTGCATGCGGTCATCCCCGCGAGCGCGAGCGATGCGCCCATGACCCGCAACAGCTCGCGCCGGTCGACCTGCCAAAGCTCGAACAGCGACGGGAACTCGGCCTTCAGCATGTCGCCGAACGCGTCGCTTCCCTGATACTCCTCGAGGGAACGCCAGATGCGGCGGCCGCTCATCGGTGGCACGTCCCGCATGAGGTCAATTCGGCCGACGACTTGATGTGATATTCGGCCATCAGCTTGGGGCCGAGCGCCGCATGATCGGGCGGAGGCTTCCACTCGAAATTATAGACCTGGTCACGCGGCCTCAGGTGGGGCTCGGGATTGCGGTGGCAATCGAGGCAGAACTTCATCTCGAACGCCTTGGCTCGATAGGTCAGCGGCATCTGGTCGATACGCCCGTGGCACTCGACGCAGGCGATCCCCTTGGCGATGTGGATGTCGTGCCGGAAATAGACATAGTCGGGCACCCGAGCGACGCGCTGCCAGTCGAGCGATCGGTTCTCGGCAAGGCTCTCGCGGACCGGCGCAAGGATCGCCGCGTTGGTCCAGATTTGCGAATGGCAGGTCATGCAGACGTGGGTCGCGGGAAAGCCCGCGTTGGCGCTCGTCTCGACCGTCGAGTGGCAATAGCGGCAGTCGATGCCGAGGTCGCCCGCGTGATGCTTGTGGCTGAACGGCACCGGCTGCAGCGGA
>DASUIB010000061.1:0-2432 GCA_036273235.1 Sphingomicrobium sp. | reverse complement strand
CTTCGCGGCCCACACGGCGGCGAGGTGGCCGAGCAACCAGATCGCCCCGCCGACGATCCACAAGCGAAGACCCAGGCCGACGGCGGCCGCTAGTGTGCCGTTGACGATCGCGACCGCGCGCGGCGCGCCGCCGAGCAGGATCGGTTCGGTCAGCGCGCGATGAACAGGCGCGTAGAAGCCGGGGATGGCCGCATCGTGCTCCATCACACCAGCGCTCCGCCGCCGAACTGGAAGAAAGTCAGGAAGAAGCTCGACGCGGCGAAGGCGATCGAGAGACCGAAGACGATCTGGATCAGCCGCCGAAACCCGCCAGACGTCTCACCGAAGGCCAAGGTCAGGCCGGTGACGATGATGATGATCACCGAAACGACCTTGGCGACGGGGCCCTGGATCGAATCCAGGATCTGGGTCAGCGGCTGCTCCCAGGGCATGTTGGAGCCGGCGGCGTAGGCCGGGGCGGTCGCAAGCGCGACGAAGATGAAGGCCGAAGCCATGGCGAACGCACGGCGAGCACGATTGAGCAGCATCACGAGTCTCCTGCGGGGGTGAGGACGTAGTCGCCGGTCGGGCCAAGGCCCTTCACCACCGCCAGCTCGGCGAGCCGGCGCGCGGAGCCGCGGCCGGCGAGGACCGCGATGAGATCGATCGTTTCGGCGATAAGGGCCCGCGGGACCGTGACCACGGCCTCCTGGATGAGCTGTTCGAGACGGCGCAGCGCGCCGATCGCGGATCCGGCGTGCAATGTCCCGACGCCGCCGGGATGGCCAGTGCCCCATGCTTTCAAGAGGTCGAGCGCCTCCGCGCCGCGCACCTCGCCGATGGGAATGCGGTCCGGGCGGAGACGCAGCGACGAACGGACGAGATCGGAGAGTGACGCCGCGCCATCTTTGGTGCGAAGCGCGACGAGGTTCGGCGCTGCGCATTGTAGCTCGCGTGTGTCCTCGATGAGGACGACGCGGTCGCCGGTCTTCGCGACCTCTGCGAGGAGGGCGTTGACCAGGGTGGTCTTGCCTGTGGAGGTGCCACCGGCGACGAGCACGTTCTTGCGTTCGTGCACCGCGATGCGCAGCAGCTCAGCCTGCGCCGCCGACATGATGCCGGAGCCGACATAGTCGTTGAGCGTGAACACGGCGACGGCCGGACGCCGGATGGCGAAGCACGGGGCCGCCACCACCGGCGGCATCAATCCCTCGAACCGTTCACCGCTTTCCGGCAGCTCCGCCGAAACGCGCGGGCTGTTGGCATGCACTTCGACGCCCACATGATGCGCAACGAGGCGCACGATGCGCTCAGCGTCCGCTGGCGTGATGCGACAGCCGGTGTCCTCGAGGCCTCCCGACAACCGGTCGATCCATAATCGACCATCGGGATTGAGCATCACCTCGACGATGCTGGGATCTTCGAGATAGGCAGAGATCGCCGGCCCGAGCGCGGTGCGCAGCATGCGCGCGCCGCGGGCGAAAGCTTCAGACCGGAGGGAGATTGTCGTCACATGAGCCCCGCAAGGTCGCCTCAACTCAGAGGCGGATGTCAGCGGGGTTGATTAGAAAGAGCCGGAAATGGGACTCCGCAACAACGATGATGAGGCAGGAGGGCTCTGGGATAGAAAGACAGGTGGCCGGGACGACTGGCCGTCAGGAGCTCTTGTCGGCCCGGCCTTGTTCGGACCCAGGTGCGATATCCTGGCTCACCTCGTCGGCAAGCTTGCGACCGCGTGCGAGCCTTCGGCCAAGCGCCTCGACGAAGCCGTCATAGCGCTCGCGCCCTTTGGTTTGGGCGGCGGCAAGCGCGGTGTCGGGCAAAGCCGGCGTGCTGGTCAGCCAGAAGCGCACGAAGACTGCCAGTGCCTCGTTCGAAATGGTGACGTGCCGCCCGATCATTTCCATCTGTCGCGTCATACGGTCGAGCCGTCTCGCGAGCGCGGCCTCCAAGCGGTCGGCGCCATCGGGCGACAGATGCGAGGCAAGTGCCGCTTCGACGACAAGGGCCTGCGGCACGCGCTTGCGGGCGGCATAGTCCGCAAGCTGGGCCGCGAGGTCCGGCGGAAGGCGGAAGGTGTGCTTGGTCCGCATGGCCGTCACATCTGCATGTCATCGCCGGGATCGAGCGAGACCTGGCGGGCGACAGCTCCAAACGTGCGCTGCATGATGCGCTGGCGCTGGACTTCGTCGTCGGGCTCCTCGTCCATCGGCTCGAATTCCTGAACGGGCGCCTTCGACTCCGGCAGAATCTCCTCATGCTCCGGCAATTCCGGTTCGCGCCGGATGCCAGCGTTGGCGGGATCTTCGGTGGCGGTCGCTGCGGGCGGCGGCACAACCGCACCGGCCCAATCGCCGTCTGGCGGGAGCGATGTAGTTTCGTCGCGTCGCGTCGGTCTTGGGTTGGACAATGTCGGCGGCTGGAGGATACGCGCCTTCAATTCCGCTTCTTCG
>DASUIB010000060.1:0-3391 GCA_036273235.1 Sphingomicrobium sp. | reverse complement strand
TCGTCGCATCGCGAAGAGGCGCGGATGAGTCAGCGCCCCTCCCTTCCGCGCAGCGTCTGGATTCTCGGGTTCGTCAGCCTGTTCATGGACCTGTCGAGCGAGATCTATCACGCGCTCCTGCCGGCATTCGTCACGATGGTTTTGGGGTTGCCAGTCACGGCGCTCGGCGCGGTCGACGGGGTGGCCGAAGCAACCGCTAATTTCGCGAAGCTGTTCTCTGGCCGGCTGTCGGACAGGAGCCTCAAGCGTAAGCCATGGGTTATGGGCGGTTACGGCCTTGCCGCTTTGTCCAAGCCGCTCTTCCCGCTCGCCGCGGGACTCCCGACCCTCCTCCTCGCCCGCTTCGCGGACCGGATCGGGAAGGGCATTCGTGGTGCGCCGAGGGACGCAATGCTCGCCGACGAGACTCCGCCCGAGATTCGCGGCCGGGCATTCGGGTTGAGACAAACGCTCGACACCTGCGGCGCATTGCTCGCGCCGCTCGCCGCGATCGGGCTGATGGCCTGGTTTGCGAGCGACATCCGCAAGGTCTTCTGGGTTGCGATCATCCCGGCGGGGATTTCATTTCTGCTGGCATGGCTGGCGCTCCGCGAGCCGGAGCAGCATCTTCCGCTTCTCAAGAAATCGCCGGTCTTCGCTGGCTTCCGCCAGCTCGACAAAGCCACGAAGCGCCTGCTGCAGGTCGGCTTCCTATTCGCATTGGCGCGCTTTTCGGAGGGGTTCCTGATTCTCAAGGGGATCGACATCGGCCTGACGGAGAAGATGTCGCCAATCACGTTGGCGATCTTCAATCTTGCCTACGTCGTGCTTGCCTACCCCGCCGGCGCGCTCAGCGACCGAATGAGCCCGCGCACGATTCTCATGGCTGGAATGGCAGTCTTGATCGCCGGAAATCTGGTGCTTGCGGAAACTGCCAGCTTCGCGGGTCTTGTCCTCGGCGCGGTCCTGTGGGGAGCGCACATGGCGCTGACGCAGGGAATCTTCTCGCGGATGATCGCTGACAGCGCTCCTGATAACCTCCGTGCCACCAGCTTCGGGGCCTTCTGGTTCGTCAACGGCATCGGCGCACTGTTCGCCAGCCTCGGCGCCGGCTGGCTGTGGGACCGCGAAGGCGCGTCTGCCACCTTCATCACCAGTGCAATGATTGCCGCCGTCGCGCTGGCGATGCTCAGCCTTCTCGAGGTCGAACGACCCGCAGCCCGCTAGCTCTGCTGCGGTACCGGCGTCTCGCCCGACTTGGGCTGGAACGGCGGCATGCGCCCGGAAACCTGCCGCGTGCTGTCGAAGAATTGCTGTTTTAGCGCTGCAGCGACGTGGAGCAGAAGCAGCGCGATGGTCGTGAACACCAGCACGACGTGCACGTCACCCGAAGTTTCGCCCATGTCCGGTGAAATGCCCGGGACCACCGGAAGCGGAATGCCGCCGATCAGAGGCGTGAACCAGGTCTTGGCATGACCCGAAACGGCGATGAGGCCGGTCAGCGGGAGCACGATCAACAGGAAATAAAACAGCCGGTGATTCCAGACCGCCGCGATGCGTTCCCAGCGGGGGAGTTCCGGCGGGAACGGCGGAGGAGGATTCTTCAGCCGGTAAATGAGTCGAGCAATCGTCAACAACAGGATCACCGCTCCGAGTGTCTTGTGCCAGGTGAACAGCTGCGCCTTGGCCGGTCCGTCGTTCATGAACTCGGCGAAGGTAAAGCCGATCACGACCTGGGTGAGCACCAGCGCTGCCGCAATCCAGTGGAAAGCAACGGCGCCGTTCGAATAGCGGTGAACGGGATTTTGCGGGACGGCTTCGGGAACGCTCGCCATGAACCCTCTCCTGCGGTGGGGTCATGGTTAGATGCGTTTCACATCCTCAAAGTTCCCGTCAGCGGGTGAACTTCTCCCCGTTCGCGGCCTTGTCGAGCAGCAGCTTCGAGAAGCTGAACTCCGGTTTCATCCGCTCTTCCTGGCGCTTCAGGCCATCGACGATCTTGTCGAGACCGACCGTATCCGCCCAGAACATCGGACCGCCGCGATAGACCGGCCAGCCGTAGCCGTAGACCCACACGACATCGATATCGGACGCGCGCTGGGCGATATGCTCTTCGAGGATCTTCGCGCCCTCGTTGACCATCGTGTAGAGCGTGCGCTCGACGATCTCTTCGTCGCTGATGTCGCGGCGCTCAATGCCCTTCTGCCTCGCGAAATCCTCGATGATCTGCTGGACGACGGGCGACGGGCTGGGCCGGCGCTTCTCGTCATAATCGTAGAAGCCCGCGCCTTTCTTCTGACCCCAGCGGTCGATCGCGCAGAGCGCGTCGCGGACATTTTCGATGCGGCTCGGGTCGCGGTGCCAGCCGATGTCGACTCCGGCGAGGTCGGCCATCTGGAACGGGCCCATCTGCATTCCGAACTCGACGTGCACCCGGTCGACCTGTTCCGGCGCAGCGCCTTCGAGAAGGAGCTTGGTCGCTTCGATCTGGCGCGGCATCAGCATTCGGTTGCCGATGAAGCCGTGGCAGACGCCCGCAACCACGGGCACCTTCCTGACCTTCTTGCCGAGCGTCATCGCGGTCAGGAGCACGTCGGGCGCGGTCTTGTCGCCGCGGACCACCTCGAGCAGCTTCATGACGTTCGCGGGCGAGAAGAAGTGCATTCCGACCACGTCCTCGGGGCGCGAGATGCTCGCCCCGATCTCGTTGATGTCGAGGTACGAGGTGTTGGAGGCGAGGATTGCGCCCGGCCTGGCGATCTTGTCGAGGCGGGCGAACACCTCTTTCTTCACGTCCATATTTTCGTACACCGCCTCGATGATGAGGTCGCAGTCCGCGAGCGCTGCGAAGTCGAGCGTCGGCTGGAGGTAGCCCATCGCGCGTTCGACCTGCTCGGGCGTGAGCTTGCCCTTTGCCGCGCTGGCTTCGTAATTCTTGCGCATGACGCCGGCGCCGCGATCGAGCGCCTCTTGACCCATTTCGACGATTGTCACCGGAATTCCGGCCGAGAGGAAGTTCATCGAAATTCCGCCGCCCATGGTGCCCGCACCGATCACCCCGACCTTGTGGACCGGACGCGGCTCACTCCCTTCCGGAAGGCCCTCGATCTTGTTGGCCTTGCGCTCAGCGAAGAAGAAATAGCGCTGCGCGGCGGATTGCTCGCCGCCCATCAGCTCCATGAACAGCTTGCGTTCTTCGATCACGCCCTCGCTGTAGGGCTTCTCGCAAGCGGCCCGGACCGCCTCGATATTCTTGAGCGGGGCCTCGAATCCGCGGAAGCGCTTCGCATTCTCCTTGCGGAACTCGTCGAACACCGACGTGTCGAGATCAGCCAGCCGGTCCTGCCGCTCCGACGATTTGGCGAGCGGGCGGACGTCGCGGACCTCTTCGGCGAAGGCGACCGCGTGGGGA
>DASUIB010000059.1:0-2529 GCA_036273235.1 Sphingomicrobium sp. | reverse complement strand
CCCGAAGGGCTTGGCCACTTGCGCGCGGCGCCCGCGGTTGGAGCGACGCTGACGGCGGCTTTCTTCTCGGCGCGGCCGCTGAAGCACAATGTCGGCGTAAAGATGCTTGTCGCGGTCGCGGTGTTCGGCGGCGCGACGATCATCTTCGGCCTCTCGCGCTCGATGCCGCTCTCCCTCGCCTGCCTCGCGCTGCTTGGCGCGGCCGACATGTTCTCGGTCTACGTCCGGCAGTCGCTGATCCAGCTCTACACGCCCGACGAGATGCGCGGCCGGGTGGGCGCGGTCTCGTCCCTTTTCATCTCGGCATCGAACGAGCTGGGCGAGACCGAGTCCGGCTTTTTGGGCGCGGTGATCGGGCCGGTGCCGGCGGTGATCGCGGGCGGGTTCGGGGCGATCGCAATAGTGTTGTTGTGGGCGTGGTGGTTTCCCGAGCTGCGCCTTGCAAAAAGCTTCGACCCTCCCGATTTGCGCGGTGCTCAATCCAAGGAGAGCCGCGCATGAAAGCCGCCAATATCCTCGAGACGATCGGCAACACCCCGATCGTTCGGATCAACCGCCTGTTCGGCGACCGCGCGGAAGTCTGGATCAAGCAGGAGCGGGCGAATCCGGGCGGCTCGATCAAGGATCGGATCGCGCTTGCGATGGTCGAGGATGCCGAGCGGAGCGGCGCTCTCAAGCCAGGCGGCACCATCATCGAACCGACGTCGGGCAATACCGGGATCGGTCTCGCCATGGTCGTGGCGGTCAAGGGCTACAAATTGATCCTCGTCATGCCCGAGAGCATGAGCCTCGAGCGGCGCCGGCTGATGCTGGCGTACGGCGCCAAGTTCGACCTGACCGCGAAGGAAAAGGGCATGTCGGGCGCGGTCGACCGGGCGCGCGAGCTGGTCGAGCAGACACCGGACGGCTGGATGCCGCAGCAATTCGACAATCCGGCCAACGTCGAGGTTCATCGCAGGACGACGGCGCAGGAGGTGCTTCGCGACTTCGCCGACGCGCCGCCCGACACGATCATCACCGGCGTCGGCACGGGCGGCCACATCACCGCGGCCGCGCAAGTGCTCAAGAAGGAATGGCCGAACCTCAAGGTCTTCGCGGTCGAACCCGCCGCGTCGCCGATCCTGAGCGGCGGAAAACCCGGCCCGCACCCGATCCAGGGCCTTGGCGCCAATTTCGTCCCCAGCATTCTCGACACTTCGCTCCTCGACGGCATCATCGACGTCGAGGCGGCGGACGCGAAGGAGATGGCGCGCCGCGCCGCACGCGAGGAAGGAATGCTGGTCGGCATCTCGTCGGGTGCGACGCTGGCCGCGATCGAGCAGAAGCTGCCCGAGCTCGGCGATCATCCGCGGGTGCTCGGGTTCAATTACGACACCGGCGAACGCTATTTGTCGGTTCCGGATTTCCTTCCCGAATAAAGACTTAAGCTTCAGCTAACCTCGTTCCTTCGCTCTACCTTTAACTGGCGAAAGTTAAGGGTGCGGAGCGGGCGCGTTGCATGTCCGCTACAGGTGGGACCATGCGTCGGACGTTGTTCGGCAAATCGCCGGAGTTAGAGTTGCCGTCCGCCGCGCGTGCCTCCGCGCGCGAGGTTCTCCTGTTCGACGTCCGCGATCATGACGCGAGCAACGACTTGACGCTCGCCGAGCGCCGGGTCAGCGGCTGGGCTTTCGCTCCCTGGCTGCTGCTCGCCGGCCATCTCATCATCACCGCGACGTTGGTATTCCAGGACCACCCGTCCGCCAGCTGGGGCAAGCTTGGGACCGTGATGGCTCCGCTCGGCGCGTCACTGGTTACCGACGTGATTGCCGGCCTGGTGATGATCGGCTGGCGGCGCATCCAGATGGCTCCTCACACCGTCACTCGGCTGATGTGCGGCTATATCGGGCTCACCGGCGTGCTGTGGATGGTCTCCAGCGCCGGCGTCCATGATCTCAATCTGCGCGATGCCGGTTTCGCGACTGTTGCGATGGTCAGCGCATTCTTCATCAGGTCGATCGTCTCGATCGTCTCCCCGCCGATGGCGGTGATCAGCGCCTTTGTCGCGATCGTCGAGACCGCGCTCTTCTCAACCAATCCGCTGGTGACCTTCGCAATCGATGCGCTCTCACTGCTGATGGTCGTCTACAGCGTCGCGGTGACTCAGGAGAGCGTCGCCGCAGGCCGGCGGCGCCTCGCCCTCGAATGGCAGGCGAAGAAGGCGCTGAACTTCGTCGACGAGTTCGAAAACAGCGGGCGGGGCTGGTTCTGGGAGACCGATTCGCTCGGTACCCTTTCCTATGTGTCGCAGCAGCTCGCGGAAGATTTCCAATCCGACCCGGAGGCGCTGCTCGGCCGCCAGTTCACCGATCTGTTGTCGGTCGACCAGGCGTCCGAGTCCGCGGAGGAGCGCAGGACCCTCGGTTTCCACCTTTCCGCCCGTTTCCCCTTCTCCGACGTCGTGGTTCGTCCGGCGAGCGAGGAGGACGTGCACTGGTCGCTGTCGGGTAATCCGATCTTCGACGAGCGCGGCCGCTTCCTCGGTTTCCG
>DASUIB010000058.1:0-5293 GCA_036273235.1 Sphingomicrobium sp. | reverse complement strand
GATGTAGCGGATGTACTTCTTGATCTCCTTGGCGGTCATGCCGTGGACCGGCCCCATCTCGAACGCGAGATCGATGAACGCGTCCTCGAGCCGGACCGTCTTCTGGCAGCAATCGAGGATCTCCTCCTTGACCTGCTTGGTCAGGCAGTCGCGCTCCTTCACGAAGGTGTGGAAGAGCTTGATGATGCCTTCGCAGTGGAGGCTCTCGTCGCGGACGCTCCAGCTGATGATCTGGCCCATGCCCTTCATTTTGTTGAAGCGCGGGAAGTTCATCAGCATGGCGAAGCTGGCGAAGAGCTGAAGCCCCTCGGTGAAGCCGCCGAACATGGCGAGCGTCTTGGCGATGTCCTCGTCGGTATCGACGCCGAACTGCTGAAGGTAATCGTGCTTGTCCTTCATCTCCTTGTACTGGAGGAAGGCCGAATATTCGCTCTCGGGCATGCCGATCGTATCGAGGAGGTGGCTGTAGGCGGCGATGTGCACCGTCTCCATGTTGGAGAAAGCGGTCAGCATCATCTTGATCTCGGTCGGCTTGAACACGCGGCCGTATTTGTCGTGGTAGCAATCCTGCACTTCGACGTCGGCCTGGGTGAAGAAGCGGAAGATCTGGGTCAGAAGGCTGCGCTCGGTCTCGTGCAGCTTCTGCGCCCAGTCGCGGCAATCCTCGCCCAGCGGCACCTCCTCGGGCATCCAGTGGATCTGCTGCTGGCGCTTCCAATATTCGAACGCCCAGGGGTATTCGAAGGGCTTGTACTGCTTGCTGGCGACGAGGAGGGGCATCAGCGTTACTCCACTAGAATTTGACGGGGTCGATCCCGCTCGGGATCACGCCGAAGGAAATGAGTGCGACGATCACCCAGATGATCGGTGCGTTGATAAGTATCAGGGTCGCGGTTTTGCGAGCGCGGGTCGGCTCGATGTTCCGGGACACCGTTTCCCCACTCTCGACGCGATCGGCGAGGCTGCGGAAGTACATTGCGAAAAGCATGTCGGCGAGGGTGACGGCCGAGATAACAAGGAGGAGGATCGTCCCGCTGCTCAACTGCCGGCTCCTTTGAGAACGAATATGGTGAGGAGGGCGGCGCCGAGCACCATCAGGGCGACGGCGACGATGACCATGCGCTTGCGGCTCGTCTCGGATGTGAGGCCGCCCGGCTGCCGGCGGCTGTTGACGAGCATGGAGCCGACGAGGAGCAGGCTCGTGCCCGCGAGGACGGTGTCGTGCTTCAGTGGGAACCAGCCGACCCTGCTCGCGATCTCGGCGGCGATGACCAGTGCGCCAAGGACGCCGACGCCGACGCCGAGCCCCTGCCACTTGTTGAACGGGCGCAGCGGTGGGCCGTATTCGCCGCCGGCGTTCGGGTCGAAGCTGTGTTCGCGATAGCCGCCCATCAACGCCTCACCAGAACATAGGCGAGGGTGGCTGCGGCGAGCAGGCCGAAGAGGATCGCTCGCCGGCGGGCGGAGCGAGCGATCCGCGCGGGATCGTCCTGCTGCGCGCGGTAAGCGGCGTAGGTGCTGCTGGGGTTCGGGCGCGGAAGCGGCTCGTCCTCGACTCCGTCGCCGCGCTCCGCGATAGTGCGCTCGGGGTTGGCGGCTTCGCGCAGCGAGAGCAAAGCGCATAGCAGGAAGAAGCCGAACAGCGGCCAGAGGAAGACGGCGTTTCCGTGAAGCATCACCGGCCGGACCCCACGAAGGCGGCGAAAAGGAACACCAGAGCCGCGAGCACGAACAGCGCACCGGACAGGCGAAGCAGGGTTCGCTTGCCCGCGTCGACCTGGGAGCGGGCGACGGCGAACATCGTCAAGGCAGGACCGAGCATCGCCACAGCGACGCCGATGAAGGCGAGGGTCATCGCCGTTGCACCACGACGCGGTGGCCGCCTCTCGCGCCGACTCCGAAGACGACGATGCCGAGGAAGAAGCCGAAATCGTACCAGCCGCCGCTGTTGGGAACGGCGTAAATCGCGACCTTGTCGGTGAACAGCGACACGATCCAGGCGATCGGGAAAATGAAGCCGTGCCACAGGCCGAACCAGAAGCCCGGCGCTCCGGCGGCGTGCGCCGCTCCGGCCTGGGTCGCGGCGCACACATTGTGGAGGCAGGCGGGCAGCGCGATCTTCACTGCGCCTGGCTCCTCAGCATGTCGGCGTCGGCCGCGCCCGGGCGATATTCCATCAGACGGAGCGCGTGGATCGCGACGATCGCGCCGACGACGAGCAGGATCACCGCGCCCTGGCTGCCGTAGCCGTCGCTCTTGTCGCGGCGGCGGTACAGGACCACCGTGGCGGTAAGAATGAGCACTGCGACGGCAAGCTCGATCGCGCGGGGCAGGGTCACGGCTTCGTCCTGCCGCCCATCGCTGCCACCTGGTCGAGGCGGCCGGCATAGGCCTCGATCACCGCGGCGGTGCGCCCGACATAGGCGCGGGCGTCGTCGAAGCGGCGCTGCTCGATCCCCTCGCGGATTCCGGGAAGGGTCTTGGCGCCATAGCCGGTGAGCGTTCCGGGCGCGGTGATCAGGCTCCTGTACCACGGCCGGCCGGGTAG
Source organism: Sphingomicrobium sp. (assembly GCA_036273235.1). Classification (GTDB taxonomy): domain Bacteria; phylum Pseudomonadota; class Alphaproteobacteria; order Sphingomonadales; family Sphingomonadaceae; genus Sphingomicrobium. Next base: position 2,745 of record DASUIB010000058.1, on the reverse strand, counting down.
GCCCTGCGGGTCGAGCAGAAGCTCGTCGATGCCCTGGAGCGCGGCGTTGATCCGCGCCTGGGTCGCGGTCGGCAGCGACTGCTCGTCGGCGAGGACCGCATCGGCGGCGCCGGCGGCGCGGGTGAGGTGATCCGACGCATTCTGAAGCGGGAGCATGTCGATCAGCGGGGTGACGCCCTTGTCGGCCGGGGCAGCGGTCGGGTCGTAGGGCGCGCTGGTCAGCTTGAAGTCGCCTTCGCGGCGGAGGTCGGCGAGCGCGCGGTCCTTCTCGCGCTGGTCGTCGGCGAGCTTCTGCACCTCTCCGACATAGCGGGCGACCTCGGACGCGAAATCGGAATAATGCGCTGGGACGCGGTCGCTGTCGGCGGCGTGCATCACGACCCGGCCGACCAGCTTCGACAGCGCGCCGCCGTACTGCATGCCGGGATCGTCGAAGTGCATCACATGATAATAAGTGTCGTAGAGCGAATGATAGCTGCCGCCCGAAAAGTCCTCGCCGCCGAAGCCGAGGTTCAGGGCGGGGATCCCGAGATGCTGGGCGAAGGACGAATAGTCGGAGCCCGAGCCGAGCGGGCCAAGAGGCATCTCGTCGCCTTTCGCCGCGTCGAGCTGCGCCTTCGAGACCGAATCCGCATCGCTGTAATGATCGGCGAGGATGCGCGCGCGATCGCGCTCGAGCACCGGCACGCCGGTCTGCGGGTCGGCGACGGCCGCGGCTGCCTGAGTGACGAGGCCCTCAAGCTCGCCCTTGCCTTCGGCGAACAGATAGCCGCGGCCGTTATTGTCGGTGTTGATGTAGAGAACCGCCTTGCGCTGCAGCTCGTCGGCATGGGTCTCGGCCCATTCGGTCGAGCCCAGAAGCCCCGGCTCCTCGCCGTCCCAGCTCGCGTAGACGATGGTCCGCTTCGGCCGCCAGCCCTGGCGGTAGAGAGCCCCAAGCGCCTGCGCTTCGTTCATCAGCGCGACCTGGCCGGTGAGAGGATCGGCGGCGCCCATCACCCAGCCGTCATGGTGGTTTCCGCGCACCACCCATTGGTCCGGATAGACCGAGCCGTGAAGCATGGCGATCACGTCATAGATGGGCTTTAAAGACCAGTCCGACTTGACCGCGAGATGAACCTTGACCGCATCGGTGCCGCCCCAGTGATAGGCGAGGCCGAGCGCGCCCCGCTCGCTATCGGTGACCAGCGGCCCCTGGAGCGCCGCGAGGATCTTCGACGCGTCGGCGTAGGAGATCGGAAGCGTCGGGATCTTGAGCAGCGTCGTCGCGGTCTCGCGAGTCAGGCGCTGCGCGTTCGCGGTCGCGCCGATCCCGGGAGTCAGCGGGTCGCCCGGATATTTGGTCATGTCCTGGACCGAGCCGCGCTGGATTCCGGCGGGTGGCCGGCCGCCGCCGAGCGGGTAGGGATCGGCGCCCGCATAGCCGTCGTTCGCGGGGTCGGAATAGATGAGGCAGCCGACCGCTCCATGCTCCTGCGCGAGCCTGGGCTTGAGCCCGCGCCAGCCGGCTCCGTAGCGCGCGAGGACGATCTTGCCCTGGACGCTGATCCCGCGCCGCGCGAGCGCGTCATAATCGTCGGGCATGCCGTAATTGACGTAGACCACCGGCGCGGTGACGTCGCCGTCGCCCTGGTAGGCGACATAAGGCGGGAGAGCGCGGGCGATATTTTCGGGCGTGGTGCTGGGGTCGGCGGGCACCGGAGGCTCCTGCCCGCCGAGCATGATATGCTCGGGCGCGATCAATTCGACGGTGGTGGAGATCGGCGTCGGATAGAGGACGTCGAAGCGTTCAATATGCGCGTCCCAGCCCCATTGCTTGAACATCGCGAGCTCAAAGTCGGCATTGGCCTTGTCGTGCGGCGAGCCGACGTGGTTGGGTTCGGACGACATCTGCTGCAACCATTGCTGCTGCTCGGCTGGATTGATGAGCGCGTCGAAGCTCTGCTCGAGCGCCTGCGGATTTGCAGGCGGCGCGGCAAGCGCGGGCATTGCCGCGAGAAGAAAAGCCGCGGAAGCGAGAAAGCCAATTTTGTTCGATCTCATTTCTTCAAAAGTCCCCACCCAAGAGCAAGCGTGGCCGTGGTGGCCAGCAAATCGAGTATCACCAGGCCGAGCACGACCGTGCCGGCACCCTTCGCGAATTTGCGGAACCTTAAGCCCTCCCCCTTGTGGGGAGGGTTGGGTGGGGGCGCGTCAGCTGCGCTGGCAGATGACGCAACAAGAGGATCCTCTTCGGCCGCAGACGCGGCCGGCCCCCCGCCAACCCCCCCCACGAGGGGGGAGGCTTTGGTGCTTGTGCCTAGAGACACGGCTTCAGCTCCTCAGCGATCCTTTGCCGCACACCGTCTGTATTGCTGAGCACATCGTCGTTCCAGAAGCGCAGCACCTGAAAACCCTCGTCTTCAAGGAAACGGCTACGTTTCGCATCGCGCTCAACCGCCCTCGCGTGCTGCCCCCCGTCGACTTCGATGACGAGTTTCGCCGAGTGACAGGCGAAATCGGCAAAGTACGGCCCGAGCGGGACCTGCTTGCGCCAGTGGCAATCGGGAAACGTCGCTCGCAAGGCGCGCCACAGCACGCGCTCAGCCTTGGTCATCCGACGTCGCAAGCCACGCGCGCGCTGCACTGCATCGGCAGCGAGTTTCAGTCGCTTTAGGCCCTCCCCCTTGTGGGGAGGGTTGGGTGGGGGCGCGTTCTCATCGGCAGAAGCCGGTGAGAACGCCACAGAAAGATTCATTTCGGCCG
>DASUIB010000057.1:0-5420 GCA_036273235.1 Sphingomicrobium sp. | reverse complement strand
GTCGGAGGCGATCAGCTCGTCGACTTCGCCCTTCGGCCCTTCCTCGTCGATCCAGTGGAGAAAGCGGACGATCGCCGCGCCGTCGCGCGTCTGCGCGGCTTTCTGGCCGGCGATCTCGGCCGGGTTCTTGAGCGCCTTGGGGAGGATCGTCGGGTCGCGCAGCGGAAGGACCTTGGCGCCGGACTTCTCCAGCGCCTCGAAAATGGCGGCGACGGCGCGCTCGGGATCGACGACGACGGTCTTGCCGTTCAGGTCCGACAGCGCGTTCTCGAACTCCGAGCGCTCGTGAAGCCGAACGCCGTTGCCGAGGTGCTGGCGAACCTCCGGCGCGATCTTCTCCGAGGCGACGAAGAGGTCGGCGGTGCCGTCGGCGTGGACCAAGGCATAAGCCAGCGCGACCGGCGTGTGGGTCACGTCTGCCCCACGGATGTTGAACGCCCAGGCGATCGAATCCAGCGCGGAGAGCACCGCCGCGTCGGCGTGATGCTTCACCAGCCAGTCGCCAATCTCGGTCCTTTTCTCGGCGGCGGACTTGCCGGCATATTGGTCGGACTGGACGACGAGGTGCGCCTTCGAGGCTTCGGGCCGGTCCTTCCAGATTTCGTCGATCGGGTTGCGGTCGACCGGCACCAGCTCCGCGCCCCGGCTGGCGAGCGCCTGCTTGGCTTTCTTGACCCAGTCGCGGGTGTGCAGCCAGGGATCGTAGCCGATCCGCGCGCCCTCGGGCGCATGCTCCTCGAGCCATTGGGTGGTGCTGGTCTCGGGCACCGACTGGTAACTCCACTCGGTGGGGCTGACCTGCTGGCGGACCTGAAGCGTGTAGCGGCCGTCGACGAAGATCGCCGCCTCCTCGGGAAGCACCACCGCCGAGCCGGCCGAACCCTGAAAACCCGTCAGCCAGGCGAGCCGTTGGGCGTAGCTCCCGACATATTCGCTCATATGCTCGTCGGTTAAGGGGACGACGAAGCCGTCGAGCTGTTCGGCCTTCAATTGCTCGCGAAGCGCGGCAAGGCGGTCTGCGTAGGTGGACATAGGCGGCTTAACTCCCTCGCGCCTCAGCTAATCCCTGAAGCGCCATTGTTAAAGAGCCGTCGCGACTGCGTTCGAGCCGGCAAAATAGGATTGGCCCCCTCCGGAAGTGGACAAGTTGGACATAGTTTGCGGCTTTCCCAACCGCAGCGAAAGTTCACTAAATTCGCGGTCCGTCGCGCGCGCGAGGAGCGGCAGGGTGCGTCAGCTTTGATGACTTGGAGAGCGAATCGCAGCAGCGCCATTGGCGAGCTTGGATCACAAATGAGGTGCTGTAGGACAGAATTTCTTAGGTCTGCTCTCGACCCATTGCGGACATTGGTGCTGACGGATGTGCCATTGTATTGTGAACGCTTCGGGCCCCAAACGGCTCAAAGGCTCCGGGAGGGCTAAGGGTGTTCGAACATTCCCAAGCGCAGCGATCCGGCCGAATTCCGGTGATGCTTCGTGCCATCGTCGTCGGGCTGCTCGTCGGAATGATCCCAGCCAATGTCTGGCTTGTCTTCCTAATCGTCTTGAAACTACCAGTGCCGCTCGCCGTCGCCGCGGAGCTTCTTTTCCTGGCTGTCTATATATGGTGGGCGCGAGGCGGCGGACCACCGTGGCAGCTTCGTGCCGTCCGCTCCGACTTTTTTCGCGTGCGATCGCTTTCGGGCGGACAATGGCTCTGGGGAATCATCGCTGCGATCAGCTTTGCGGTGACCGTTCACAGCGCGATCGCCTTGCTGTTCCGCTTCGTCGCTTATCCGGCGGCTGCGTTCCGCCAGGGCTACGACATCTCTTACGTGCCCACGCGCGGGCTTCAGTATCTGGTCTGTATCATTTCAGCATTGTCGGCCGGCGTTTGCGAGGAGATTGGCTTTCGCGGCTATATGCAGCGGCCGATCGAGGAGCGGCACGGCGTGTTCGTGGCGATCCTCGTCTCCTCCCTCATGTTCACGCTGTTGCATCTGACCAAAGGGTGGGCGCTTGTCGGAATGGTGCCGATCGTCTTTGGCGCCGGGCTGCTGCTCGGCACACTTGCCAGAGCGGCCGGCACTTTGTGGTTTGGGATTCTCGGCCATTGGCTCATGGACATCGGCCTGTTCCTGTTTTGGTGGACGCAAGTCGCGGGCACGTTCCACCAGCTGCCGATCTCCCAAACCGGAATGGATCGGACGTTCATTTGGGAATGCCTGATATTCGCCGCTGCGCTGACGACCCTGTTGAGCGCAACTGCGATGCTGCTGAAGCTCCGCGACACCGACGCCGCACCACCGTTTCGAGCCCTTGCAGCGGGCGCGGACATGAGCGTTACCGCGGTTCCAGGCCCAAACTCGAGAAATGTTCGACGCGGCGCGGGGCGATGATCAGGCCATCGACTCCGGGGGTGTCGAGGACGAGCCGCAGGCCGGCTTCGGCGATCGTCATTCGGCGCTTCCGGGCGGATCGCCTCAGCAGGTCGATCGCAGCGAAGGAATCTTCGTTGAGATAGCCGCTGTACATGCCGGCCGCGTGCGCCAGACGGCTGCCTGGTGGAGGCTCTTCGCCCAGGCGGTACTTGCCGGTGAGCAGGCCGCCGGCCAGCGGACTGAATGCGGTGTAGCGGAAGCCGTTCTCGGCGCACCAGGGGATCAGCGCCCCCGCGTCCGCCATGGCGAGCAGATTATACTCGTTTTGCACATATTCGAAGCGTGAGGCGAGGCTGGAAGGAGCTCGATTTTTCACCACCCTCACGTCGGTCAGCGAGGCGTTGGAGATGCCGAAACGGTCGATCTTTCCAGCCTCAATCGCGCGCGCCATCGCCTCCAGCGTCTCCTGCAGCGGAGTGACTCGATCGAATTCATGGATGTAGTAGAGATCGATGCGCTCCACGCCCAGGCTGCGCAGGGACTCGTCGACATGATGCGCGATCTGAGCGCGGCTGAGCGGCGTCTCGCCGGGCGGGCAGCCGTGAGGATTGCCGACCTTGGTCGCGATCTGCACCTCCTGGCGGAAGGGAGCGCCCTGGGAGCGGAGCCATTTGCCGAGGATCATCTCGCTCGCTCCGCCGCCGTAGGTGTTCGCGGTGTCGAACCGGCGAAGGCCGACGCGGCGCGCATGATCGAGCAGCGCCAGGGCTTGCTCTTCGCTGTCGCCTGCGCTGCGCAGGCTGGGCGACGAGCCGATCCCGCCGAAATTGCCGCAGCCGAACCACATCCTCGCGAGGTCGTCTTGGCTCAGCATCCTGCCACCTTCCGCACGTTTGCCCTTCCGGTCGCCGTTCGGCGCGCTAAGAGCCGGGCATGGACAAGCCGACCCAAATTCCGACCCCGCCCGCAGCCGAACAGCGCCCCTACAGCTATGAGCGTCACGGAGTCACCATCGAGGACCCGTGGCACTGGCTGCGCGATCCCAAATATCCGGAAGTCGATGACCCGGACGTGCTCGCCTACTTGAAGGAGGAGAATGCCTATTTCGACGGCTGGAAGGCGCAGCATCAGGGGCTGATCGACCAGCTGTTCGAGGAGATGAAGGGGCGGATCAAGGAGGACGACAGCTCGGCTCCGGTCCGCGACGGCGAGTTCCTCTATTGGTGGGCGTTCAGACCCGGAACGCAATACCGGACGTGGTATCGAAAGCCGGTGCGCGGCGGCGAAGACGAGGTGATCTTCGATGAGCCGGTGGAGACGGAAGGGCGCGAATATTTCCGCTTGGGAGCGCTGGAGGTCAGCCCCGACGGCAAGCTGCTGGCGACGTTAGCCGATTACGACGGCTCTGAGCGGTTCGAGCTGCGCATCCGCGATCTTGCGAGCGGCAAGGATGTCGAGACCGTCACCAAGGTCGGGATCGGCCATCCGGTGTGGAGCAGCGACAGCGGCGGGATCGTCTTCACCGAGGTCAACGACAATTGGCGCAGCTATCGCGCGCGCCACCATCGGCTCGGGCGGCCGACGGACGAGGACGTCACGCTCTACGAGGAGACCGAGGAGCTGGGCTTCACCGTCGGCGTCGGGCGAACCCACGACCGAAGCCTGATCCTGATCTCGACCGGGGACAACACGACCACGGAGCTAAGGTTCGTCACGGCCGAGGATCCGTCACAGCCGCTGACTTTGATCTCGCGGCGCAAGCAGGGCCGCGAATATCATGTCGATGCGGCCCACGGAAAACTGTGGATCCACACCAATGACACGCATGTGAATTTCCGTCTGGCCGAGGCGGATATCGCCAGTCCCGAAGAGTGGCACACGGTGATCGAGGGTTCGGACCGCGTGTATCTGACCGGCATCACCTCGTACCGCGATCATCTCGCGATCAGCCGCCGAGTCGAGGGCCTCGATCAGCTGGCGCTTCGCACCTACGCCGGCGACGAGACCCGCATCCCGTTCGCCGAAGCGAGCTACAGCGCGTTCTTCCATGGCAATCCGGAGTTCGCGCCCGACGCCTACCGCCTCGGCTATTCGTCGATGGTCACGCCGATGACGACCTACGACTATCACCCCGACACGAGCGAGCTCGAGGTGCGCAAGGTCCAGGAGATCCCGTCGGGCTATGACGCTTCGCAATATGCGACCGAGCGGCTGATGATCGACGCTCGGGATGGGGTGAAGGTACCGGTCTCTGTTGTCTATCGGAAAGGCTTCGAGAAGGACCGCGAAGGAAGGCTGTTGCTCTACGCCTATGGCGCTTACGGTCACGCGATCCCGCCGGTGTTCAACTCCAACCGGATCAGCCTGCTCGACCGCGGCTGGGCCTGCGCGATCGCGCACATCCGCGGCGGCGACGACCTCGGCTACAAATGGTTCCTCGACGGCAAGCTGGCCAAGCGGACCAACACGTTCAACGATTTCGTCGACGTGGCGAAGGGCTTGGCCGCGGCGAAGTTCACGAGCGCGGGACGGATCGCGATCAACGGCGGCTCGGCCGGCGGCGAGCTGATGGGCGCAGTGGTCAATTCCGACCCGGAGCTGTGGGGCGCGGCGGTCGCCGACGTTCCGTTCGTCGACGTCCTCAACACGATGCTGGACGACACGCTTCCGCTGACGCCGGGCGAATGGCCCGAATGGGGCAATCCGATCACCGACAAGGAAGCGTTCGAAACCATCCGCAGCTACTCGCCCTACGACCAGGTGAAGCCGCAGGATTATCCGCCGCTGCTGATCACCGGCGGCCTCACCGACCCGCGCGTGACCTATTGGGAGCCGGCGAAATGGGCGGCGAAGCTGCGCGCGACCAAGACCGACGACAATTTGCTGCTGCTCAAGATCAACATGGGCGCGGGCCATGGCGGCAAGTCGGGCCGCTGGGACAAGCTCCACGAAGTCGCGGAGACGTACGCGTTCATTTTGACTGAGGTGAGCTAAGGGAAAGAATGGTTGGTTCGCGCAGAGACGCGGAGAGCGCAGAGGAGCTGGAGCGGGTCTCGACAT
>DASUIB010000056.1:0-23421 GCA_036273235.1 Sphingomicrobium sp. | reverse complement strand
AATAAGATCATCTTCCCGGCTGCCCTGCTGCAGCCGCCCGAGTTCGATGCCGCAGCCGACGCGGCCGTGAACTAAGGAGGAATTGGCGCGGTCATCGGGCATGAGATCAGTCACGGTTTCGATGACCAGGGACGCAAGATCGACGCTTCCGGCAGTCTTCGCGACTGGTGGACAGCCGAGGACGCTGCCCGATACCGCGCGGGCGCGGATAAGCTCGTCGAGCAGGTCGATTCCTACGAAATCCTGCCGGGCGTTCACCTCAACGGGCGGCAGACGCTGGGCGAGAACATTGCCGACCTGGCGGGGCTGCTGGTCGCTTTGGACGCGTATCATGCATCATTGGACGGCAACTCGGGGCCCGTCATCGAAGGTCTGACCGGCGACCAGCGCCTGTTCCTTGCGTGGGCGCAAAAGTGGCGGCGGAAGAATCGCGACGAGGCGCTCCGTGCACAGGCCGCGACGGACACGCATTCGCCGGCGCGCTTCCGGGCGATCGGCGCAGTTCGCAACGTTGATGCGTGGTACCGCGCCTTTAATGTGCAACCCGGCGACCGCTATTATCTTCCGCCGGAAAAACGCGCGCACATCTGGTAACCCGCAGCCGCCCGGAACGCGCTAAAAAAGGGCTCCGGTCACCCGGAGCCCTTCGTAAGGAGCCGACGCCAACTTACGCCTGTTCGGCCTCGGCATCGACCGTCTGCTTCGACGCCGGCTGGTCGCCGCCGCCAATCTGGTCGTGCTTCGGCGCGCTTCCGCCGATGTTGATCTTCTTGGGCTTCATCGCCTCGGGGATTTCGCGCTTAAGCTCGATCGCCAGCATGCCGTCCTTGAGGTCGGCCCCCCTGACCTGGATATGGTCGGCGAGCGCGAAGCGGCGTTCGAACGAACGGTTGGCGATCCCGCGATAGATGAAGTCGCCGTCCTTCTGGCTCTCCTCCTCCGACTTGCGGCCGGAGACGATGAGCACGTTCTGCTGGGCGGTGATGTCGATCTCGTCGGGCTTGAACCCCGCGACCGCGAGCTGGATGCAATAATCGTTCTCACCCTTCTTGATGAGGTCGAAGGGTGGGTAATTTTCCTGCTGGCCCTGACCGAGGCTCGAATTTTCGAGCATATCGAACAGCCGGTCGAAGCCGACGGTGGAGCGCCGGTACGGCGCAAAGTCGAAAGCGCTACGCATGTCTTGTCCTCCATTTGAGCAACAAGGCGGGGTGCAGCGAGGCTACAGCCCCGTCACCGGACCCGAGGAGGCGTCCGGCACCGCTCAGATGGTCAGGACACGCCGATTTTCAAGACGGTTCGACGCTCTCAAAGTTCTGTGAATGGGCGACAGTTCGAAGCTTTCAATTTTCGCTGGGCCGCTCGTTGCGCTCGCGCTTTTCCTGCTTCGCCATCTTGATCCGCGTGTCGACATCAAGCTCCGGATATTGATCACCCAAGGCCAATGCTCGCAAGGCGACCCAGTCCTTCTCCATAATTTGACGCGCGACAGCCATTTGCCGCTCAAAGTCAGCAGCGGCGGTGGCGGCAGCCGCGAGTGATTTCTTAGCCATCGACCTGCCATACCACAAACTGCCAGAGCTGTGGAAAAGGCCGTGCGGCGCGCTTGGCACGGTTCGAATCCGCGCCCTATACCCTCACTCAAATGGCCGATCTCTTCTCCTCCTCCGCCAACCCCTCGACCGACAATTACGACGCATCCGCGATCGAGGTGCTGGAAGGGCTCGAGCCGGTCCGCCGCCGCCCGGGAATGTATATCGGCGGGACCGACGCCCGCGCCCTCCACCACCTCGCCGCCGAGGTCATCGACAATGCGATGGACGAAGCGGTCGCGGGTTTCGCCACCCGGATCGAGGTGACGCTCGAGCAAGGCAACCGCCTGACCGTCACCGACAACGGCCGCGGAATCCCGGTCGAGGAGCATCCGCGCTTCCCTGGCAAGTCGGCGCTCGAAGTCATCATGACCACGCTCCACTCGGGCGGGAAGTTCGAGGGCAAGGCTTACAGCACCTCCGGCGGCCTCCACGGAGTCGGAGTGAGCGTCGTCAACGCGCTCTCGACCGAGACCGTGGTCGAGGTCGCGCGCGACAAGACCCTCTATCGGCAGAGCTTCTCCAGGGGCCTGCCGACCTCGAAGCTGGTTGAGGTCGGGCCGACGCCCAACCGCCGCGGCACCACCGTCACCTTCACCCCCGATCCCGAAATCTTCGGCGCCGACGCCGCCTTCTCGCCCGAGCGCCTCTACAAGCTCGCCCGCTCGAAGGCCTATCTGTTCGCCGGGGTCGAGATCCGCTGGCGCTGCGACCCCGCGCTCACGAGCGCCGACGTGCCCGAAAGCGCCGTCTTCCAGTTCGCCAACGGCCTCGCCGACCACCTCGCCGAGCAGATCGGCGACCGCCCCACCGTCACCAACCAGCCCTTCACCGGCCGCCAGGACTTCCCGCAGGATCAGGGCAGCGCCGAATGGGCGGTCGCCTGGCCGCTCTACAGCGACGGCAGCGAATCCTATTATTGCAACACCATCCCGACGCCCGACGGCGGAACCCACGAAGCCGGCCTCCGCGCCGCGCTCACCAAGGGCATCCGCGGCTTCGGCGAGCTGGTCGGCAATAAAAAGGCTAAGGACATCACCGCCGAGGACGTGATGAACGGAGTCGAGCTGATGCTCAGCGTCTTCATCCGCAATCCGCATTTCCAGAGCCAGACCAAGGACCGCCTGACCAGCCTCGAGGCCGCGCGCTTCGTCGAGGCCGCGGTGCGCGACCACTTCGACCATTATCTCGCCGACAATATGGACCGGGGCCGAGCGCTCCTCGGGTCGATCATGGAGCGGATGGACGAGCGCCTGAAGCGCCGCGCCGAGCGCGAGGTTCAGCGCAAGACCGCGACCAGTGCAAGGAAGCTCCGCCTCCCGGGCAAGCTCACCGACTGCGCCAACGACGACGCCGAGGGCACCGAGATCTTCATCGTCGAGGGCGACAGCGCCGGCGGCTCGGCCAAGCAGGCGCGCAACCGCAAGACCCAGGCGATCTTGCCCATCCGCGGCAAGATCCTCAACGTCGCCTCGGCCACCGCCGAGAAGATCTGCTCCAACGCCGAGATCGCCGACTTGGCGCTCGCGCTCGGCTGCGGCACCCGCGACAAGTTCAGCGAGGAGGCGCTGCGCTACGAGCGCATCGTCATCATGACCGACGCCGACGTCGACGGCGCCCACATCGCGACGCTGCTGATGACCTTCTTCTTCCAGGAAATGCCCGAGCTGGTCCGCCGCGGCCACCTGTTCCTCGCCCAGCCCCCGCTCTACCGCCTGACCAGTGGCGCCAAGACCCTATACGCAAGAGACGACGCCCACCGGGCCGAGCTCGAAGCGAGCGAGTTCAAAGGCAAGAAGGTCGAGGTCTCGCGCTTCAAGGGCCTCGGCGAGATGAACCCGTCACAGCTCAAGGAAACCACGATGGACCCGGCGACGAGGTCCATGCTCAAGGTCACGCTGCCGAGCGCCTACGAAGACCGCCAGCCGATCAAGGATTTGGTCGAGCGGCTGATGGGGCGGGATCCCTCCGCCCGCTTCGACTTCATCCAGTCGCGGGCGTCAGCGGTGGATGAGGAAGAGATCGACGCTTAGAGCCTCGCCGCCTCGCAAGCGGGGGTATCCGGAGCTTGCGGCCCCATATTGCAAACATCGCCGGCATCGCGCGAGTAGGCGCCCGCGGCTGAGAGCGATTCAGGCCCGCTGGGTAACAGGAGTCTAACCCGAAGTGAAAGCCCGCGAAACGGGCCTACCGGTCGTCCTCGCCGATCGGCATGCCCGGCGGGACCTGTGGGAGCCGCGCGGGATCGGACAGCGCCTTGTCGAGCGCCTGACTGTCCTTGAGCAAGGCGGCAATGCCGTGCGCCCAGTCCTGCTCGGCCGCCTGGCCGCGCTGCCGCTCCAGCTGATCGGCGAGCCGGTCAAGGCGCCCTGAGAGCTCCATCGAAACGGTGGGTGAAAGCGCCGCATCGTGCTGAACACGGGCGAGTCCCAGAATGCTCACAGTCGCGATGCGCCGCCCGACCTCGCTTCCGCTTTGCGCCAGGGTGCGGTCGAGCAGCAGGTCGAACAGCTGTGCGGGGGCGGGGACGCTCGCATCGCCGGCGTGCTGCCCTTCGAGACGGTTCAACCGCTCCGGCGCGAGCAGCGCATTGAGGCTCTGCACCGCGCCGACCTCGGTCGCTTTCAGTGGATCGAACACGGGGCCGCCGGCCGTGGGAATGATCTCAATGTCCGACTGCCGGTCGTTGTCGCCGCCGAACCCGCTCGACAGCAGCGGGTTTAGACGCGGCGGCACGGTCAGTTCCGCGGGCGAGAGCGTGTCGAGGAGCGCATAGAGGGCGGCCCATTGCGCCGCCCCCGGCACCACCTGCGCGACGGCATTCTCACCATTGACGGCGTAAGGAAAATTGACTCCGCCGACCGACTTCGCCGCGGCTTCGACCTGATAGCGGTCGAGGAGCCAGATCGGAACGAACGCACGCCTCAGCTCGGCGAGCGATTCGCCCGCCGGAAGCGCGCCGGTGCCGAAGCGCTCCACCGCCGCCCTGCGCACGGCCATGATGCGCCTGAGCTCGGCGACCGGGTCGGCGCCTTCGTCCCACAGCGAGCCGAGCGGCTGGCCGGCGCTGACCGGGCGGGCGTCGTTATCGGCGACGAAGCGCAACCCTTGCGCCTGCGCCTGAGCCTCGATCGCGCGGGCCTGCACGTCGGTCTGGGCGCCGTAGAGCCACTGGATCATGAACCGGTCCCATGGGCCGACGCCGACGCCATAGGCATCGCGCAGCGACGGCGCGCCGCTGGCGTCCAGCGCGATGTGCGGTCCGGGATAGTCCATCACCGAATAGCGCCCTTGGGTGCTCGCCGCGAAGTTGTGCGCGAGCCCCAGCGCATGCCCCACCTCATGCGCGCCGAGCTGGCGAATGCGCGCGAGCGCCGCGGTGATCGGATCGTTCGGATCGCCCGTGCCGGTAAGCCCCGCCCCGACGAGCGCCTGGAAGATGATCAGGTCCTGTCGCGTGCGAAGCGAGCCCAGCAGCACCGAACCCTTGATGATCTCACCAGTGCGCGGATCGGCGATGGGTTGGCCGTAGGACCAGCCCCGCGTCGCTCGGTCGACCCAGTTGACGACATTGTAGCGGACGTCGAGTGGATCGGCGCCTTGCGGGAGCACATCGACCTTGAAGGCATTCTCGAACCCAGCTGCGTCGAATGCCGAGGCCCACCAGCTCACCCCCTGTTCGAGCGCGGTGCGCACCGGCTCCGGCGCACTCCGGTCGATGTAGAAGGTGATCGGTTTCTTGACCGGCGAGCGCGCGGCCGCCGGATCGACCTTCTCGAGCCGAAAGCGTCGCGCGAGATCACTGACGATCGGCTGGCCGAGCGGCGCCGAGAAATCGACCTTCTGAAGCCCGATCGTATAACCGTAGGGGTCGATCCTCCGCACGTAGCCGGGTTCGGGCAGCGCGATCAGCGAATGGCGCAGCACCAAGGTCAGCGTGTTGCCGCTGACAATATTGCTGACCTCCTCCTTCGGCTCGTCCGAGCGGAAGGTCAGCTTCGCCGCGAATTCGGCGTTCCTGGGAAACACCTTCACGAAATTGGGATCGGCGGCGCTGAGCTCGGGCACGAACCTGAAGTCGCCGCCACCGCCCCGCTTGATCGCCTGCGCGATGCCAGTGTCGTCGCGCGCCAGGAAGCCGGACAGGTCGGCGGTGTAGGAACCGTCGGGATTCGTCTTGATCACGTCGCCCATCCACAGGGTCGAGGTGGCGAACGAAGTGTCGACCGCATGCTGCTCGTCCGGATCGCCACTCGATGCGATGAACTTGCTGTTCTCGACCTCGGCTGCGACCTTCTTGCCGACGCGCTTGAAGTCGAGGATTCGGGTCTCGCTCGCGGCCGCCCGGTCGAGGCCGATCGGCGCCGAGCCCAGCCCGGTCCCGAGCTGCGTCAGATAGATGTAGCGTGCCGAAACGCCGTTTGCGTCGGGCTTCGGAAAGGTGGCCATGACCTTGCCGGTGAGCGGATCAGCGTCGACCTGAAGCAGCGGCCGCTCCGAAGCGGCTTCAACCGCCGCCTTGGCGGGCGCGGCATAGGACGGAGCGCCGGCAGCAAGGAGAAGCGCAAGCGACAGCGAAGACGCAAACAAGTGGCGGCGCATGAATCGACCCTCCGGAGAGGCTATGACGCTATAGCGGGGCTAACGCGCTGTCCACGCTCTTGCGGATGAGCCAGCAAATCAAAGGTCGACGGTCATATAGCCCTGAAACAAGCGGCCGCCCGGTTGGCCGTAGGCGCCGGGTCCTTGAAATCCATATCCTGGATTGTCGAACAGGTTGACGACCTGGAGGCGCAGGGTCGCGCTGCGCTGCGCGACCTTGAAGCCGTAGTGGCCGCCGATATCGACGCGTGCCCTCGGCGGGATATAGACCAGATTATCCGTCGTCGCGGGTATTCGCCCGAAGTGGACCACCGCCGCATCGAACTGCAGTCGCCGGTCGAACGGCGCTTTCCAATTGAGATTGAGGCTGAGCAGATGGCTCGACAGACCGGCAGGTCGCGGGCCGATATTGCCCTGGGCCGTCGGGTCGCGCGTGACGAGCGGATCGAGCAACACGCCGCCGGCGACGATGTTCAGCTTTTGGGTCAGGTTGCCGGAGACGGAGAATTCCGCGCCGCGGCTCCTGATCATGCCGATCTGCTTGAAATTGTTCGCTGCATCGAAGCCGAAAGCGGGCCTGCTGAGGTCGAACACTCCGGCCACGGCTTTGAGGTTGGATCCCAAAGCGACTCTGATTCCCGCGTCCTTCTGCTCGGTGATGACCGCGGGCAGCGGCTGATTGCGGTTGGCCGCATTGGGCGGAGCCGTTCCGCTTTCCTCCAGCCCGCGCGCGTAGCCGGTATAAACGGTGATCGAGCGCGTAAGGCTGGCAGCCGCGGTTGCATTGTAGAGCCAGGGCTTCGATTGAGTCACCGCAACTGGTGTATTGGGGATCAGAGTCTGCTTGCGGAAGTTCGCTCGCGAAATCCCGAAGCTCACTTCTCCGACGTTCTTCCACCGGCCGTCATATGCGATCCCGGCGGTCGTATCCGTGACATGATCGTGAGAGAGCTCGCCGAACTGGAAATCAGGCTCCGGAAATTTCATCTTGTCGAACACCGACCCGATGCCGAAATCGGCAGCCGCCGATCCGCCAAACTCGCGACGCGCATCTCGCTCGCGCACGCTCAAGTGAATGACGTGCAGCCGGGGACCGTCAGGAATGCTATGAGTGAGGCGCAGTTCGCCGCTCGTGGAAGCCAGCCGGGTTGGTGGATCCGCCAGCAGGACACGATCGCCCGTCCCATCGCGCTGTTCGTCGAGGATCAGGTCCGCGAAGCCGTGCTTCTCGTCGTTGATCGAGCGGAACAAGCCGAACCGCAGCTGCCAGTTGGCTGCCAGCATCGCGGAGGCCAACACGCCTTCATTGGTTTGGGTGAAACGAAAGTCGGCCCAGGACGGCCCGTTGTACCGCCTCGGGCCGGACATCACGGGGAGGAAATCGCCGGCGGGCAAATAGACGAAGCTGGATTCGTCGTTGAAGTCGTTCCAGATCGACCAGAAGGGCATGATTTCGATGCCGCGCGTCGGGTGCCAGCGGGCGATCAGCGTTTCGCCGTGATTGAAATTGTTGGTGCCGTCGCCGAACTCGAAATGGGTGGCATTGACTCCGTAGCCGAGCGACAGCGTCGAACTGACCGGGAGCGACCCGTCAAGCTCGATCCCACGGGTGCCATGGGAGTCGCCATTGGCGACAACCGATGCGCCCGCTTTGTCACTCGGCCTTCGAAGCGTGTAATCGGCGATCCCGCTCGGCGCGGCGAATGGATAGCCTTGTGCGGAGATTCCGACCTTGATGCTGGTGGAATCGACAAGCGTGCCCTGGAGGCTGACGATCTGGTCGAAGTAGAGGCCGTCGATGCGCAGATTTCCCGCCGCCGCAGGCGAGAAGCCGCGCGCATTGCCGGCGCTGTAGATGCCGAGGCTCTCTCGACCGACGCTGAAGCCGAAGGCATCGTCCGCCTGAGTGACGGCATTCTCATCGGAACGGGATTGGGCGAAGGCCGTGCTCGGCGCGCATGCGACCGCAGCGGCCAGGGTGCTGTGCAGAATGCGCGGCCGCAAAAGCATGAGCTGCCCCACTGAAGAAGCCCTTGGCGAAGAAGCATGTGGAGCATCCGACCAAATTGGTTTCTACGGACAGCAGTAGGGCTTCGATGGATCGGCAAGTGGCACTGCGCTTGCGCCGCAAGCGGTCCGGCCGCAGAGCGCGTCCATGCCGCTGCGCCAACTCTTCGTCACGCCGCTCTATGAGGCTGAAATTGGCGAACGAGAGCTCCTAGCTGACCTCGCCCATTCGATCCGCAGCCTCGCTGACGACGATGGCGCCGGCCGGCGCTGGTCGGTCGAGCATCGCTATTCCGGTTATACCAGCTACGCATCGCTCAACGATTTGCCGAAGCGCGACCCCGCCTTCGCCGCGCTCGCGAAGGCGCTGACGCGTCACGCCGCCACGTTCGCCGAAGGATGCGCGTTCGATCTTGCTCGCAAGCCGCGGCTCGACAGCCTGTGGGTCAATTTGCTCAGGGGGCCCGGCCACCACGCCGGCCACATCCATCCGCACAGCATCATTTCCGGATCGCTTTATGTCGACGTGCCGAGCGGAGCCGGCGCGATCCGTTTCGAGGACCCTCGCCTGCCGCTGATGATGGCCGCCCCGCCGCGTCAGAAGAATGCGCCCGAAGAGCTGCAGCCGTTCGTGGCGGTTCACCCCCGCGCCGGTCTCCTTTTAATGTGGGAGAGCTGGCTCCGCCACGAGGTGCTCTCAGGCACCGGCCGCGGCGAACGGCTGAGCATCAGCTTCAACTTCCGCTGAGCCGGCTAGCAGCAGGTTTCCTTGAGGGCGATCGGCAGAGCCGCCGCGTAGCGCTGCACATCCTCGATCCTGCCGGTGCTCACGCGCGACCAGTTCTTCCATTTGCCGTAGGCGCCGCGAATGATGATCCCACGCTCCGCCATGCGGGTTTTCACGGCATCGGCATCGGGCACCCTGACGAACACGAAATTCGCTTGGGACGGGAGCGCCTCGAGGCCAAGGCGCTTGGTCGCATCGAGGATCATCCCCCGACCTTCGAGGATTCGATTCTTCGAGAAAGCCATGAACGCGGTGTCGTCGAGCGAGGCGATTGCGGCGGCGAGCGCGCTGGTGCTGAGATCGATCGTCATGAGATTGCCGGCAACGCGCCGCGCATTGTTGGGCGTGGTGAGGACGTAACCGATGCGGAGGCCTGCAAGCCCGTAGATTTTGGAGAAGGTGCGGCTGACGATCACGTTTCGGCCGCTCTTGACCAGCTCGAGCAGCGAGTTTGCCTCCGGATGGTCGGTCAATTCGTTATAGGCTTCGTCCACGAGAAGCGTGGTGCCGGCGGGGAGCCGGAGCGCGAACGCGCGCAGCTCGGCGGGTTCGACGATCATCGCGGTCGGGTTGTTCGGATTGCACAGCCAGACCATCGCAGCCTTGTTCGCCTCGGCGGCCGCGACCATGGCATCGAGGTCTACGCCCATGTCCGGCTTCAGCGGCACGCGGATGAGGCGCGCGGCATGGCGGCGGGCAACCCGAAGCGGATCGTCGAAAAACAGCTCCGGACAGACGATCGGGCCTTGCCGTCCCCACTCGAGCCCCGCCGCGCTCAGAACCTCGGTCGAGCCGTTGCCGACCACGACGTTTTCAGGTCTGAGGCCGAACCGCTCGGCGATCATCGCGCGGAGCCGTTCCGAAGCATCGTCGGCATAATAACAGCCCTTGGACGCAGCTTCGGCCATGGCCGCGATCGCGCGCGGCGAAGGCCCGTAGGGATTCTCATTGTAGGTCAGCCAGGCGACTCCCGGCGCCGGTCCGAACAGCGGCGTTTGCGGTCTCGCCTCGTTGAGCGCAGGTGCGCCTCCCAACGCGACGGCCGTCCCTGCCGAGGCCGCGCCGAGCAAAGTCCTTCTCGAAAACAGGATCGTCATGGCATTCCCCTGCATGACGGTTATGCTCCGCCGTTCTACTCGGGGGGCGCGCCGTTCGCCAGAGCGCTTCTTGGCGCCCCGCCCACCAGCGGCTAAGGACCCTCACTTTCCGTCATTGCGACCCCCGGGGGACAGCAATCCAGCAGCTGGATCGCCGGGTCGCTACGCTCCCCGCGATGACCATAATATTGGAGAATCCATGGGCTTTCGCTGCGGCATCGTCGGCCTGCCGAACGTTGGCAAGTCGACGCTTTTCAATGCCTTGACCGAGACCGCCGCGGCGCAGGCGGCGAACTATCCCTTCTGCACCATCGAGCCCAACGTCGGCCGTGTCGCGGTGCCCGACGAGCGGCTGCACAAGATCTCCGAAATCGCCAGGAGCGCGCAGACGATCGAGACCCAGATCGAGTTCGTCGACATCGCTGGGCTGGTCCGCGGCGCGAGCAAAGGCGAGGGCCTCGGCAACCAATTCCTCGCCAACATCCGCGAGGTCGACGCCATCGTCCACGTGCTGCGCTGCTTCGAGGGCGGCGACGTTACTCACGTCGAGGGCCGTATCGACCCGATCGCCGATGCGGAAACGGTCGAGACCGAGCTGATGCTCGCCGACCTCGAATCGCTCGACCGGCGCGTCCCGAACCTCGTCAAGAAAGCGCAGCAGGGCGACAAGGAAGCGAAGGTCGAAGCTTCGGTGCTCGGCCAGGCGCTGGAGCTTCTGCGTGCATCGAAGCCGGCGCGGCTCACGCAAGCCAAAGATGGTGAGGAGGCCAAGGCGTTGCCGCGTGCGCAGCTGCTCACGGCCAAGCCGGTCCTTTACGTCTGCAACGTCGACGAGGCGGACGCGGCGACCGGCAATGCGTTGTCCGAGCAGGTGTTCAAAAAGGCCGTTGCCGAAGGCGCGCAGGCGGTCGTGATCTCGGCGGCGATCGAGGCCGAGATCGCGACCCTGCCGCCCGATGAAGGCGACGCGTTCCTCGCCGATCTCGGCCTTCACGAAACCGGCCTCAATCGAATGATCCACGCCGCCTATGCGCTGCTCGGCCTCATCACCTTCTACACCGCCGGGCCCAAGGAATCGCGCGCCTGGACCGTGCACAAGGGCGCCAAGGCTCCCGAAGCCGCGGGCGAGATCCACACCGACTTCGAACGCGGCTTCATCCGGGCCGAAACCATCGCCTACGACGACTACATCCGCTGCGGTGGCGAAGCGGGCGCGCGCGACGCCGGCAAGCTACGCTCCGAAGGCAAGGACTATGTCGTCCACGACGGCGACGTGATGCTGTTCCGCTTCAACGTCTAGCGGCGACTACGGCCCCGTCGTTCCCCTCGCCTCGCGGCACAGCATCCAGCTCAGGAACACGCCATCACGATTACCCCGCATTTCTATAGCTGTTTCGGCCGGTTTGCGGAATCGCTGCCGAACAGCCGCTCGGCAGGGCGCAGCGTCACAAGCACCCAGAGCAGGCCGAACGACCAGCCCCCGAAGACGTCGCTGGGCCAATGAACGCCGAGCATCACCCGGCTCGTGCCGATGAGCAGCGACAGCAGGATGGCGCCGGCTGCGGCGACGCGCCGCCAGGCCGGCGGAGCGAGTGCGAGCGCAAGCGTCAGATAGAAGATCATCGAGCTCGCCGCGTGGCCGCTCGGGAAGGACGAGGTTTTGACGACGACCAGATGCGGCTCGAGCGTGGGCCGGGCGCGAGCGATCCAATATTTCTGCACTTCCACAAGCCCGCGACCGAGCAGGATGACGAGCAGGAGTCCTAGCGCAAACCGGCCGCGGTGTCGGTGCCAGAGCCACGCCGCAACCAGGAATCCCGCTCCGACGAGGATCGTGGGTTCCCCGAGGAAGGTGAAAATCCGTGCGACGAGGATCAGCGGCGGACGGCCGCCAGCGTACAGCGCCTCGTAGATGCCGCGGTCGAGCGCACCGCGGCCGAGTAGCAGCATCGCCAGCCAAATCGCGGCAAGGACAACGACCGACAAAGTGTGGCGCGAAGGAGGACTCACGCGCCATTCAAAGCACGAGGCGCTTTCGCGTTGCGCCCGACGCCTGGCGATTAGAACTTCACGCCTGCGCGAATTCCGATCGTCCGCGGCCGTCCCGGAACGACGAGCGCCCGGGTGCAGCTTCCGCAGGCGGTGAAGCGGCTGAGCTCGTTGCGTTTGTCGAAGACATTCGTCGCGAACAGCTCGAAATTCCATCTTTCCCAGTCGAGTCCGGCGAACAGATCGACAAGCGTGGCGGCGTGCAGCTTGCCCTGGAAGACGTTCGGGTCACAAAGCGGCAATCCGAAGGCCGGGTTGGGCACCAATGCGCCAGCCGCAGCACAGACTGTCCCAGCATCTGGACCGACCAGCAACACCTGAGTGCGCAGCGATGACGGCGCCGAACCCTGATAGCTGACCGCACCCTGCACATGCGCCTTCACATCAGCCCAGATCGGCCATGTGTATCGCGCCGTTACCGACGCTTTGAACTTGGGCGTCACTGGAAGGCGGGTGCCGCTCGGGGCGGAGATGAAGTCCTGAACGAAATCGCCGGGATCCACTTCAACGACAGACCCGCAATTTGGATCAGTATCCGTCGAGATGCTGCAGATATTCCCCTTGGTCTTGGCGTCGGTATAGGCTGCGGCCGCGTTCAACGTCAGCCCGCCATGAATATAATTGAAGTCGGTCTCGACGCCGTTGACCCGAGCGTTCTTGCCGTTGTGAATCTCGGTGAAGCTGTTCGCGCCGAGGAAGGCGAACTGGAAGCTCTGCCACAGCTCGTGATAGATCGCGCCGTTCCAGCGAACCGGTCCGAAGGTCGTCTTCCAGCCAAGCTCGACATTGTAGAGGAAGTCGGGTGCATAGGGCCCGATGTCGCCGCGCCGGTTAATCCCTCCCGGACGGAAGCCTTTCGACCATGTCGCGTAGAACATCATATTGTTCTGCGGCTTCCACTGCGCATTGAAACGCCAGGTGACTCCGCTCCCCTTGGCGTGCTTTGGAAGCACGGTCCCGTTCGAGAAGACGCCGAGGTTCGTACACGGGCTTCCAGGCACGACCGCGGGTGCAAAGCCGATGGCGCTGACATCTTCGCCATTGGCGACCGCTTCACCCAGCGTCTCACCATTGTTGAGAAAGCAGGCGACCACGCCCGTGTGCGAGCTGCCGCCGGCGTTGAATGGCTTTTCGGTAAAATCGCCGGCGGGGTTGCGGCCGAAGCCAAAGAAGCCAACGAGGCTGTTGTCATATTTGAATAAGCGGGCGCCCCCCGTCAGCGTCACTTTCGGCACGACATCCCAGCTCGCTTCGCCGAACAGGGCATAATCGCGATCGACGCGTTCTTGCTGCGTAAGCCATAACGTGCCGGGATGCCCGTTGACCGAAACCTGCGGCCCCAGGTCATCGACGCGATAGTCCTGATGGATGAAGTTCGACTGATGCTGATAGAACGCACCAGCAATCACCCGGAACGGGTTTTCAATAGGCGACGCGAAGCGTAGCTCCTGGCTCAATTTCTTGAAGTGGTTCGAGCCGATGATCCACTGCTGCGGATTCGCCACGAAATTGCCCGCCGCATCCTGCAAATAGAAATAGTAAGCGAGGCCGCCGACGCTCTGATAGAGGCGGTCGTATTGGTCGGTGTAGTCGGCGTAGTCGCTGACCCCCTTATTGGGACGGTCCATGTACGCGCCGGCGTAGGTCACGTCGAAATTGGCAATCTTCCCCTGCACCGTCAGCGCCGCTTGCCAAAAGCGGTCCCTCAACCACTCGTGGCGGAAGCGGTCGATCTTGAGATCGCCGAGCTTCGGATCGAAGAAGAACGCGCCATTCGCGTAACTCTTCTGGTACATGAACGTCGGTTCGGCCGTCCAATTGTCGTCGAGATCGATTTTCAGCGCGGCGCGGCCGCCATAGACTGTCTGGGAGTTGAAGTTGTTCTTGACGAGCGCCGCGTTGGTCACTGTCGGCCCATTCAGGATGCAGCCGGCTGCACTGCCGGTATTCGGATCGAAGATCGTGGTGCCGCAATAGGTCCGCGAACCGAAAACATTGTCGATGAAGCCCGCATCGCGCTCGTCGAAAGCGACCGCGCGAAAGGCGATGTTGGACGTCAGCGGCAGGTTGACCATGCCCTCGAGCTTGCCGCCGACACCCCCGTGGTCGACCGAATTGACCTCTGCGTCGACGCGGCCGTAAGTCCGGCCGAGGTCCGGCTTGTTGGTGATGATCCGGATCGTGCCCGCTTCGCTGGAAGCGCCGTATAATGTGCCTTGTGGCCCCGACAGGTTCTCGATCCGGGCAATGTCGTAGATATGTACGTCGAGCGTTCCGCCGATGGTCGTGATCGGTTGCTCGTCCAGGTAAAAGCCGACCTGCGGCAGCGGACCGGAATGGTTGCCCTCGGAGTTGGAGCCGCCGGACGCTGATATGCCACGCATGTAAACCGTGGTCTGGCCCGGCTGATATTCGAGGAAGGACACGGACGGCAGCTGCTTCGTGAACTGCTCGAAGTTGGAGATATCGAGCTGATCGAGCCGCCGGTTACCGAGCACCTGGACGCTGATCGGCACGTTCTGGAGATTCTCTTCGCGCTTGGTCGCGGTGATGATGATTTCGGTCTGGTCGGGGACCTGGCCCGCCTGCGCCTGCTGCACCTTCGGCGGAGGGCCCGTGACATCGGTCGCGTTCGTGGCTGGCGCCGGCGACTGGCCAGTCGTTTGCGGCTGAGCATTCTGAGCCCAGGCCGCCGACGCCATGGCGGTGGAAGCGAGGAATCCAAGCGTGATCGCCCGGACGCTGCGGTTAGTCATTGCGAATGCCCCCCATTCGGCTCCGTGCGTCTATTCGACCGAGCGGTTGATCAAAGTCAACCGCGACCAAACGCTACCGAGACGATTGCGAGGGGCAGTTGCTTTCAGGTCGCGGGCGCGCCTGAGTAGACCTCTAGCACCGGGCCAAGCGCCTGCTTGAGCGGCTCGAGGTGCGGCTCGTAAGCGCGCCATTCTTCAGTCGCCTCGCGATAGATCGGCCGGCGAACCTGCTCCGAGCTTGGGGTTCGGACGGCCCGCTCGGTCCTGTAGAATTCGAGAACCTGCGGCTCGAAGGCGAGCCCGCAATAATCGAACAGCGCACGCACCTCAGCCTCGGTATCGTCCACTATCCGCTCGTAGATGACGCGGTGCACGTGTCCGGGGAGCACCGCATCCACGTGCGCCATCAGCCGCACATAATCGACATAGTAGCGGCCGACATGTTCAAGGTCGTAGGTAAAGTCCTGTCCCCGTGCGAAATGCTGGCGGAAGTTTGAGAGGCAGCAGGCGAGTGGGTGCCGCCGGGCATCGATGATCTTGGCGTTCGGCAGGATCAGCCGGATGAAGGGCACGAACAGCCAGTTGTTGGGCAGCTTGTCGATGAAGAACGGCCGGTCGGTGCGGCGCTGCACCGATGTGCGCTTCAGATATTCCTCGCCAAGCTCGCGCCGCTCGTCTCCGGACAGTTGCAGCGCACCTTCGGGATAACGTCCGGCCTTGCGCACGAGCGCGGGGATGTCGGGCAGCTCGGAGGTCCCCTCGACCTTGCTGTGCGACGACAGGATCTGCTCGATCAGAGTCGACCCGGCGCGCGGCATCCCGACGATGAAGATCGGATCGAGCGCATCGCAACCGCCGGTCCTTTCTGCAAAGGCGTCCGCGGTGAACCGGGAGATGCTTCGATCGACCATCCGGCTGACTTCGCCCGGCCGATAGGGCTGGCTCTTCAGCCGAAGCGCGTTGGCGCGCGAATAATGGGCGAAAGCTTCGTCGGCGCGCCCGCGATCGTGCATCGCCTTGCCGAGCGCGAAATCGAGATGGATGCGGTCCTCGTCTGAAATGCCTGTCGTCTGAAGTGCCGCCGACATCGCTCTGAGATCGGCGTCGTCGAACTGGACCGTCTTCAGGTTCGCGAGGCTCCACCACGCTTCGCCGAGCGTCGGCTGGATGTGGATCGCCTTGCGGTAGGCGGCGATCCCCTCCGCCTGGCGGCCGACCGTCTTGAGCATATGTCCGTAGCTCAGCCACACCCGCGGTTGCGTCGGGGCTCGCGCTAGCACGTCCTCGTACATGCGGATGGCCTCGTCGAAATCGCCGAGGCGCCCGAGCGTCGCCGCTTTCAAATTCCAATGGCCGATCTCTTTCGGCTCCTCGGCGAAGATGTCGTCGAGCAACGCCATCGCTTCCGCCGGACGGCCCATTCGGCCGAGCACCAGCGCGAGGTTCGCCTTTGCCGCCGTCCACCCCGGTGCCAGCTCCACCGCGCGGCGAAGCAGATTCTCCGCGTCCCGCCAGCGACCAATTCGAGCGGCGAGCTCGCCAAGCATGCGGATCGCGGCGGCGTCGAACGGGTCTTCCTTGAGGTGGGGCTTCAACAGCCGCTCGGCGACGTCGAGCCGGTTCTCATTGAGCGCGATGGCCGCCTCGATCAGCCGCGGATGATATCGGCCCGGAAGCGGTGCTTGTGTCGCCACGATGGGAGCCTACCCGGCTCGCCTACTCGCGCCAAGCGGGGACCGCCGCTATGCCGCCCCAATGATCTATTTCGAAGACCTGGAAGTCGGCGCGGAGACCGATTTCGGCTGCTATGAGGTGACTCGCGAAGAAGTGATCGAGTTCGCGCGCAAGTACGACGTGCAGCCATTCCACCTCTCTGACGAGGCAGCCGCCAGGACCCATTTCGGACGGCTCGCGGCGAGCGGCTGGCACACGGCGGCGATGACCATGGCCGTCATCTCGCGGCATGTGGTGGCGCACGAGCAGGCGGGCCTCGGCTCACCGGGAATCGACGAGCTTCGCTGGACCAGGCCCGTCCATCCCGGCGACACGCTCCGCGTGCGCGGCACAATTGTCGAGAAGACTCCCTCGCGCAGCAAGCTGGACATGGGCTCGTTCCGGACGCACACGATCGTCACCAATCAGGACGACGTGCCGGTGATGAGCTTCACCTCGATCGTCCTGATCCGCCGCCGTCCCGACGGCTAATAGGGCCGGTTGCGGCGGTCCTCGCGGGCCTGCCGCCGCTCCTCGCGCGCGGCTTGCCGGTCCGTGGTAGTCGTGGTGCGGCGATCGAACCCGCTCCAGTTCGGCCGCACCGTGGTGGTCCTGACGCTGGTGGTCCTGAACGCCGGCGAGCGCCGCGACCAATAGACGCGCTGCGTCGAGGTCATCACGTGCGGACGACGAAAGGTGTCGTACACGTAAATGCCAGAACCCGGATAATAGAAATTGTCGTACCAGCCGTAATAAGGAACGCCGCCGAACCCGCCATAATAGGGGTCGTAATAGCCCCCATAATAAGGCGAGCCGTAGCCGCCGTAATAACCGTAGGAGCTATAGCCGTAGCCGTAATCGCCATAGCCGAGACCAAGGCCGCCGTAAGCGCAGCCGCCGAGCGAAAGAGCGCCCGCGGCGAGCAGAGAAATGTAGGGGATACGCATGTCACACCTGCCGAACAGAGTAGGCAAGTAGAACGAACGGCCAAAACCCGCGTTCCTCTGTGAACCCCTTGTGAACAGGCTGGTTGAGGCTGAGCGGCGGCCTAGCCGGCGATGCCCGCCCTGGCTTTGGCCCGGCGAGCCTTCGCCCGGTTTTCCGGATCGAGCGGACCCGTCGGGCGGACGGTTCGCTTCGCCTCGTCCCAGATCTGATGATAAGCGAGATAGCCGAGGATCGTGCCGATCAGCAGGAAGATCACGACCGCGATGCCCGCCGCGTGGCGCGCTTCGAGGTTCGGCTCGGCCGTCCACACCAGGAACGCCGCGGCGTCCCGCGCCATCTGGTCGACCGTAGGTTTGGTGCCGTCACTATATTGCACCTGGCCGTCGGTCGTCAGCGGCGGCGGCATCGCGATGTTGAGGTTCGCGAAATAGGGATTGTAGTGGAGGTTCGGCGGAGTTTTCGCGTCCGGGAACTTCTTCAACAGCTCGGGCGGCTGGTTCTGGAAGCCGGTGAGGATCGAATAGACATAGGCTGCGCCGCCCTCACGCGCCTTGGTCATTAGCGACAGGTCGGGCGGAAGGGCATTGTTGTTCGCCGCGCGCGCCGCGGTCTCGTTCGGGAACGGCGGCGGGAAATTGTCGGACGGAAGCGCCTTGCGCGTGGTCTCCTCGCCGGTGTCGGGGTTGATCGACGGCACCTGCGTCTTCCAGTCCGACGCAATCTTCTTGATCTCGGCGTCGTCATAGCCGAGCGCCTTCAAGTCGCGGAACGAGACCAGCTTCAGGCTGTGGCAGGCCGAGCAGACCTCCGAATAGACCTGGAAGCCGCGCTCCACCTGGCGCATGTCGAACTTGCCGAACGGGCCGTCGCTGGCGAAGTGCACGTCCTTCGGCGGCAGGTGAAACTCGTCAGACGCGAGCGGCGCCGGCGGGCTCT
This sequence comes from Sphingomicrobium sp., assembly GCA_036273235.1. Taxonomy (GTDB): domain Bacteria; phylum Pseudomonadota; class Alphaproteobacteria; order Sphingomonadales; family Sphingomonadaceae; genus Sphingomicrobium. The sequence goes on along the minus strand of DASUIB010000056.1, from coordinate 4,934 downwards.
TAAAGTAGGTTGCGAGATTGCTGATGAAAGCAATCAGCAGCACCCCGGCAAAGACCGCGCCGATGAATCCGAGAATGAAACGCATCTGTCGCCTGTCCCCTACTCGGCTGCAGCCGTTGCGGTCTTGGTGCGCCGCGGTTTCGATCCAAGGGGCGCGGCCTCCGCCTCTTCCCCGTGAAGCACGGATTCAGTGATCGAGCGCGGCAGCGGAAGCGGCGTCTCGAACGCCGAAACCAGCGGCAGAATCACGAGGAAGTGAAGGAAATAATAAGCGGCGGCGATCTGTCCCACCGCCACGGTCAGCGGCTTCACTGGCGATCCCCCGACCCAGCCGAGGACGATCACGTCGACTACGAGCAGCCAGAAGAAGCGCTTGAATACAGGCCGGTAGGCGCCCGAGCGCACCGGCGAGCGGTCGATCCAAGGGAGGAAGAAGAGCAGCAGGATCGAGCTGAACATCGCCAGCACGCCCCACAGCTTGGCCGGAAGAATGAAGCCCGCCGTGAACGAACGGAGGATCGCGTAGAACGGCAGCAGATACCATTCGGGAACGATCTCGGCCGGCGTCGATAGCGGGTTCGCTTGAATATAATTGTCCGGGCTGCCCAGATAGTTCGGCAGAAAATAGGTGACGATCGCATAGACAAGAAGGATCGCGCCCGAAAACCAGCCGTCCTTCGCCGTATAAAAGGGGTGGAAAGGCAGCGTGTCGCGCTCATCCTTCACATCGACTCCGGTCGGGTTGCTCGATCCCGGAATGTGCAGCGCCCAAATATGCAGGATCACGACGCCGGCGATGACGAACGGCAACAAATAATGGAGCGAGAAGAAGCGCGTCAGCGCAGCCTGGTCGGGGGCATAGCCGCCGAGGATCCAGATGCGTAGCGGCTCGCCGACCACCGGGAAGGCCGAGAAGAAGCCGGTGATGACCTGCGCGCCCCAATAGCTCATCTGCCCCCAGGGCAGCACGTAACCCATGAAGGCGGTGGCCATCATCAGCAGGTAGATGACGAGGCCGAGCATCCACACCATTTCGCGCGGCGCCTTGTACGAGCCGTAATAGAGGCCTCGGAAGATGTGGATGTAGACGACGATGAAGAAGAAGCTGGCGCCGTTCATATGCGCGTAGCGGAGCAGCCATCCGGCGTTCACGTCGCGCATGATGAGGCCGTTGACCGAGTTGAACGCCCCGTCGGTCGATGCCGTGTAGTGCATCGCGAGAACGATTCCGGTGATGATCTGGATGGTCAGGAACAGCCCCGCGGCGACCCCGAAATTCCACCAGTAATTGAGGTTGCGCGGCACCGGATAGCCGCCGCCGACCGCGCCATAGACGAGGCGCGGCAGCGGCAGCCGCTCGTCGATCCAGCGCATGAGCGGATGCTTGGGTTCGTAGGGCCTGGCCCAGGAAAAGCTCATCTTTTCTGCTCTACCCCTTTGCGCCGATCAGCACTGTCGTCGGCGTTTCAAACTTATAGTCGGGAACGAAGAGGTTTTTCGGCGCGGGCCCGGCGCGGATGCGCGCAGCCGTGTCATACTGCGATCCGTGGCACGGGCAGAAATATCCGCCGTAGGGGCCGCGGTTCTCGCCTTCGCCGATGCCCAGCGGGACGCAGCCGAGATGGGTGCAGACGCCGAGCGTGATCAGCCAGTTGGTATGCCCAGGCTTGGTCCGCTGGGCGAGCGTCTCCGGGTCGCGAAGCGCCGACAGCGGCACCGCATTGGCCTCGGCGATTTCCTTGGGCATCAGGTTGCGGACGAACACCGGCTGCTTGCGCCAGCTGACCTTGATCCCCTGCCCCGGCTGGACCTTGGAAATATCCACCTCGGTGGTCGCTTGCGCCAGAACGTCCGCCGACGGCGCCATCTGGACGAAAAGGGGTGCAATCGCGACAACCGCGCCGACGCCCGCGAAGCTGACCGCCGCAACATTCAGAAAATCGCGGCGGCGGACTCCGTCTTCGCCGACCGTCGGACCTGCGGTTTGCGGAACCTCAGCGGACCCTGCCTCGATGGCCATCATTCCCCTTTAACGCGATGTGACTTCACGCGCCGGAAGGCCCGTGAGCAGGCTCGCTCCGGTCGGTAAGCCGGTGCGATTGGCGGGCCTGATAGCGAGGGGTTCCGGGTCTGTGAAGGGGCAGAAATCCGCTTTGGCGGCAGACCGGCCGCTCAGCTTAGAGCGGTCACCTCTTCGGGCGTCAGCGGCTCCGCTCGGCGGCCGAGCATTGCGGCTCGTCCCATCACCGCGGCCGCATAGATGACGACCACGATCACCAGCCAACGAAGCAGCTCGAGCGGCATGGTCTTGACGATGAAGGCGGCGACGAGGACCGCGGGCACGCCGCCGATCGCCAGGCCGACCACGACCTTCAAATCCATCTGTCCCATCTGGATGTGGCGCACGCAGGCACCGGCTCCCATGACCGCCGCTCCCGCCGCCATGATCGGGAAGACCAGCCTCGGGTCCATGCCCATGAGGCTCAAGGTCACGAGCGTCGGAGCATAATTGCCGACGCCGAAGTTCAGCAGGACTCCGAAAGCGAAATTGGCGGCGATGGCGGCGATGGTAAGCCCGATCGGCAGCGCGGCCGCCGTCCCTCCGCCGGGGAACAGATGGAGGTTCGTCATCGCATAAGCGATCGCGGCAAGGACGAGCCCGACCGCAACCACCAGCTGCACGACCCACACCCGCGCCTGCGCGACCAGCGGCGCTCCCACAAGACCGCCGAGCAGGACGGCAATCGCGCAGCCGAAAAGCAGCACCGGATCGACCTTCACTCCCAACAGGATCAGGAAGATCACGCTTTCGGTCATCGCCGGCGGGGTCAGGCCGACGAGCATGGTCGGAGGGATGAGTCGGTCCGGCACCAGCCGGCGAAACTTCAGCCATGCTGTGGTCGGCGCGAAGGAACCGATTCCGAGCGTGTCGAAGAAGCTCACGACGGCGCCGAGAAAGATTGCTTCGAGGTTCGGCGCCGCGCGCTCGGCAATGGCGGCGCGCGTGAGCATTGCCGCGAAAAACAGGATGGCGAGGCCGAGCGGAACGAGAAGTGCGACGAGCATGACCCCTCCTGGAACGAGGGATGCTAGTCGATCCCGTGGAGCACACAACGGGTGCCGGTGAAATATTCGCTGCCCCGCTGACTCTGCGGCGCAGGTGGGGAATCTGAACTCCCAAGCTCGAATCGCCTCGTCGTCACCCGGTTCACAGCCGGGCCGTGGACATTGGTTCGGGCGCAGCACGGATTCCCGCTTTCGCGGGAATGAGCGAGACGAAAGAGCGGGGACATTCACCATGGCGACGAACGCGGGCACGATCCTTTCGCGAATCAAGGACGAGGAGATCGACTGGGTCGACCTCCGCTTCACCGACCCCAAGGGCAAGTGGCAGCATCTGACCATGGCCTCGGGCGTGGTCGACGAGGACAACCTCACCGACGGATTCATGTTCGACGGAAGCTCGATCGCCGGGTGGAAGGCGATCAACGAATCCGACATGATCCTGAAACCCGATCTCGACGCCGCCTATGTCGACCCGTTCAGCGCGACTCCGATGCTGGTGCTGTTCTGCAACGTGGTCGAGCCGTCGACCGGCGAGCTTTATGGCCGCGACCCGCGTTCGACCGCCACTCGCGCCGAAGCCTATTTGAAGCAGACGGGCGTCGGCGACACGGTGTTCGTCGGCCCCGAAGCCGAGTTCTTCATGTTCGACGACGTCCGCTTCGAGGATAGCTACAACGTAAGCTGTTACCGCATCGACGACATCGAGCTGCCGACCAACAGCGGGCGCGAATATGAGGGCGGCAATCTCGCCCACCGCCCGCGGGCCAAAGGCGGCTATTTCCCGGTCGCGCCGGTCGACAGCGCGATGGACATCCGCGGCGAGATGGTCGCGACCATGCTCGAGATGGGGCTGCCGATGGACAAGCACCATCACGAGGTTGCGGCTTCGCAGCACGAGCTCGGACTCACCTACGGCGGCCTGGTCGAGACCGCCGACCGGATGCAGATCTACAAATATGTCGTGCACATGGTCGCTCACGCCTACGGCAAGACCGCGACCTTCATGCCCAAGCCGATCGCCAAGGATAATGGCAGCGGCATGCATACGCACATGTCGATCTGGAAAGCCAAGAAGCCGCTCTTCGCCGGCAACGGCTATGCAGGGCTCAGCGAGACCGCGCTCTTCTTCATCGGCGGCGTGATCAAGCATGCCCGAGCGCTCAACGCCTTCACCAACCCGACGACCAACAGCTACAAGCGGCTGGTCCCGGGGTTCGAGGCGCCGGTGCTGCTCGCTTATTCAAGCCGCAACCGCTCGGCGTCGTGCCGAATCCCCTATGGCGCAGGCGAGAAGGCCAAGCGCGTCGAATTCCGCTTCCCCGACGCGCTTGCGAACCCCTATCTCGCTTATTCGGCGCTGCTGATGGCGGGTCTCGACGGAATCCAGAACCGGATTCATCCGGGCGATCCGATGGACAAGAACCTCTACGACTTGCCGCCGCAGGAGCTGGTCAATGTGCCCACGGTCTGCGGCTCGCTTCGTGAAGCGCTCGTCAGCCTGTCGAACGACCGCGCCTTCCTCACCCGCGGCGACGTCTTCAGCGACGATCAGATCGACAGCTACATCGACCTCAAATGGGAGGAAGTGATGCGCTGGGAGACCACTCCGAGCCCAGTCGAATTCGACATGTATTATTCCAGTTAAATTTGAGGTAAGCTCCCCCTTTCGGGACGCCGGTGGAGGGAACCCTCCCACCTTCCCTTTCCCTCCATCGGCATCACCGAATTCTCCCCGGGATGCACGATTCCGTAACCATCGCGGGCGCATGATCGCGCCGCCTGAGCTACGGAGTGGGGGATGAACATCAGGTCGAAGATCTACGGCAGCTCCCAATCGGAGGAGCCGATTCTTCGCGGCAAGCAGCCCA
>DASUIB010000055.1:0-7839 GCA_036273235.1 Sphingomicrobium sp. | reverse complement strand
TGGCGGCTTGTGGCGGGCCATCTCGCCACGCATCTTCACCGCGTCGCGCACAACCTTCGCGGGGTCGCGCGGCATTCGCACAATCTCATCGATGATCCTCGTCACATGCTCCCGCACCGCCGGTGAACCGAACACCGGCCGCGCTCGGCACAGCGCCATATGCTCCCACGTCCACGCTTCGTTGCGCTGGTATCGTTCGAAGGCTTCGAGCGAGACGGTGAGCATGCCTTTCGCGCCCTCGGGGCGGAGGCGCGTGTCGACATCGTAGAGCGGCCCGGCCGCCGTCGGAACGCTCAGCGCCGCCGTGATCCGGGTCGCGAGGCGATTGAAATAATCGTTCGGGCCGAGCGGCTTCCTGCCGTCGGACGTTCCTCCCTGCTCGGCCGTATGTAGATAGATGATGTCGAGGTCGGAAGCGTGAGTCAGCGAATGCCCGCCGAGCCGCCCCAGACCGAGGACGACCAGTTCGCCCTCGGGGAAGCGCCCGTGCGCTTGCTCGAACTCGTTGGTCGTCGCTTCAGCAAGCGCGACCAGCGTTCCTTCGGCGACCCGCGCATAGCCTTCGGTCACCTCGAGCGGATCGCGTCGGCGGTCGATCAGCTGGGCGCCGAGCGCGAAGCGGCGCTCGTTCACCAGCCTTCGGACGCGGTCGAGCGCCAGATCGTAGGGATGGCCGCGCATGGCATCGGCCAGCAGCTCCGCAAATTCATCCGCCGGCGGCGGCATCGCAAAGCTCGAGGCGTCGAACAGCCCCTCGAACAGTTCCGGCCGCCGGGCGAGCTGGTCAGCGAGCGCTGGCGCATGCGCGAGGACTTTCGCAAGCAGCTCGGCGAGCTGCGGCCGCGCTTCGAGCAAGCGGAAGAAGTTCACGCCGCTCGAAAGCCGCTCGACGATGTCGCTTAGCCGATTGAGTGCATGATCGGGTTGGCCACCTGCCGCGATCGCGGGGAGCAGCGCCGGAAGCATCGCCTCGAACGCCTGCTGCGCCGCCGGCGACCGAAGCGAGCGCGCCTTTCCCGACCGCCAGCGGCCGACATGCCGGGCGGCGGTCTCGGGATCGCCAAAGCCGAGCGCCGCCAGCTCGTTCTTCAGGATATCGGGATCGTTCGAAAGGAAGCCGCGCTCGCCAGGCGACAGGCTGTCGAAGATGCGTCCCACCTCTTCGACATGCGGGCGGAGCTCGCCGATCAGCGCGCCGCCATCCGCGAGCCCGTGGAGCTGCGCGACATTGTCGAGCGCGGATGCATCGGCGGGGAGCAGATGCGTCTGCGCGTCCTCGACCATCTGCACGCGATGCTCGATCGTGCGAAGCAGCCGGTACGCGCCCGCAAGCTCGTCCGCCATTTCCCCGTCGATCCGCTCCGTGGCGTGCAGCGCTTCGACCGCATCGAGCGTCGCCGGCGTGCGGACCGAGGGACCGCGGCCGCCGTGGATCATCTGCTGGATCTGGACGAAGAATTCGACTTCGCGAATGCCGCCGCGCCCCCGTTTGAGATCGAACCCCGGGCCAATCTCCGCGCCTTGCGCGAAATGGTCGCGGATTCGCGCCGAAATCTGCCGCACTTCGTCGATGACTCCGAAGTCGAGCGAACGCCGCCAGACGAACGGCTGGATCGAATCGAGAAAGCGGCGGCCGAGCGCGATATCCCCCGCCGCCGCGCGCGCCCGGATGAAGGCCGCGCGTTCCCACGGAAGCGCGCTCGACTCGTAGTGCGAAATCGCGGCGTCGACCGGCAAAGCAATGGGCGTGACTTCGGGCGACGGACGCAGCCGAAGGTCGACCCGCTGGACATAGCCGTCTTCGGTCCGCTTCTGGAGCAGCTCGATCAGGCGCCGCCCGATCCGCACCGCGGCTTCGCCGGCATCTTCCCGGGGTCGCCGAGGCAGGGTCGCGGGATCGAACAGCAAAAGCAGGTCGACGTCCGACGAATAATTGAGCTCGCGGCTACCGAGCTTGCCCATGGCAATGACGGCAAAGCCCTGCGGCGCGGCGTCGGGCACTCGCTCCGCGATGGCCGCCGAGACCGCGTCGTCGATCGCCCGATCGGCGAAGTCGGAGAGCAGCGCGATGACTCGCTCGAGCGGCAGCTCACCCGCCAGATCGCCAAGCGCGACCGCAAGCGCGAGGCCGTGGCGGCGTTTTCGCAATCGCCGCTCGAGCGGAAGATCGGGCGCAGCGTTCAGGACGAGCTCCACCGCCGCCGATGCCCCATCGCTCAGGAAAAGATCGGCGATTTCCGGACGCGCGGAAAGGGTTTCGCGGAGGAAAGGCGAGTGCTCGCGAGCGCGCGTGACCGCATCCTCCCGCGGTTTGGGCAGGACCGTTGCATCGGTGCGACTCATCGCCCGCTTTTCGCGTTGGGGCCGGCCATCTCGACGAAACTTCCACGCGCTTTGGGTCGTTTGCAATGGTGATGGAGCTGGAACGAGAAAACCTCGCAGCGTCCGACCTGCAACCGGTGGACCGGCGGATCATCCAGCTGGACGTGCCGTCGGCTCATTCGGGCATCATGGCCGCGCTTCGCCGCGCGTTCGAAGCTGCGGCGTCGGAGCCGTGCGAGCGCGATTTCGCCGAGCTTCTGCGGCAGCTGAATTGACCGCGTGCGAGTCATCCCCGCGAAAGCGGGGATCCAGTCTGGACTCCTGCCTTCGCAGGGGTACGATCATTCGTGGTCGCGGCTGAGCTCGTCGACTTCGCCCATGATCGTCTGAAGTGCCGATTTGTCGGGGTCGGTCCGGTGCTGGCGCCGCGAGGGCAGCTTGCCGCTCGACAGCAATTGCTCGAGCGCGACCCGCCCGCGTGCCACCCGGCTCTTGATCGTTCCGACCGCGCAGCCGCAAATCTCCGCCGCCTCCTCGTAGGCGAAGCCGCCCGCGCCGACGAGGATCAGCGCCTCGCGCTGCGGCTGCGGCAGGTGCATCAGCGCCCGCTGCATGTCGCCGAGCTCGATGTGGCGGTCCTGGCTCGCCGGGGCGGCGAGGATCTTCGACGCGGTGATGTCGTCCCACTCGCCCTTGAAGCGGGCGCGGCGCATCTGACTGAGGAACAGGTTGCGCAAGATGATGAAGGTCCACGCGCGCATGTTGGTGCCGGCCTGGAAGCGCTTGCGCGCCGCCCACGCCTTCAGCAGCGTTTCCTGGACGAGGTCGTCGGCAAGGTCGCGGCTTCCGGAGAGCGAACGGCCGAATGCGCGCAGGTGCGGAATGACGGCCGCAAGCTGATCCTTGAACTCGGGATCCGACAGCGGAATCGGCTCGGCCGAAGCGCTGGCTGGTCGGTCCTCTTCAAGATCATCTGCCAAACTAGACCCCACCCTTTACCCGCGAACGACCCTTGGCCGCGCGCTATTGGACCGAACATGAACAGCGGATTTGTGACAGGAGTTAGGTGCTCAGTGCATCCCAACCAAGAAGATCACCGCAAAAATGATGATCACCAGCAAAAGTCCGACCACCAACACGTTCCGAGTCACGCCCGGCGTCGAGCCGGCGCGCGCCTCGGTCGCCGTGTGGACGACCGAAGGTTCGGAATGTCGTGGGTCAGCCATTATGCTCTCGTCACGAAATCACTGTTCCGCCGGCCAACGCGCCGACCGGACCCGTGTTCCCGAAGCTGCTCAGGCGGCCGGGACAGTCGCCGCGTCGAAGAACAATGCCTGGGCGATCGCCGCTTTCACGGTCGAGCGCTGGAACGGCTTGGTGATGAGGAAGGTCGGTTCGGGCCGAGTGCCGGTGAGGAGGCGCTCGGGGAAAGCGGTGATGAAGATCACCGGCACCGAGAATTCGGCGAGGATGTCCTTGACCGCGTCGATGCCGCTCGAATCGTCGGCGAGCTGAATGTCGGCGAGCACGAGCCCCGGCGGATGCTGGCGCGCCTGGGCGACCGCTTCGTCGCGAGTGACCGCGACTCCGGTGACGTTGTGGCCGAGATCGCGGACGATCGTCTCGATATCCATCGCGATGATCGGCTCGTCCTCGATGATCAGCACGTCGGCGAGGGTCTGGCGCTCGATCTCCTCGAGCGCCTCGGCGACGAGCGAGTCGACGTCGGCCGGGCTGACGTCGATCAGATAGCCGGTGTCCTCGGACGAGAAGCCCTCCAGCGAGGTCAGCAGCAGCGCCTGGCGCGACAGCGGCGTGATTCGCGACAGCCGCGCATGGGCGATGCCTTCCGCCCCCACCGGGCTCTTCGAAGGCTCCTCGCCTTCCTCGATATTGGCGGTCGACCAGATCGCGTGGAAGGTCTTGTAGAGCCCGAGCCGCGGGTCGACATCGCGTGGAAATTCGTCGGGCTTGGCGACGATCGCTTCGAGAGTCGCTCGAACGAAAGCGTCGCCATGCGTCTGGCTGCCGGTCAGCGCGCGAGCGTAGCGGCGGAGGAACGGCAGGTGGGGCGCGAGTTCCTGACCAAGGGACATAAGCGGGTAATCTCCCTCGAAATCCTGTGTTGGCGACGTCTTTGGCGAGGCGCCTTGATTGTTGCAACCCTGGAAGGACCGTCTGTTGCGTTGCCGCATCGCCCCCAAGAGAAGTGGCTGCGGTGTGGAACCAAGCACCGGCCATTTGGTTTCCGATGACTGACCGGCACGCCCGCGAAGCTGAGGCAGCGACGCGGCGCGCCGGCCTGTTACGTGCCGAAGCGGGGCAAGGCATTGGGAGCCGTTGCGCCACGCCGCGAGATTTGTATGAGCGCGCCGAGGAACCCGCGCGAGGGGGGACGAGGAGTTGAGTGCCAAGAAAGGAAGCGAGACGGAGGGAGCCGGACATCCCAGGCACTCGAAGAAGTCGGCGGCTTCCGATCGGACTGCTCGGAAAGGCGATCTCGGCCGCGCGCTGCGTTCCGTCTACGACGACACGTTGCGTGAGGCCGTTCCCGACGACTTCCTCAAGCTCATCGGCAAGCTCGGCCAGTAGCCCGAGGGCGGCGCGATGAGCGCGGCCGAGCGATTTGCGCGGCTGCCGACCGCGGCCAAGCTGCTCCTAATCCTGACCGCCGTGCTGCTGCCGATCGGAATCGCGCTCGTCTGGATCGGCGAGAACGGCATCCGCCAGTCCAATTCCGCCCTGCTCCAGCGTGCCGATGACCAGTCGCGGATTGCCGCGGGCGCGGTCGAAAGCCTGATCGCCCGCGACGCGCTGGCGCTCCGGATCGCGGCCAACGGCGCGCTCGCCGATGGCGATTCGAATGCCTGCGGGCGCATGCAACGTTCGCTGTCGATCGCACCGGCGGTTTCCCAGAATTTCGAGCTCGAAAGCGGCGACGGCAATTCCCTGTGCACCAACGGCATAGTCGGCGACACCGGGAGCCTTCCCCTGATCGCTCCCGGCGACATAGGCTTGCGGCTCGTCCCGGCTGCCCATTCGGTCGCGGTGCGGGTTGGGGTCATCAACGGCATGGCCACCGCGCTGGTCCCGATCGAGGAGCTCCGAGCCGCCGCGATCGGCGCGAATTCCGACGTGCACACGCTCGTGCTGCACGATTCGGCGCAAGAGCTGCCGGTGATCGCGCTGCCGTCCGATCCTGGCGTCGACTCGCACGTGACCGACTGGCCGATCGGCAGAGGCAACCTGCGGGCTCGGGTCGCGACCGCCGATCACCGGATCACGCCCCTTGACCGGCTCGTCCTGCTGCTGCCGGTGCTGATGTGGATTGCCGCCGCGCTGATCACCTGGCTGCTCGTCAGCCGCCTGCTCATTCGCCCGCTGAAGCGGCTCGAACGCGCGGTGCTGCAATATGAACCCGGCGGTTCCGTCGACCTGCCGCGCAAGGTCGGCCCGGCGGAGGAGATCCAGGAGCTTCGCGACGCCTTCGCGCGCGCCGTCGCCCGGGTCGAGGAATCGGATGCGGAGATGAGCGGCGCGCTCGAGGGCCAAAGACGGCTGGTCCGCGAGGTCCACCATCGGGTCAAGAACAACCTCCAGGTGGTCGCGTCGCTCCTCAACATCCACGGCCGAAGCGCGACTGCGCCCGAAGCGCGCTCCGCTTACGCCGGCATCAGCCGCCGGGTCGGCGCGCTGTCGGTCGTCCATCGCAACCATTTTGCGGAGATGGAGGAGAATCGCGGGATCGCGCTGCGCCCGCTGATCACCGAGCTCGCCGCGGAACTGCGCGCCGGAGCGCCCGAAGAAGCCCGCCGCCTCAGGATCGATCTCGATCTCGATACCGTGAACACGACCCAGGATGTCGCGGTCGCCGCCGCCTTCCTGATCACCGAGATCGTCGAGTTCGCGATGCTTCACTGTCCCTCGGACCCGATCGAAATTTCGATCCGCCGGACGAGCGAGCTGACTGCGCGCCTTGCGCTTGGCAGCCGGGTCCTCGTGCCGGACGAGGAGGAAAACCCCGAGAAGGTCCAGTTCGAACGAATCGTCGGCGGCCTGGCGAAGCAGCTGAGGTCTCCGCTCGAGCGAAAGCTCGGCAGCTACTGCGTTGATTTGCCTGTGTTTCCGCCGGCCTGAGGAAATCGCAATTTCGTTACGGCGCTGGTGAAAAAAAGTTCGAAAATGTTTGACTGGCGCGGAACTGATTTCGAAGAAGGGGCGTTGTGCTGTTCGGATAGTGACCTTTTGCCCCCCCGCTCTCGCTATCCGTTTAAATGGGCCCGGAACCGCCAACCCTCCCCCCCCCCGGTGGCGCTTCCGGGCCCTCTTCTGTCCGGGGCCCAGCCACGACAGAGCCTGAACGGGCAGCTTTGCGAGCCGCCCGCCAGTGCGTGATCCGGATGGCGAGGATCGCAAACTCATAAAGTCCGTAGAGCGGAATCAGCAGCAGAAGCATCGAGACGACGTCTGGCGGCGTAAGCACTGCAGCCACCGCCGCGGCAGCAACGATGGCGTAGCGGCGCGAGTGCGTGAGCTGTTCGCGGGTGACGATTCCGGCGCGTTCGAGGATCATCAGCAAAATGGGCAGAAGGAACGCCGCTCCGAAGCCGAAAATGAAGCGGGTGCAGAAATTGAGGTAGTTGCCGACCCCGGGCAGAGCTTCCTGCTGGATGCCCCCGATATTGCCTTGGTAGCTGAGGAGAAAATGCAGCGCCCAGGGCATCGCGGCGAAGTAAGCGAAGCAAGCGCCGCCGATGAAAAAGAAGGGCGTCATGAGGAGGAAGGGCAGGAATGCCTTCTTCTCCTTGGCATAGAGGCCGGGAGCAACGAACCTCCACAACTGCGTGGCGATGACCGGGAAGCTCAGCATCAGGGCGGCGAAGAGCGCCACCTTCACCTGGGCGAAAAAGGCTTCGAAGACATCGGTGTAAATGAGCTTGCCCTGGCCCGCCTTGATGAGCGGCTGGACGAGAACTGCGAAGATATCCCTCGCATAGGCAAAACAGATGAAGAAGCAGACGACGAGCGTTGCAAGCGACCAGAGGAGTCGCCGCCTCAGCTCGATGAGATGCTCGAGCAGCGGCTGCTTGGTGTCGTCGATGTCCTTCACGGCAGCGGACGCTTCTCGACCGGGAGCTCTTCCTCTTTCTGCGTCTCGTCGAACGGCAGGGTCGGTTCGGGGACCTCGGCTATCGGCGGGATCTCGTCCGGCTGGCCCGGCTCCGGGTAATGCGCGTCGCTCGGATGGACGCTCATGATTCGCTCATTCTCGTCGCGCCAGCGCTTTTCCATCTCTTCGAGCTCGGCCTCGCGCACCATGTTCTCGATCCCGGCCGTGAAATGGCGCGCCATCCCGCGGATGCGCCCGACCCAGTAGCCGACCGTCCGCATCACCTTGGGAAGGTCCTTTGGACCGATGAAGATCAGCGCGAGAATCGCGACAACCGCGAGCTCCGAGGAATCAACGCCGAACATGTCTGCCGCTTGAGGACTTAGCGGGGTTCGTTGTCCCGCGGC
>DASUIB010000054.1:0-2967 GCA_036273235.1 Sphingomicrobium sp. | reverse complement strand
ATCCCCTGCGCTTCAAGCTCAGCCGCGGCGTCGAGCGCGATCTCGACTTCGGAACCGGTTGCGATGAAAATGATTTTACGCGTGTTTTCAGCAGCTTTCAGCCGATATCCGCCATGCGCTGACAGGTTTTCGCCGGCGGGCTCGGTTCGGACCGGCCGGACGTTCTGACGCGTGAGCGCGAGGATCGACGGGCCCTCGCTCTGGAGCGCGAGCGCCCAGCATTCGGCGGTCTCGACAGCATCGGCGGGACGGTAGACGTCGAGCTGCGGCATCGCTCGAAGGCTCTGCAGATGCTCGATCGGCTGGTGCGTCGGCCCGTCTTCGCCGAGGCCGATCGAGTCGTGGGTCATCACAAAGACGACCCGCGCGCCCTGCAGCGCGGAGAGGCGGATCGCCGGCCGCGCGTAATCGGTGAAGACGAGGAAGGTGCCACCATAGGGAATCACGCCGCCGTGAAGCGCCATTCCGTTCATCGCCGCGGCCATGCCGAACTCGCGGATTCCGTAATAGATATACCGCCCCGCATACTGGTCGGCGGTCAGCGGCTCGAGCGCCCTGGTTTTGGTGTTGTTGGACCCGGTGAGGTCGGCCGAGCCGCCGATGGTCGCCGGAATGGCGGCGTTGATCGCCTCCAGCGCCATTTCCGACGCCTTTCGGGTCGCCACCGGCTTCAGCTCGGCATGGAGCTTGTCGAGATAGGGCCTGAGCCAGGCGTCGCCGACCTTGCCGTTGAGCCGCGCCAGGAATTCGGCCTTGCGGCCGCTTTCCTCCAGCCGCTCCTTCCACAAAGCGTGCTCGATCGCGCCGCGCTTGCCCGCCGCGCGCCAGGCGGTGAGCACCTCGTCGGGGACGGTGAACTCCTCATCGTCGAGCCCGAGCTCCTTGCGCGCCGCCTCGACCTCGTCCTTGCCGAGCGCGGCACCGTGCGTCGCCGCCGTGCCCTGCAGGTTCGGAGCGCCGAATCCGATGATCGTCTTGCAGCGGATCAGGCTCGGGCGCGGCTCCGCGATAGCCTCGTCGATCGCGCGGCTGACGTCCTCGGCATTGAGCCCGTCGCATTGGCAGACGTGCCATTGCGCCGCCTGATGACGCGCGACCACATCCTCGTTGCGGGAAAGGTCGGTCGAGCCGTCGATGGTGATCTTATTGTCGTCCCAAAGGACGATCAGGCGGCCGAGCTTCAGATTGCCGGCAAGGCCGATCGCCTCATGGTTGATCCCCTCCATGAGGTCGCCGTCCCCCGCAATGACGAAGGTGCGGTGGTCGACCAGCTCGTCGCCGTAGATGGCGTTGAGGTGGCGCTCAGCGATCGCCATTCCCACCGCCATCGCGACCCCTTGCCCCAGCGGCCCGGTGGTGACCTCGACTCCGGCGAGCTCGAAATTCTCCGGATGGCCCGCGGTTGGGCTGCCGAGCTGGCGGAAGCGCCGGATGTCGTCGAGCGTCGGCCGCTCGTACCCGGTGAGGTAGAGCAAGGCGTAGATCAGCATCGATCCGTGGCCGGCCGAGAGGATGAAGCGGTCGCGGTCGGGCCAGCGCGGATCGGCGGCGTCGAACTTCAGATGCCGGGTGAACAGCGCCGTCGCCGCATCGGCCATTCCCATCGGCATTCCGGGATGGCCGCTGTTGGCGGCCTCCACCGCATCCATCGCGAGGGCGCGAATGGCGTTGGCGAGGCGGCGGTCGGACGGCTGCATCGAGGCTCCGGCAATGGGGTTCGGCCGCTGACTAGCGGAGCTGGCCCATTAGCCGCCTTGGCTACGGCGTCAAAGGGGTGCGAGCCCCCTTTAGACCTTCTAGAGCTTATCCTTGATCCCCGCCTGTTTCAGAACGGCATTGGCGGTGTGGCGAGACATGATCTTTCCATCGACGACAATCGGCTTCGGCAGGTTCGGGTGGGCCCAAACTTCGTGATCGCCTCTCCCCGCCGGAGCAGGCTCCAGCCATGGGCTTGCAGGATGGCTTTGACCTGCTTCGTGTAGCCTTGAACCATCGTGAATGATGCCGGAGCTACCCTGTGCTCGCGCGCTCAGGCGGCGACGTCGAACGAATGTTCGTGATGCGCGATGATGCGAACACGATGCGGGCTGTTCAGGCAGCTCTTGTCACCGATCTCGCCCTCGTGAATCGCAAGCAGATCCGGCAGCATCGCTCCCGCCCTGGCGGCAAGCCCCTCAAGCGTTGCCGAATCAACCGCAAGCCCTGGCAGATCGCTCTCGGCGACCCACCAGACCTTTGCCTCCGGATCATATTCGGCCTTGATCGTCCACAGCGCCATAAGCGTGAATATGGCCACAACGTCGGTTGGCCGCAATGTCGCAAGTGAATGTTGGGCCTTTTGCCGATGCGAACTTGTTTGCGCACCGTCTGGCTCGATCCAATCCCAATGAACAACAAACCCTGAGCCGACGACATTGGACAACGGCTTGCCCGGAATCGGGAAAGTGCGTAGCGGAAATCAAATGGATGACGGGGGTCTTTCAGCCGCGCTCGACAGAGCCGAAGGCGCGATCGAGCGGATTCAGCGCGCGCTTTCGGCGCGGCAGCCCACAACGGCCGGCGGCCGCGACGACGAGCTTCGGGCCAAGGTCCGCGAAGTGGTCGAGGAATTGGACGAGCTGATCCGCGAGGCCGCAGCCTAGGGTCCCAAACCTGCTACCAACGAGGCCGTGATGGTGACGAAAAAGCGTTCTGGGAGTGAGCGAGTGCAGCCAGATAGTGGGCACTATCTGGCAATCGAGCGAGCGCCCCAGGGCGCTTTTTCGTCCCACCCGAAGGGCATGGCCCTGCCGGGGCTGATGACGAAACCGCACCGTCACCAAACGGTGCTGGGTTTCGTCATCGTCGAAGCGCTCGACCGGGCCTTCAGGCCCGCTCTTCACACTTCTCCTAGCGCAGCATCCGGCAGGAGCCATGTCACGGCTCTCGTTGGTAGTAGGTTTGGGACCTCATGGCCGAGCTGATCGA
>DASUIB010000053.1:0-8368 GCA_036273235.1 Sphingomicrobium sp. | reverse complement strand
GTCGGCGCCGAGCGCGGCGACGTCGACCGGCAGCCGCGGCACCGCCTGGCAGCCGTCGAGAAGCAGCAGCGCGCCCTTGGAATGCGCGATCTGGGCCGCGCGCTCGGCGTCGAGGATCGAGCCGAGCACGTTGGACACGTGGGCGAAGGCGACGACGCGATGCTCCTCAGTCACCATTTGCTCGGCGGTATCGAGGTCGATCTGCCCGTCGGGCGTCAGCGGCACAGCGTCGACCTCGTAGCCCGCGAGCTGCCAGGGAACGATGTTGCTGTGATGCTCGAGCTGTGAGAGGAGGACGCGGTTGCGGCCGCTCTTCGGGAGCATGCGTGCGACGAGGTTGACGGCTTCAGTGGCGCCGCGGGTGAAGATCAGCTCGTTCGGTTGGCCGCCGATCAGCTTGGACGCCGCCGCGCGCGCTGCCTCGTAGCTCGCAGTCATACTCGCCGAGCGCTCGTAGACGCCGCGGTGCACGGTCGCGTAATCGCGCGAATAAGCTTGCGTGATTGCATCGATGACCGCCTGCGGCTTCTGCGCGGTCGCGGCGCTGTCGAGATAATGCCAGTCGGCGATCGCCGGGAACTGGTCGCGGACGTTGAGCGGTAAATTCCTCCCCGGAACGGGGAGGGGGACCGGCGGAGCCGGTGGTGGGGCCGACCGCCGCTCCGACCCCTCCGTCAGTCCTTCGGACTGCCACCTCCCCGTTCCGGGGAGGATATTCGGGTCGTCATTCATCCGACCAGCGTCCGCAGCGCGTTGCGAGCGGCTTCGGAGATTGCATCAGGCTCGCTCGCCCCGTCCCACAGGCCCATGATGAAGCCTTCGAGCAGCAGCGCGCGAGCGCTCGCCGGATCGAGGCCGCGGCTTTCGGCATAGAAGAGCTGTATCGGATCGAGCTCGCCGACGCTCGCGCCGTGGGCGCACTTCACGTCGTCGGCGAAAATCTCGAGCTCGGGTTTGCAGTTCGCGGCGGCGCCGCGGTCGAGCAGCATGGCTTTGACCGACTGCTCGGCGTCGGTCTTCTGGGCGCCGCGCGCGACCTCGACCTTGCCGAGATAGGAGCCGACGGCCTTGCCGTTCAGGACCGAGCGGATGGTCTGGCGCGAACGGCCGCCGACGCCGATGTGCCTGACGTTGGTGACGATCTCGTTGGTCGAAAGGCCGCTGCCGATGTTTGCGGCGTAGAGCTCGAATGCTGCGCCTTCTTCGAGGCTGACCTCGAGCTCGATGCGGCCATAAACCGGCGCGGCGTTGAGCGCGAAGATGCGCGCCTTCGCCCCCGCGCCGAGCGCGAGCTGCACGCGGCGGAGCTGGACGTCATCGGCGACTGGCAGCCAAACTTCCTCGAGCTCTTCCCCGGCACTCACGGTGAGCGTCACCGGTTCGGCGAACTGCTCCCATACCGGCTTCAGCGCGTCGAGGTCGGCGTAGCGCCACTCCTCCTGCTTTCGGGTGGGGAATGGCGCTGTCACGCCGCCGCCTCCGCATAGCCTTCGCGTTCGAGGCTGTGCGCGAGCTCGGGGCCGCCGCTGCGGTCGATCCGGCCGTCGAGCATCACGTGCACGCGGTCCGGCTCCACATAGTCGAGCAGGCGTTGATAGTGGGTGATCAGCAGGACGCCCTTGTCCGGCGCGCGCATGATCCGGTTGATGCCCGCGCCGACCGCTTTCAGCGCATCGATATCGAGCCCGCTGTCAGTCTCGTCGAGCACGGCGAAACGCGGCTGGATGATCCCCATCTGGACCATCTCGGCGCGCTTCTTCTCGCCGCCCGAAAAGCCGACGTTCACCGGGCGCTTGAGCATCTCGGCGTCCATGCCGAGCAGCGAAGCCTGCTCCCGAGCGAGCTTGATGAAGTCGCCGGCGCTGAGCTCGGCCTCGCCCCGCGAGCGGCGCTGTGCATTGAGGCTCTCGCGCAGGAACTGGAGGGTGGAGATTCCCGGGATCTCGACCGGGTATTGGAAGCCGAGGAACAGCCCCGCCGCGGCGCGCTCGTGCGGGTTGAGTTGGAGCAAATCTACCGTCCGTGCTGAGCTTGTCGAAGCACTGTCTTTGTTCTGACCGGTGGAAGTGGAAGGCAGCCCTTCGACAGGCTCAGGGCGAACGGATGTGGTGAACGTCACGGAACCTTCCGTCACCTCATAGCCAGGCCGCCCGGCAAGCACATAAGCCAGCGTCGACTTGCCCGAGCCGTTGGGTCCCATGATCGCGTGCACCTCGCCCGCGGGCACTTCGAGGGTCACGCCGTTCAGGATCGGCTTGTCGGCCACCGTCGCGCGGAGATTATCAACTTTCAGCATTTCAATTCCGATACAGATGCCGCGAAACGACCAGGCGATCGGCGTGGCGATAGGCCGCGTTTGATGCCTCATTCGTTGCTCGGGTCTGCTTGAACAAGGCCGCGCACTTCGGAGAGTCGCCTGCGAGAGACCAAAGCAGCCGCGTGGATTCCCATCTCGTCCATTGACGAAGTTCGGCCATTTGCTTTGGATCGCTCGCGAGGCGGTCCGTTTCGCTGATCATGCATGCCAATGCAGCATTCTGAGGCGCAGCGTTCGGCGTAGCCGCGACGGCGAGAAGGAGGAGCGCACCGAACATCATCCCACGCTCCCCTCTAAACTGATCCCCAGCAGCTTCTGCGCCTCGACCGCGAACTCCATCGGCAGCTGCTTGAGCACCTCGCGGGCGAAGCCGTTGACGATCAGCGCGACCGCGGCTTCAGAATCGAGCCCGCGGCTCATCGCGTAGAACAATTGGTCCTCGCTGATCTTCGACGTGGTCGCTTCGTGCTCGATCTGCGCGGTCGGGTTCTTGACCTCGATATAGGGCACGGTGTGGGCGCCGCAGTCGCTGCCCAGCAGCAGGCTGTCGCACTGGGTGAAGTTGCGGACATTCTCGGCACGCGGGAGCACGCGGACCAGGCCGCGGTACGTGTTGTTCGACTTGCCCGCGCTGATCCCCTTGGAGACGATCGTCGAGCGCGTGTTGGCGCCGATGTGGATCATCTTGGTGCCGGTGTCGGCCTGCTGACGGTTGTTGGTCAGCGCGACCGAATAGAATTCGCCGACGCTGCCATCGCCCTTGAGGATGCAGCTCGGATATTTCCAGGTGATCGCGCTTCCGGTCTCGACCTGAGTCCAACTGACCTGCGACCGGGCGCCGCTGCATAGCGCGCGCTTGGTGACGAAATTGAAGATCCCGCCGCGGCCTTCCTTGTCGCCCGGATACCAGTTCTGGACCGTGGAATATTTTACCTCGGCGTCTTCGTGCGCGAAGATCTCGACCACCGCCGCGTGGAGCTGGTTCTCGTCGCGCATCGGGGCGGTGCAGCCTTCGAGATAGGAGACGTAGGCGCCCTTGTCGGCGACGATCAGGGTGCGCTCGAACTGGCCGGTGTTCTCGGCATTGATCCGGAAATAGGTGCTGAGCTCCATCGGGCAGCGAACGCCCTCGGGCACGTAGACGAAGGTGCCGTCGGAGAAGACGGCACTGTTGAGGCAGGCGAAATAATTGTCGCGCTGCGGGACCACCGAGCCAAGATATTTCTTCACCAGCTCCGGATGCTCGCGGATCGCTTCGGAGATGCTGAGGAAGATGACTCCGGCCTTCTTCAGCTCCTCGCGGAAGGTGGTGGCGACGGAAACGCTGTCGAACACCGCGTCGACCGCGACCTTGGCGGCGCCTTCGACTCCGGCGAGCACCTTCTGCTCCTCGATCGGGATTCCGAGCTTCTCGTAGACGCGCAGGATTTCGGGATCGACCTCGTCGAGGCTGCCGAGCTTCGGCTTCGGCTTGGGCGCGGCGTAATAATAAGCGTCCTGGTAATCGATCGGCGGGATGTCGAGCTTGGCCCAGCTGACCTCCTCCATCTCGAGCCAGGCGCGATAGGCCTTGAGACGCCAGTCGAGCATCCATTCGGGCTCGTTCTTCTTGGCCGAGATGAAACGGACCGTATCCTCGCTGAGTCCCTTGGGCGCGAACTCCTGCTCGACGTCGGAGACGAAGCCCCATTCATAATCCTGCGCGATCTTCTCGCGGATCTCGCGGTTCTTGACGGCCTCGTTCATCGCGCCAGCTCCGTGAGGCTCACGGCGCCGAGCGCGCCGCGGACCGCGTTGCCGACGAGGCCCATGTGCGGCTTGACCCGGCAATGGGCGTCGAGCGCGCAGTCGCTCCGACCTTCCGAGCAGACCGTCATGGCGATCGGCCCTTCAACCGCCTCGACGATGTCGGCGAGCGTGATCTCGGACGAAGGCCTGGCGAGCGCGAACCCGCCGCTCGCGCCGCGCGCGCTGGTCAGCAGCCCACAGGCGGCGAGCTGGCCCATCAGCTTCTGCGTCGTCGGAAGCGGGACGCCCGTATCGCCGGAAAGCTCGGTCGCGCTGAGGCGCGCGCCCGCGGGGCGGCGGGCGGCGGCGGTCATCAGGACGACCGCATAATCGGCGAGGTGGCTCAGGCGCATATCGGACTGTTATACTCCGATTTAGTTTGACAATGGTCTGGTTGCAAGGCGGAACGCTGGCGTGTCGCTCTATAGCCTCGCCCGACCCTTCGTCTTCGCACTAGACGCAGAGAGAGCGCATCGAGCGACAATCGCGGCGCTGAAGTTGCGCAGCGGGACCGGGTTCACTCCAGAACCGCCCTGGATGGCCTCGCTCGAAACGACCCTCGCAGGTCTCCGCTTCCCCAATCCCATCGGGCTCGCTGCGGGGTTCGACAAGGATGCCGAGGTTTCCGACGCCATGCTCGGCCTGGGCTTCGGCTTCGTGGAAGTCGGGACCGTCACGCCGCGCCCGCAAGCGGGCAATCCCAAGCCGCGCCTGTTCCGCCTGCACCAGGACCAAGCCGTGATCAACCGCATGGGATTTAACAACGCCGGGCAGGCGGCGGCCGTCGAACGCCTGAAAAACAGTGTCCGAAATGCCATTGTCGGGTCGAACAAGGGCGTGGTGGGCGTGAACATCGGCGCGAACAAGGACAGCGAGGATCGAATCGGCGATTATGTCGCTGGCGTGCAGGCGATGAGCGGGGTCGCGGATTATATCACAATTAACGTCAGTTCGCCGAACACACCGGGACTGCGGCAATTGCAGGACGAAGGTGCGCTCAGGACATTGCTGTCGGCGATCGGGGAAGCGCGCGGTGCCAAAGGTCCGCCGATCTTCCTCAAGGTTGCGCCGGACCTCGGCGAGGGCGAGCCGGATCAGATCGTGCGCGTGGCCATCCAGCATAAGATCGACGCGATCATCGTCGGCAATACAACGGTTTCCCGGCCGCCGCTGAAATCTCGACGCGGCGTCGAGGCGGGCGGCCTCTCCGGCGAGCCGCTGAAACCGCTGGCATTGAAGGCGCTGCGCGAGTTCCGCGCGGCATCGGGCCGCGAGATTCCGCTGATCGGAGTCGGCGGAATCGCCAATGCGGACGATGCTTGGGAACGCATCCGCGCCGGCGCCAGCCTCATTCAGCTCTATACAGCGATGGTCTATGAAGGGCCGGGCATCGCGCGGCGGATCGCGCATGGCCTTGTCGAACGGGTCCGCGGCGCGGGCTTCGCCAACATTGCCGAGGCAGTTGGGACCGAGTAGCGCACCGGCCATGCGTCCGGGTCATTTTCCGCTTCTCGCGGCTGTCTTTGCACTTGCGGGCAGCGCCGCTCCCACCCTTTCAGCTCCGGCACAGGTATCCGGTATGGTCAGCGCCGCCGACCCGCGCGCCGCCGCGGCCGGCGTCGAGATCCTGCGGGAGGGCGGCAGCGCCGCCGATGCGGCATTCGCGACGCTTCTCGCACTCAATGTGGTCGAGCCGCAAAGCTCGGGAATCGGCGGCGGCGGATATCTGGTATATTCGGATCGAGGCGGGGCGCCGGTGACGTTCGACGGCCGCGAGAAAGCGCCTGCCGCGGCCACCGGCACCTGGTTCTACAAGAACGACCAGCCGATGGAGTTCAAGGACGCGCAGCCCGGCGGCAAGAGCGTCGGGGTTCCAGGCAATCTGCGCATGATGGCGCTTGCGCATCAGCGCTACGGCAAAGTTCCCTGGGCGGCGCTGTTCCAGCCGGCGATCCGGCTTGCCAGCGACGGGTTCAAGGTAACGCCGAGACTCTATAATTCGCTGCTCAAATATCCCGCGACCGGCGCCTTGTCGGCCGAAGCGCGCGCGATCTTCTACCAGCCCGACGGGCAGCCGAAGCCGGTCGGAACGGTGATCCGCAATCCCGCCTTCGCCGCCTATCTGGAGCAGATCGCGCGCCTCGGCGCCGACAGCTTCTACGTCGGACCGAACGCGCAGGCGATCGCTGCGACGATCAGCAACGCGCCGCACAATCCCGCGCCGATGACGACCGGCGACATCGCTTCCTACGACGCGAAGCCGCGGCCGCCGGTCTGCGGGACCTACCGCGCCTACCGCATCTGCGGCATGGGCCCCTCGTCCTCGGGCGGGTTCACCGTCTTCGCGACCTTGAAGCAGCTCGAACGCTTCAACCTTTCCGCGCTCGGCCTCCGTTCGGCGACCGCCTGGCACCTGATCGCCGAGTCCGAACGTCTCGCTTATGCCGATCGCGACAAATATCTCGCCGACGACGATTTCGTCCGAGTGCCGCTCGCTGGACTCATGTCGCCGGCCTATCTCGCCAGCCGCTCGGCCCTGATCTCGCCGACCACCGCCATGGCCAGTGTCCATCCAGGATCGCCATCTGGCGCCGAGATCACCTGCACTCCGGCCCCGCAGGCCGAGCGCGGCACGTCGCACTTCGTCGCCGTCGACCGCTGGGGCGACGTCGCGTCGGAGACTTCGACGATCGAAAGCAGCTTCGGCTCGGGGCTAATGGTCAACGGCTATTATCTCAACAATGAGCTGACCGACTTCAGCTTCGAGCCTGAAAAGGACGGTTGCCCCGTCGCGAACAGGGTCGAGAGCGGCAAGCGGCCGCGCAGCTCGATGAGCCCGACGATCGTCTATGGTCCGGACGGACGCGTGGCGCTCGCGGTCGGAGCCGCGGGGGGCTCGACCATCCCGGCGCAAGTGATCAAGACGATCATCGGCGTGCTCGACTTCCACTTGCCGCCTCAGGAGGCGATCGCGCTGCCGATGATCTACGCGCCGGGAGATACCGTGTTCGTTGAGAGCGGCACCTTTCTCGAACCCATGATCCCGCAGCTCCAGGCCCTCGGCCACGCCAGCGTGAAGACACTTCCGCCCGGCACGTTCAAGGCGAATGCGATCGAATGGCTGAACGGCCGTTGGGTGGGCGGCGCCGACCCGCGCAGCGAAGGGGTCGCGCTCAGCGAATGAGCAGCTCGCCGCGTCAGCTCGAGCGCTTCGACAATCTCGCTTCGCTGTTCCTCACGCGCGCGGAGGAGAAAGGCGAGCAGCCGTTCCTGTGGGCGAAGCGCGAGGGCGAGTGGCGGCCGATCAGCTGGGCCGAGGCGGCGCGGCAGGTCGCTTCGCTTGCCGCATCGCTGAAAGCGATCGGCCTCGTGCCCGGAGATCGGGTGGTTCTCGTCAGCGAGAACCGGCCCGAATGGCTGATCGCCGACCTCGGCATCATGGCCGCGGGCTGCGTCACCGTTCCGACCTATACGACGAACACCACACGCGATCACACCCACGTGCTCGGCAACTCAGGCGCCCGGGCCGTGATCGTCTCAAACCAGAAGCTGGCGAAGAACCTCATCCCGGCCGTGCTGACGTCGAGCGAATGCCATCATGTGATTGGGATAGAGCCGCTCCGGACCGGACAGGCGCCCGACTGGGTGAATTGCCATTCGTGGACGAAGCTTGTTTCGGGCGACGCCGATCCGGCAGCGCTGAAACAAGAGGTCGCGAACCTCGGCCGCGGCGATCTCGCCTGCATTATTTATACGAGCGGAGCCGGCGGCGCGCCGCGCGGGGTTCGGCAGCACCATGGCGCCATTCTGCACAACCTCGAAGGCTGCACCGACATCATCTCGACCGACTTCGGCTGGGACGACGAGATCTTCCTGTCTTTCCTGCCCGCCAGCCACGCCTATGAGCATAGCGGCGGGCAGCACTTCCCGATCGCGCTCGGCGCGCAGATCTATTACGCCGAAAGTCTCGAGAAGCTCGCCGCGAATATCGAGGAGGTCCAGCCGACGATCATGGTCGTGGTGCCGCGGCTGTTCGAGCTGCTGCGCGCCCGGATCATCAAGTCGATCGAAGGGCAGGGCGGCTTCGCCAAATATCTTCTCGATCGGGCGCTCAAGATCGGCGCCGACAAATATCGCGGCAAGCTGAAGCCCTGGGACCTGCCGATGGATAAGCTGCTGTCGGTCACGCTCCGTCGGAAGGTACGGGCGAAGTTTGGCGGGCGGCAGAAGGCGTGGGTCTCGGGCGGCGCGCCGCTCAATCCC
>DASUIB010000052.1:0-12686 GCA_036273235.1 Sphingomicrobium sp. | reverse complement strand
AAATCCCACCGACCTTCTCGATGTAGTCTGAAATCCATCGAATAAACTCCCCGAATTCTGAAGCGGCAGAGCGCCCACGGCCGTGGGCGCAGGCGAGGCATACAGTCCGACTCTCGCCAAACCGAGTCCGCGCAGCACGGCAGACATGCACGAGTCCTGGAACATGAAAAGCAGCCCGAGAAGAGCGAGCTCGCGGTTCACTCGTTTAAGCAGGGCATAGAGACCAAATTGCAGCAATACCCCGCTCAAGGTCTCGACGAGCAAATCCGCAGGGTCTAGCCGGTACTGCCAGGCTGCGGCGGTCACCGTCTTTGCCGCATCGGCATAACTGCCCGAAGGAATACCGGGAAAGAATAGGAGATTGGCTATGCCGTTGAGGATGAGCCACAGGAAAATGATGCCCGTGAAGAGCGCAAGCCTTCGCTCGTTTCTGTCCATCGCCCCCGCCTCCGCCATGTCAGACATTCACGTCTCTAGTGAATCAATGCAGTGTTTGGATCTACCCGCTGCCCCTGCCTCAGCAACGTCGCACATCTGGTCAGATTACAAACGACCATCGACCCAGTTTTCACGTTTACCCTGACGACGTCGCCACCGACTGCGACTGCCTGGTAATCCACATTGTTTGTGGCGGGCAGCCGCCATGCGATGACCAGCGCCGCAGCAACTATCGCGAACGCAATCTTGTTTGCCGTGCGATCCCAAAAGATCGCATCTCGACGATTTTCGTGGGACTCCGCAGACAGGCTCATGCGGTAGCTTCGGCCGGAACCATGGGCGCGGATCGATTTCGCCTAATGCCGAATAACAATAGCCAGCCCGCGAACCCTGCTTCGGCCGGGAATCCCGGCAGTAGAATGAGCGGAAACAGTTTTGCCGCGAATGCCGGCGCCAGCAGTATGGAATAGGGGTAAAAGGTATTAATAGCCGCCTCGATGAGGAACAGGATTCCGAACACTCGCGGGACCAGCCTGGATTTGAGAATGAGCAGACCGAGACAGCCGACTTGCACCGCGAAGAAGGAGAGACTGACGGTGTAGGCGACCGAATAGGATTTGAGGGCGCCGAGCGCGAGCAGGTTCAACGAGGGCGCCGCCATTCCGCCGAGGGGCGCCAGACGACCAAGGAGGATGAGAGGTTCGGAAAGAGTGGCCAAGCCCGCCGCCAAAATGATGCAGCCGCTGAGGCCGAAGCTCAGCTGCCCGAGTGCCAAGGGACGGCTGCTGCTACGGAATATTTCATAGAGGATCACCGTCGCTCCAGCCATTGACGCAGCAGTCACCAGATCAGCAACCACCCCGAAACGAAAGAGATTTTGAGCGGCCATGATATTGTGAGCGGTCGCGCCTGGGTTGTCAGTGACGATCAATTGTCCACGAGCGTACGCCTCAGCAAATATGCCGCACAGAATGGTGATTATCCACAAGGCGCCCGCGGCACGCGCCATCACATCGAATGATTCTGGACGCCTCTCGGTCGACATCACCCGCTCTCCCTCGCGTATCACCTCAGAGCATTGGTGCTATATAACACCAATACACGTGGATGCAAATGTCTTAGGATGCGTCTTTATACGGCTCCCAGATTACTCCGCCGCCGTCGCATATTGGCGGCCGAGCAGCGCTTCGCCGAGCTCGAGTACGAGCGTGTCGATGAAGGCGGCGATTCGGTCGAAGCCGGGGCCGGGCTCGGCCAGATTCTCGTCGAGGTAGAAGCGGCGGTCGACTTCGAGCTGGAGCGCGTGGACTCCGCGCGCCGGCCAGGCGTGGCGCTCGATCACATGGCCGCCGGCGAAGGGCTCGTTCAGGCCCGCGCCCAAGCCGCAGCGCCGGGCGACCTCGACCGCCTCGCGGCTCAGCCACGGATCGGCGGTCTGGCCGCGCCCGTCGCCGAAGATGATCGGCGGCGTGCCCGAGGGCGGCGGGGGCATCGAGTGGCAGTCGATCAGAAGCGCGCAGCCGAAGCGATCGACCAGCAGCTCGATCTGGTCCTCGATGGCGTGGTGATAGGGCCGGTGCGCCTGGTCGAGCCGCTCGCCGAGCTCACCGGGGCCGATCGGCCGCCGCCACAGGAAGCCGTGCGCCTGGGTGCGCGAAGGGACGATCCCGAGGCCGCCGCGAGCGCGCGCCGTCACCCGGCCGCGCCGCGCGCCGTCGATCACCGACGGGTCGATGTCGTCCTCGGCGCGGTTGCAGTCGACCGCCGCCCTGGGAGTTCGCGCGACGACCGCGCCGCAGCCGCGCCCGAGCGCTCGCCACACCAGCCGGTCGACCAGCGGATCCTCGAGGCTCGCCAGCGCCGGCATGCCTGCCGACGCGCTTTCGACCAGCCATTCGGGATAGTCGCGGCCCGAATGGGGCACGGACAGCAGCACGGGGAGGGAACCTCGGGCCTCGTGGACGATTGGCGGGAGAAGCGGCGTCATGGTTAAGCTTTGTGCCAGAGTAGGACTCGCGTTGAGGCGCTGCAACGCATGAGTGCATCATTCGCTTCTGGCAAAACGCATTTGGGCAGAGCATAGAGTGGCAATGGCGAGAATCCTTCTGGCCGAAGACGACACGTCGATGCGCGAATATCTGCAGCGCGCGCTGCAGCGCGTCGGCTATGAGGTCGAGGCGGTGGGCTGCGGCACCGAAGCCATGCCGCTGCTCGAGCGCGAGCGCTTCGACCTTCTCCTCACCGACATCGTCATGCCCGAGATGGACGGGATCGAGCTCGCCCAGAAGGCGAGCGCGCTCGATCCTTCGATCCGGGTGATGTTCATCACCGGCTTTGCGGCGGTCGCGCTGCAAGGGGGGCGGACGGCGCCCGAGGCGAAGCTTCTGTCGAAGCCGTTCCATCTTAAAGACCTCGTGATGGAGGTCGACCGCATTTTCCAGACCGAGGACCAGCACGGGCGGCTGTAGGTTCGGCCCTCCAGGGGAGGAACAGGGTTAAGGGGCTTTTAAACGGCTTTTGCTAGCAGCGCGGCCAAGGGGACCGGCGGCGCTGATGCATTATTTCTTCGAGGATCTGTCAGGCCTCGCCGCGGCGACACCGCTCGCTTTGCTGCTGCTGGTGATTCCGGGCTTCGGCATCGCCGCGCTGCTCGGGCGTGCCGGGCTGATCCGCCAAGCGGGCTCGAAACATGCCTGCTGGGGGCTTCTGCTCGGTCCGGCGCTTCTCCCGGCGGTCGACGCGCTTCTCGTGCGCTGGCTCGGCTTCGGAGCGATGCTGGCGCTGCACCTCGGCCTGGCGGCGGCGGGCGCCCGCCCGGCCTGGGAAGCGATCCGCAAGGTTCCCCCGCGATGGTGGCTGGCGATCGCGTTCTGCTGGGCGGCGGTCGCCTGGGCGAACGTGGATTTCGACTGGAACGGCGAGCTCTACCAGTCGGCGTTCGTCATCGACACGGTGAAGCACGCCGCCGTGGTCGGCTCGCTCGCGACCCACGGAATCCCGCTCCGCGATCCTTTCTTCGCGAGGCCGGGTGGGGCGGGATATTATTATTATTTCTATCTCGGGCCGGCGCTGCTCCACTGGCTTGGGCGGCCGCTGATCGACAGCCGCGCCGCCTTTGCCGCCGGGACGCTGGCGATCCTGCTCGCCTTCCCGGCGATGCTTCTGCTCGTCGCCGACGCGGCCGCGCTGATCGGCGAGGGCGCGCGCCGCCGCTTCTTCCGAATCCTCCTTCTGCTCTGCTGCGTCTCGGGCTTGGACCTGCTGCCCGGGCTCTGGTTCTGGGCGAAGACCGGCTATCCACTGCCCGATCTCGACTGGTGGAGCGAAGAGGTAAGATGGACTTTGAGCTCGCTCCTGTTCCAGCCGCACCACATGACCGCGGTGATGGCGGTGCTCGCCGGATGCCTGATCGTCGTCGGACCGGGTCGGCTCGCGACGAGGGCGCTGGTTGCCGGGCTCGCCTTCGCGACGGCATTCGGCTGCTCGGTGTGGGTCGCCGTGGCAGCGGCGGCGGTTCTCGCCCTCTGGTGGGTTTACGAACGAGTTAGAACCGGTGCTGAGTCCCCATGGGCGCTGCCGCTGAGCGGGGTTGCGGCATTGGTGATCAGCCTGCCGCAGATCGCGGACATCGCCACGAGCCGCATCGCATCGGGGCCGCCGCTGGCTTTCGCGCTGCGCTCGGTAGGCCCCGCCCGCACGCTGCCGCACTCTCCCGGCGAATGGATAGTCCACCTCGCGGTCCTCCCCGGCGCCTATTTGATCGAGTTCGGGATCTTCGCGCTGGGTGCGATTTTCTTCCTGACCCGCGGCCGGCTCGACGAGAGCCGCGCGACGCCGATCGGCCGGTTCCTCCTCGTCTCGGCACCCGTGACGCTGATCCTGGTGACCTTCGTGCGCTCGGCGGTCATGTACAACGACTTCGGCTGGCGAGCGATCTGGCTGGCGCAGGTGCCGGCACTGCTGTGGACGGCGTCGGTGCTGACAGCGCAGCGAGAGTTGCTGCCGCGATCGGCGGTGTGGACCGGCGCGCTCGCGCTGGGCCTCGTCGCGGCCGTTTGGGACATGACCGGGATGCGCATTCCGTTCTCAGATCGCTCCCGGTCGTACGTCAACGACCATCCCGACATGGATTACGACCTGCGCGGCGCCTACCGGTGGGCGGACCAGAACCTTTCCCCGCAAGTCATTGTGCAGCACAACCCGACGGGAAATGTCCGGGCGATGGACTTCGGGCTCTACAGCGACCGAGGCGTAGCGGTGGCGGATGGGGACGCACGGCTGTTCGGCGCTTCGCAAGCGGCGGTGGAAGCTAGGATCGCATTGCTCGAGCCGATCTTCAATCGCGACCTCCCCGCCGGCGAGCTTCGCCAGCGGGCTACCGCCGCTGGCGCCGATGCGATCCTGCTGACGAGCCTCGATCCGCTGTGGCGGGCCCATGGCGCGCCGCCGAGCGATTGGACGTGCCAATACCGTTCGGCGCGCAGCTGCCTGATGCTCCTCAGGAAGCCGCGATGATGCGCGCCGTGCGCCAGCTCGCGCTACTTGCCGGCCTGGCGCTGGCGGGTTTCGCGATCTATGTCCTGCTGTTCTGGGCCGGCGCGGCGGCGTCGATCGGAATCCTGTTCTACCGCGGGATCGTCCTCGCGTTCGCCGTTGCCATCCTGGTGGCGCTTGCCGCGTTCTTCCTCATCCGCCGGTCGAGCGACAGCTCGCTGCCAATCGCCGCGGCGGCGCTTTCGCTGAGCTTCAACATCTGTTTCCTGGTGCTTCTGCCGGTGACGGTGGACCGCTCGATCAGCGTCTATTTGCTCTCGACGATCGAGCGCCAGCAGCAAAAGGGCGTGGATGCGCCTGGGCTCGAGCGCTCATTCGTCGCCGATTATGTGACCGGGATGGGAGCGATCGACCGCCGCCTCGACGAGCAGAAAAGGTCGGGAAATGTGACGGTCGGTTCGGACGGCAAGGTCCGGCTGACCCCGCAAGGCCGCCGGTTCATGGCTCTGAGCCGGGTTATCGCGCGGCTGTTCGGAGCCGATCCGCGAATTGTCGGCCAGGCACCGGCTCAGCGCCGGCACTGATCCGGCGCGGCCTGACGAAGCGCCTCGAAGTCGGCCGGATTGGATGGTTGGTTAAAGCCCAGGCCCAACGCCTGCATGTGGCCTGCATCGACAAAGGCGATCGACCCGCGGGCGCAGAGCCGGCGGATGTCCGCGGGCGTCAACATGTGGCTTGCGAGGCGGATCGGCCGGTTGGACAGATCGGGCCGGTTGCGCACCTCGTCGATCCGGAACGCGGGGCCTTCGCTGTCGATCACGACCATGTCGGCATGGATTCCGTCGATCATCCGATTGACGCGCGCATAAGGCCGAACAAAGGTCGCCGCTTGCCAGGTCAGGAACGGAATGGTGACGGCCAAGGTCGCAACCATCGCGGCGCCCACGAACGCCCGTGTTCCCCGCCGGTCTGCCGCATCGCGCCAGCCGTAGCCGGCAACAAGCGCGCAGCTGCCGATCAGCCCGTGAAGGTAGCGATATCCCCAGCCGTTCGCCTGATAGGGGAGCAGGAGCCCCATGGCGATCGTCGTAAGCGCAATCCCGAGCGCGAGCGGCCGCGCGATCCCGTCGCCGCGCCGGACCGCCGTCCATCCGAGCAGCATCAGCGGCAGCAGCGCCAAGTTCTGCCAGGCGATGAATCGCAGCAGGTTCGCATTCATCAGGGCGATCGTCTGCGGCTCGCGATCGGTAAGGAGCGGCAGTACGCGTTCCGTGATGAACCCGCTGCTGCCCGCAGCGAGACCGGCCGCGGACGTCAATCCGGCGGATGAAGCGGCGAGGTGCGGGTAGGAAATCCAGAACAGGCCGAACAGCGCATAACACGCCAGGTATGCGAGCGCGGTGCGCCATTCACCGCGCCGCCGCAGATGATCGATAAAGGGTAGCGCGAACAGCGGGTGAAAAATGATCTGGTGCAGCCCGATCGCAAGGAATCCCACCGCAATCGCGCCAGCATGCGCAGTGCGGGTGCCGCGCAGGTATAGCGCCAGCCAGATCATGTTGAGCGCGAGGTGCCCCGTCATCGCGAAGGGCGTCATTGCCGCGACCAGCACCTGCGCCGACGTCGCATACATCAGCAACGCAATCGCCTGCGCGCCGCGGTCGTCGGGGAATAGTCGCCGCGCGCAATCGAAGGTGGCCACGCCCCCCGCGGCAGCAAGCACCGGGTTCGTCAGGGCCGGGTCGATGAGGCCGAACAGCACGTGCAGCATGGCATTGACCGGCATGTAGGACGATACCCACGCCGCATTGCCCGGCAACTGCAGCAGAAAGGCCGGATTCAGTGCATCAGCGAAGCGCCGCCACTCAGGCGCGAGGGGAGCGGCCAGGTGACTGCCGCGGAATATAGCCATGTCGAAGACGACCATCTGCTCGTCACGCGACATCGGATAGTTGTCGAAAATCAGATATGTGCCTGCCCAGAGCAGGATTGCGGCGACCATCGCACCGATCAGCACCGTGCGCGTGGTCAGCGACACCTGCGGCAGCCGCAGCGTGTACGCCGCCAGGCCGCGCTTATTGAACCCGACCAGCAGCGCCATGAGTGCAACCAGGCCAAGGCTATCCTGGTGGAGGAAGTAGAAACGCGGAAGCAGCTGCGGCGCCGTAAACGCCGCGAGCAACGCAAAGATGACGAGAACGCCAGCCAGCGGCAGCGCGATATCGCGCAGCTCGATCGGCGACGTCGCCCCGCTCGACTGTACCAACCCCGCCCCCTTCACCACCCCGGTTGTCGCCTGACAACCGCGGCGATCTCCTAGCCGAATTCTTTCGAAACATAATTAACACTTCCTTAGAGCGTCACTCGTAACCCTCGCTCGAAATCGCGGGGGAAGCGAATGCGTCACGAGCGCGCCAGTCAATCTGCCAACGCCTGGTCGGTGCCGGAGGAGAGGGGCGTCGACGTCACCATCGTCATGCCCTGCCTCGACGAGGCGCAGTGCCTTCCACACTGCATCGTCAACGCCAAGGACGCGCTTCGCCGGATCGAGGCCGAATATGGGCTGACCGGTGAAATCGTCATTGCCGACAACGGATCGAGCGACGGTAGCCAGATGCTGGCGACGGGCCTCGGCGCGCGCGTCGTCGGAGTCAGCGAACGCGGTTACGGCGCTGCGCTGATCGGCGGCGGCAAGGCGGCGCGCGGCAAGTACATCCTGATGGGCGATGCCGACGGAAGCTACGACTTCACCGACGGCGTGGCGATGATCGGCGAGCTCGAAAGCGGGGCCGATCTATGCATGGGCTCGCGCTTCAAGGGCGGGATCAGCCCCGGCGCGATGCCGTGGAAGAACCGCTACATCGGTAACCCGGTCCTCACCGGAATCCTCAACCTCTTTTTTGGCGCCGGGATCAGCGACGCCCATTCGGGGCTTCGCGCCATTCGCAAGGACTCGTTCCTCGGCCTTGGCCTCAGCGGCGCGGGCATGGAATTCGCGAGCGAAATGGTGATCAAGGCGGCGCTCAAGCGCCTCCGCATCGCCGAGACTCCCGTCAAGCTCCTGCCCGATCTCCGCGACCGCGCGCCCCACCTGAGGCCGTGGCGCGACGGTTGGAGGCATTTGCGCTACTTGTTCATGCTCTCGCCGACGTGGGTGTTTGGCGTTCCGGGTCTCGCTGCTTTCTGTGCCGGCATGCTGATCCTGTTCGTTGCGGCGTTGCGCGCGCTTGGACTTACGGGGCCAACACCGTTCGGCGAGAGTTGGATCGTGGTTGGTGCACTGCTTGCGGCGGTCGGACACATGGCCGCATTCATGGCGCTCGCCTCCCATCTCTATGGCGTCCGCGCTGGCTATCGCCTGCCGAATTCCCGGCTAAGATCTGCCAACATCCTGCTGACGCTCGAAACCTGCGTGGTTTCGGGCCTCGGGTTGATTGCAGGCTCGGTCGTCGCGACAGCGGCCATCGCCGTTCATTGGGGTGCCGGAAGTTTCGTCGCCCTGCCTTCGATATTGCCCGTTGCCATTGCAGGAGTGACGGGTACGATCGGACTCCAAACTCTTTTCGGTGGCTTCCTTTTGGCCGTAATTGGCGGGAACGAGGCGGCGTTCTTCGGCGAAAGGCGGGTCCGCTGATGCATTCGGGAGACAGCCAGCGCCGACTTCGCCCGCGACTCTTCGACACTGACTGGCTGGTGTTGCGAGGGATCGCCCGTGAGCTGACTCGGCTTGTGTGCGATCACGTCCAACCCGGGTGCAAGGTCGTGGACTTCGGCTGCGGAGACATGCCCTACCGCACCCTGGTTGAAGCGCGCGGCGGAGTTTACGTCGGAGCCGATTTCGGGAACTCGGCTGACGTTACAATCGGAGACACCGGGCAAGTTCCAATTCCCAGTGGCAGCGCAGACGTCGTCATCTCGTGTCAAGTCCTCGAACATGTCAGGGACATCGACTCCTATCTGGGTGAGATTGCACGCATGCTGAAGCCGGGCGGCGTGCTGCTTCTATCTACCCACGGAACCTGGCTCTATCATCCGCATCCCGAAGACCATCGCCGTTGGACCCGCACGGGTCTGATCAACGAGATCGAGACCCGCGGCTTCGCTGTTCACGACGTGGACGCGATCGTCGGTCCACTTGCGACGACGACGCTGATTCGCTTGGCGGGGTACAGCTTCCTCCTTAGGCGATTGAGCGTCTTCGGGGCGCTCCTCGCGAGCATTGTCGCTATTGCGATGAACAGCCGCGCCTGGATCGAGGAACGACTTACGCCCGAACACATCCGCTGTGACAACGCGTGCGTCTATATGACGAGTTGTACGAGACTGGCTGCGTGATCAACGTCAGGGAACCGTTGCGCTATTCAGCGGTGTCAGCGATCTGCCTGCTGCTCGGCACCACCCTCATTCCGCTGCTGAGCTCGTGGGGGCTTCACTATTCAATTGCCACTGTCGCCGCCTTCTCCATTGTCGCGGTAATCGGCTTCACGCTCCATTGTTACTGGACCTTCGACGTCGAAAGGTCACTCGCGTCCTTTGTCCGCTATGTCGGGGCGATCGCACTCAATATACCCCTGATGATCGTGATCATCGCAATCGCACATGAGATTGCCGGCTTTTCGGTGACGCGTTCGACCATGATAGCTTCGTCGATCCTGCTCGCCTGGAATTATCTCGCGGTCAGGTGGGCAGTGGCTTGCCCACCATCAGGAGAGGCGCCGTGAGCTTGCGCAACTTGCTCGGCTCAGCATGCGAACAGATTATCCACAGCCGGCAGATGGTCGCATGGCGAATGCAAGATGTCGGGGAAGCAACGCGGAGAATCTATCATCGCGTCGCGCCTTACACCATGACTTCCCCCGAGCGCATCGCAGCGGTCTGCGACGCTATACGCTATGTCGTCGACGCAAATATTCCCGGTGCTTATGTCGAATGCGGAGTATGGCGCGGCGGCAGCAGTATGGCTGCAGCGCTGACGCTAATCGAAGCCGGAGACCGCGCGCGCGAACTCCGGCTGTTCGACACGTTCGAGGGAATGACAACGCCATCCGCACATGATGTACGCGCGTCAGATAATTCGCATGCAGGCCGCCTACTCAAGGGCTCCAAGAAATCTGAGAAGATTTGGTGCCGCGCCTCGATTGACGACGTAATGGCGAACATGGCTTCGACGGGTTATCCGGCGGACAAGATCGTCCTTTGCCGCGGCATGGTGGAGGAGACGTTGCCGAGCCAAGCGCCCGAACGGATCGCCGTGTTGCGGCTCGACACCGATTGGTACGAATCGACCAAACACGAACTGGAAACGCTTTACCCCCGTCTCTCGCCCGGCGGGGTGCTGATTATCGACGACTATGGCTATTGGGCCGGCGCGCGAAAAGCGGTCGACGACTATTTTGCCGAACGGCCCATCTTGCTCAACCGTGTCGACCGGACGGGTCGTATAGCGGTCAAACTTTGACGAGGAGGCTTTCGTGGGTGCCGTTACCGTTGAAAACGTCCGCCAAGTTCTCGCTGAGCATGTTCCGCTCTATCGAAGCAGGAAACCTGTCTATCAAGCCGTCTTGCTCGGCGACTTAGCGGAGGTTTGGAAAGGCCCCCACGATCGTGTGCTCGACCTTGGCGGCGGCACAGGCGTCATCGCAGAAGCTATTCAGATGCTTTTTTCCGCGGGGAAGGTGGTGGCAGTGGATGTGGTGGACCGCTATTTGACCACACTTTCAGTCGAAACTCGTGTGTACGATGGATGCAGGTTGCCGTTTCCGGACGGCAGCTTCGACGCGGCGACGATCAACAATGTCCTTCACCACGTGCCCCAAGAAATGCGCCCAAGAATCATGTCGGAAATTGCGCGGGTGGTTCACGGGCCGATCTACATCAAAGACCACATCGCTGCTTCTCGTCTCGACCATTGGCGCCTCGCTGTTCTAGATGCGATCGGAAATATCCCGTTTGGTGGTCAAGTGGACGCGCAATACCTTACTATGCCGGAGTGGGACGCTCTTGCGGCTGCGATCGATGCGCGGATCGGGGCTACTCGGTGCGGCCCCTATCGCCGCGGCGCAATGGCGTGGCTATTCCCAAATCGGCTCGAGGTAGTCTTCAGGTTCGATCGCGGCTGATGCGCGATGCGGATCCTGACCGTATCCGCCTTTTTCGAGGGCCACGGCGGCGGTATCGAGGTTGTCGCCGGCGCAACAGCGCGCGCGCTTGGTCGCTGCGGTCATGAGTGCCGCTGGGCGGCTGCCGCGTTCGATGCGCCTCCTGATGATTCACTGATTATTCCGGTCCCGCTCATCGCGGCCGATCCTCTTGAACGCTGGACCGGACTCCCGATGCCCCTTCCCAGTCGGGCAGCGCGCCGACTGCTCGAGCGCGAAGTGGCGGCGGCCGACGCAGTGATCATTCACGACGCGCTTTATGTGAGCTCTTTGCTTGCGGCCAAATATGCGCGTCATTATCAAAAGCCGTGGGTTTTGCTTCAGCACATCGGCCCGATCGCGTACCAAAGCCGAGCCCTCCGCATGGCAATGAATGCCGCCAATTATCTGGTCACCCGCCGGCTTCTCGCCAGCACGCCGCAAGCGGTTTTCATCAGCGATGCAGTGCGCAGCTTCTTCATCGATACGCCATGGGCGAGCGAGCCGGCTCTCCTGCTGAACGGCGTCGACCGTGAGCTGTTTCGGCCGGCGGCTAGCCGTGAGAGAGCTGCGTTGCGGGAACGGCTCGGAATATCGAGTAGACATCAGCATCTGCTATTCGTCGGAAGATTTGTGGAGAAAAAGGGCCTTTCAGTGCTTCGCGATCTCGCCCTGATGCATCCGGAATGGGATCTGTTGCTGGTTGGAAGTGGGCCAATCGATCCGAGCACATGGCGATTGCCGAACGTGCGGATCCTGGGCCGTAAGCAGCGCACCGAACTCGCCGAGCTTTATCGCGCTGCCGATGCGCTCGTGCTGCCATCGGTCGGGGAGGGGTTTCCACTCGTGGTGCAGGAAGCCATGGCTTCGGGCCTTCCGGTTTTCTGCGGCCTCGACAGTGCGGCTGCCGATCCTGGAGCCGTGGATTTGCTGCACGGAATTCTCGTGGATCCAGACGATGCGAAGCTAACGGCATCACGGTTTGGCGCGGCGATCGGATGCGCCGCTCCGGGGCCAGACCGGCGGCTGGCACGTTACGCGCGCTCCACTTACGATTGGGAGGGGAACGCGCTTTGGCTGGAGAGGCGCCTTCGCGACCTGCTGCTGTCCAATGCTGCTAGAACCCGCTGATCCGCGGGAAAGCCCGGCGGGCGTTCCTGCGTGACGCGCACTGATATGCACGCCTAGGGCGGATTCATGTCGGCCCTGAAACAGCCCGGCGCCTCCTGCGCCACGGCGGCGACCAGGGCTTCGAACTTCGGACTGCGCTCGGGAATGTTTGCGGCCAGGCCGACCCGATGCATGTCGGCTCTC
This sequence comes from Sphingomicrobium sp., assembly GCA_036273235.1. Taxonomy (GTDB): domain Bacteria; phylum Pseudomonadota; class Alphaproteobacteria; order Sphingomonadales; family Sphingomonadaceae; genus Sphingomicrobium. The sequence goes on along the minus strand of DASUIB010000052.1, from coordinate 303 downwards.
GTAATCAGCGTCACCGGTCCGCGTCGACAAAGCTCCGTCAGAAGCGCCGGAGTGAGATGCTCGGCCGAAAAGCGCAAGGGACGGTTGGATAGGTCCGGCAGGTTGCGGACATGGTCGCTTGCATCGTCGGCCCTCTGGCCGGCGATTGACGGGGCTTGCATATCGTCGATCACGACGAACGGCGTCGATTGGTGCTGGATGAGGTGCTGCATCGCCAGGTGCGGCTGCATGAAGCGGTAGCTCGCGCTGAACAGAAGCGGAATCGCCACCGCCGCTGTAAGGCCGCTCAGCAGCAGCACCATG
>DASUIB010000051.1:0-8428 GCA_036273235.1 Sphingomicrobium sp. | reverse complement strand
TTTGGGCGGGATATGCCTCAACTGGGGCTGTATCCCGACCAAGGCGCTGCTTCGGACGGCGGAAATCTTCCATTACCTCCAGCACGCCGACGCTTACGGCCTCAGCAACGAGAAGCCGTCGTTCGACATCGCCAAGGTCGTGGCGCGCAGCCGCGCCGTCGCCAAGCAGCTCAACCAGGGCGTCGCGCACCTGATGAAGAAGAACAAGATCGCCGTGGCGATGGGCGAGGGGAAGCTCACCGCCAAGAACAAGCTCTCCGTCACCGGCGCGGACGGCAAGGAGAGCGAGCTTCACGCGAAGCACGTCATCCTCGCGACTGGCGCGCGGGCGCGCGACCTGCCGTTCGCCAAGGCCGACGGCAAGCGCATCTGGACCTACCGCCACGCAATGACTCCGCCCGAAATGCCGAGCGAGCTGCTGGTGATCGGCTCGGGCGCGATCGGGATCGAGTTCGCCAGCTTCTACGCCGACCTCGGCGCCAAGGTGACGGTGGTCGAGATGCTCGACCGAGTCGTGCCCGTCGAGGACGCGGAGGTCAGCGAGCAGCTCGCCAAGAGCCTCAAGAAGCAGGGCCTCACCATCCACACGTCAGCAAGTGTCGAAAGCCTCAAAGCCGATGCGAAGGGCGTCGCCGCGAAGATCAAGACCGCCGACGGCAAGTCGGCCGAGCATCGCTTCAGCCATGCGATCGTCGCCGTCGGCATCGTGCCCAATACGGAGAACATCGGCCTCGAGGCGCTCGGCGTGAAGACCGACTGCGGGCACGTGCAGGTCGACAAATACGGCCGCACCACCGCGCCCGGCATCTGGGCGATCGGCGACATCACCGGGCCGCCCTGGCTCGCGCACAAGGCGAGCCACGAAGGCGTCACCGCTGCCGAGGCGATCGCGCAGGAGCTGGGCAACAAGGACGTCCACCCGCACACTACCGACCCGAAGAACATTCCCGGCTGCACCTATTGCCGTCCGCAGGTGGCGAGCGTCGGGCTCACCGAGGCGGCGGCGAAGGAGAAGGGGTATCAGGTCAAGGTCGGCAAATTCCCTTTCATCGGCAACGGCAAGGCGATCGCGCTCGGCGAGACCGACGGCTTCGTGAAGACCGTGTTCGATGCCAGGACCGGCGAATTGCTCGGCGCGCACATGATCGGGGCGGAGGTCACCGAGCTGATCCAGGGCTACACCATCGGCAAGACCGCCGAGCTGGTGGAGACCGACTTCATCCAGACCGTCTTCCCGCACCCGACCCTGTCCGAAATGATGCACGAAAGCGTGCTCGCGGCGTTCGGCCGGGTGATCCACATCTGATGCCCGGCGTGGATAAGGTGCCGAAGCTTGTCGTTTTCGGCGGTCTTCCCGGCGTCGGCAAAACAACCATTGCGCGACGAGTGGCACAACAGCTGCCTGCAACCTACTTGAGAATCGACGCTATCGAAGAAGCAATCCGGAAGAGTTTCGGAACCGACGACGTGAAGGACGCGGGTTACCTTGTCGGTTATTCGCTCGCAAAAGCTAATCTGACCCTCGGCCACAACGTCGTCGCTGACAACGTAAACCCGCTCGAAATTACTCGCGCGGCATGGCGGCACGTGGCTGCAGATGTCGGCGCTTCATTACTGGAGATCGAAGTCGTTTGCTCGAACAGGTCGGAGCACCGGCGGCGCGTGGAGGGCAGAGTTGCAGACATCCCAGGTTCTAAATTGCCTGATTGGAAAGCTGTGGCAGACCGCAGACGGGAATATGAAGCTCGGAGCGACGCGCGACTTGTTATCGATACCGCGACGGTATCGGCGAGCAGCGCAATATCCTTGATTATTGAAGAGATTGAGACCGGTGTTCGCATGAGCTGATCAAGCGAGACGCGAAAGCGTGCTCGCGGCGTTCAGGCGGGTGATGCACATCTGACGGCCGAAACGGCTGTCCTACAGGCCGCCACCTGTGCCAAGGGGCGCTGCGATGATCGAAGCGTCAGCCTCCTTTCAGAGCTATACGGATTCGATGCGTTCCTCGCGCGCGTGCGCGCGCGCGCGTAGAACTCTCAACTTTGGCAACTTTCGCACGGCATGAGCGCGCCGACCGCCAGTACCCGGACGCTCGTCGTCGCGCTTCTCGCGAACCTCGGAATCGCCGTGTCCAAGTTCGTGGCCGCGGCGATCACCGGCTCGTCGGCGATGCTCACCGAGGGCGTTCACAGCGTCGTCGATTCGACCAACCAGCTGCTTTTGATGTGGGGCCGCCGCGCGGCGAAGCGGCCCCCCGACAAGCTCCATCCGTTCGGCTACGGGCGCGAGCTCTATTTCTGGAGCTTCGTCGTCGCGGTTCTGGTCTTCTCCGCCGGCGCCGGCGTGTCGGTCTACGAAGGCATCATCCACATCCTGAACCCGGAGCCGGCGGTGTCGCCGGTGATCGCTTATGCGGTGCTCCTGATCGCCTTCCTGCTCGAGGGCTGGTCGACGGTCGAAGCCTACCGCGACTTCGACAAGTCGAAAGGCAACCTCGGCTGGTTCGAAGCGATCCGCCGGTCGAAGGACCCGCCGGCGTTCATCGTCCTGCTGGAGAATGGCGCGGCCATGGCCGGGATCATTGCCGCCGCGGTCGGGCTTCTGCTCTCGCAGCTGACGCACGATCCCTTCTTCGACGGAGCGGCGTCGGTGGTCATTGGAATCATCCTCGGCTTCACCGCGGCGCTTCTCGCCTATGAATCGAAGGGCCTCCTGATCGGCGAGGCGGCCGACCCCGAGCTGGTGCGCGACTTGCGCGAGCTCGCCTCGAGCAAGGAGGGCGTCGTCGGCGTCGGCCATGTGCTGACCATCCACTCCGCCCCCGACATGATCACCGCGATGATCAACGTCGATTTCGAGAACGGCATTTCGGCGGGCGACGTCGAGCGGATCGTCTGCGACGTCGAGCTCGACGCCCAGAAACGCTGGCCGCAGGTGCGGCGGCTGTTCATCCGGCCGCTCCACGACGCCGCGTCACAGCTGAAGGAGCACGGCTAAGCCATGGCGAAGTCGATGCACGACGTCTCGGACCTGCGGAACGCGTCGGTGCTGATCAACGTCAACGGCGACTTGAAATCGCGTGCAGAGGCGGTCGTCTCGGTATTTGACAGCGGCTTCATGCTCGGCGACGGGGTGTGGGAGGGGCTGCGCGTCCACACAGGCAAGCTCGCCTTCCTCGACCGCCATCTCGACCGGCTTTACGAAGGCGCGAAGGCGATCGCGATGGACATCGGCCTTTCGCCCGAGGAGCTGACCAGGCGCCTCTACGACACGCTCGACGCAAATGGAATGAGCGAGGGCGTGCACGTTCGCCTGCTGGTCACACGCGGGGTTCGTTCGACGCCCTACCAGGACCCTCGCGTAATCGTCTCGGGCGCGACGATCGTGATCATCCCCGAATATAAGGAACCCGACCCGGCGATCTACGAGGGCGGGCTCAAGCTCTTCACCGTCCACGTCCGCCGCGGCGATCCGGCGGTTCAGGACCAGAAGATCAACTCGCACTCGAAGCTCAACTGCATCCTCGCCTCGATCCAGGCGACCCAGGCCGGCGCCGACGAGGCGTTGATGCTCGACCCGTTGGGCTTCGTCGCCACCTGCAACTCCACGCACTTCTTCATCGTCCGCAAAGGCGAGGTGTGGACGTCGAGCGGCCAATACTGCCTCGGCGGGATCACGCGCGGGTTGACGCTGGAGATCGCGCGAGAGGCGGGCATTCCGGCCATCGACAAGGATTTCTCGCTGACCGACGTCTACGGCGCCGACGAGACGTTCGTCACCGGCACGTTCGCCGGCATCGTGCCGGTGCGCGAGATCGACGGCAGGAAGCTGACCTGCCGCGGTCCGATGGTGGAGCGGCTTCAGCAGCTTTACGCCGAGCGAGTCGAGCGAGACGTCGAGGAGCGGGTGAGGCCGTGAAGCGCATTACTTTCCCCCTCCCCGGCGGGGAGGGGGCGGGGGGAGGGGGCTCGACGCCCGAAGCTACTCCCAACCTGCTGTACACCCTCACTCCAGCCCTCTCCCTCGAGGGAGAGGGGGAATGACGATCCGAATCGCGATGTGGTCGGGGCCGCGGAACCTCTCCACGGCGATGATGCGCAGCTTTGGAAGCCGGGCCGACACCTTCGTATCGGACGAGCCTTTTTACGGCTGCTTCCTCAAGACCACCGGCGCCGATCATCCGATGCGCGACGAGGTGATCGCGGCAATGGAATGCGACTGGAACGGCGTCATGCAGACGCTCCGCGGCGACCCGCCCGACAGCTCGCCGATCTGGTACCAGAAGCACATGTGGCACCACATGGAGGGGCCAATCGGCTACGACGATTTCACCGGCTTCACCCACGCTTTCCTCATCCGCGAGCCCGAGCGGATGATCGCCTCCTACCTGCGTAAGCGCGAGGCCGCGCATTTCGAGGATTTCGGCCTCGAAAGGCAGGCCGAATTTTTCGAGCGCGAGGCCGATCGTCTCGGCCATGTGCCGCCGGTGATCGAGGCCAACGACGTGCTCGCCAACCCCGCCGGCGTCCTGTCGAAGCTTTGCGCTGCACTCGGCATCCCGTGGGACCCGGCGATGCTGCGCTGGGCGCCCGGCCGCCGCGACACCGACGGCGTCTGGGCCGCGCACTGGTACGGCGCAGTGGAGAAGAGCACGGGCTTTGGGTCGCCGGAAACCGGGCCGGTCGAACTACCCGAGGATGCCGCCCCGCTCGCAGACCGCTGCCGTCCCTATTACGAGCGGCTCGCCGCGCATCGGCTCAGCCCGTAACGGGTCCTATCACCTTGACCCCGTTTTCGGCCCACTCCTGGTCGACATCGAGTCCAAGCGTCGCCCATTCGTCGCGGGTCTTGCACTGAACGGTCTCGATGCGGCTTCCGATGAGAGGATCGACCCGCAGGCAATAGCGGGTCTCCGGCGTGCCCGGCGGGGCTGGCGTCATCGGCGCCATCGGCGGGTTCGCGGCGAGCAAGCTGAAAGCCATGATCAGTTCGTATGTCATGTCGCGCCTCCTTTTCGATCAATCCGTTCTTCGATTTATTTGCGTTCGTACGTCCCGACCAGTTCGCCCTCCGCGATCGTGTGCTGGCGAGCGGCATTCTCGACGTCCACCACCTTCGCGTCGGCTGAAAGGCCGAGCCTGTCGGTGTCGAGCGCGAACAGCTTGAAATGATAGTGGTGGACGCCATTGCCGTTGGGCGGACAGGGCCCGGTGTAGCCCTTGGAGCCCTTGTCGTTGTTCACCTCGGTCCCGATCCGCAGATTGCCGCCGATCGACCGCGCCGACCCCGGAATGTCGAACACGCCCCAGTGGCGGAACGTCCTGCTCGGAGCATCGGGATCGTCGATCACCAGCGCGAAGCTCTTGGTGCGGGACGGCGGCTCACCCCAGCGCAGCGTCGGCGTCTGGTTGGCGCCGTCGCAGGTGAATTCGGTCGGGATCGGCTGCCCGTTCCGAAAGGCGTCGCTGGTCAGGCTGAGCTTGGTGAGGGTGGCGTTGTCCACTGAATTCGCTCCTTGCGCTTGGTCGGATTGACGATTGCCGGCGCCGCAGCTCGCCAGCGCGAGAAGCGCCAAAGCGGGCGTGATTTTGAGCAAAGATCGGCGTGTCATGCTGCGCCTCCAATCGCGGAAGCGGACGGTCAACGAGCGCCATGCGGAGCCGTTCCTTTGTCCGCGAACTGTGTTATACAAGTATAACAGTTTGCGAGGTGAGTCGTGGCGGAAAATCCATTCGAGAACATCGGCAGGGAATTCAGGCAAGCGATCGAGGACCACGCCGGGCTGTTCAGAGAGGAGATGGAGCGCATCCGAGAGCAGATGCACGGCGCCATGGAGCAGATGAAGGTGGAAATGGAGCGCGTCGGAGGTGAGCTGCAGCGGGCGATGAAGGAGTTTCACGGTGACGCGCCGTCGCCGCCCGACTGGTTCGGGGATCGGGTGAAAGCGGATCGGGCCAGCCGCTCGTCGGGAAGGAAGCGGCCTCGCCGCAAGCCGCCGGGCGGCGAGCCGGCCCCGGTGAAGCCTCGGCCAAAGCCCAAGCCGCTCGTCGACGGAGCCGAAGCGCCGATCGAATAGGCGCCGCTGCGGTTGACCCTTTAGCGCACCCTCGCTATGTGGCCGCCGTCCGTGCGCGTCAGCGCCGGGCAAAGAGCTGAACGTTGCTCAACATGCGCGTCGCCAGGCGGCCGGTAAGGCTACCCGGCTCCGCGCTTTTTTCTGTTGAGCAAAGTAACCGCCGGGGCTTCCGGCACTAGACAAGGTGAAGGGCTTCATGCCGACGATCAACCAGCTGATCCGCAAGGGTCGCGAACCGCAGAAGGCCAAGTCGAAGGTCCCTGCGATGGAGCAGAACCCGCAGAAGCGCGGAGTCTGCACCCGAGTCTATACGACAACCCCGAAGAAGCCGAACTCGGCGCTTCGCAAGGTTGCCAAGGTCCGCCTGACCAACCAGCGCGAAGTGATCAGCTACATCCCCGGCGAGGGCCATAACCTCCAGGAGCACAGCGTGGTGCTGATCCGCGGCGGCCGTGTGCGCGACCTTCCGGGCGTGCGCTACCACGTGCTTCGCGGAGTCCTCGACACCCAGGGCGTTAAAGACCGCAGGCAGAGCCGCTCGAAGTACGGCGCCAAGCGTCCGAAGTGACCCAGCGGGCGTGAGCCCGCGCGGAGTCATCCCCGCGAAGGCGGGGATCCCGTGGAAGAAAAGATCGATTCCCGGATCAAGTCCGGGATGACGAAAAGAAGCAAGCAGTAAGCCCCGGGCAGCTTGAAAGTCCCGGACCCGGCTGAAGAGAAAGGAACACTGCCAATGTCCCGTCGCCGCCGCCCCGAAAAGCGCGAAATCCTGCCCGATCCCAAGTTCGGGGACCTGGTCCTCTCAAAGTTCATGAATTCGGTCATGCTCGACGGCAAGAAGTCGGTCGCCGAAGGGATCGTCTACGGTGCGCTCGACAATGTCGAGGCGCGCATGAAGATCGAGCCGCTGCGCGTGTTTCACGACGCGCTCAACAATGTGAAGCCGGGTATCGAGGTCCGCTCCCGTCGTGTCGGCGGCGCGACCTACCAGGTTCCGGTCGAGGTCCGCCCCGAGCGAGCCCAGGCGCTTGCCATCCGCTGGCTGATCACGGCTGCCCGCAGCCGTTCGGAGAAGACCATGTCGGGCCGCCTTTCGGGCGAGCTGATGGACGCGTCGCAGAACCGCGGCAACGCCGTGAAGAAGCGCGAGGACACGCACCGCATGGCCGAGGCGAACCGCGCCTTCAGCCACTACCGCTGGTAAGTTTTCATACCTATATCGTGGTGAGCCGCTGCTCAGCGGCCCCCGACATCGCCAAGGAAGACAAGAAAATGGCCCGCAGCCATCCGCTCGAACGCTATCGCAACATCGGCATCATGGCGCACATCGACGCCGGCAAGACGACGACGACCGAGCGCATCCTCTACTACACCGGCAAGTCCTACAAGATCGGCGAGGTCCATGAGGGCACCGCGACGATGGACTGGATGGAGCAGGAGCAGGAGCGCGGGATCACCATCACGTCGGCGGCGACGACCTGCTTCTGGGCGGCTGATGAGGGCAACGGTCCCGAGCACCGGATCAACATCATCGACACGCCCGGCCACGTCGATTTCACCATCGAGGTCGAGCGTTCGCTTCGAGTGCTCGACGGCGCGGTCGCCTGCTTCGACGGCGTCGCCGGGGTCGAGCCGCAGTCCGAGACCGTGTGGCGCCAGGCCGAGAAGTACGACGTTCCGCGCATGTGCTTCGTCAACAAGCTCGACCGCACCGGCGCCAACTTCGAGATGTGCGTCGGAATGATCAAGGACCGCCTCGGCGCTCGCCCGGCGGTGCTTTACCTGCCGATCGGAATCGAGAGCAGCTTCAAGGGCCTCGTCGACCTGGTCGAGAATCGGGCGATCATCTGGCTCGACGAGAGCCTCGGCGCCAAGTTCGAATATCACCCGATCCCGGACGACCTCAAGGACGCCGCGGCCGAAGCGCGAATGCATCTCATCGAGATGGCGGTCGAGCAGGACGATGAGGTGATGGAGGCCTATCTCGAGGGTACCGAGCCTGATCGCGACACGCTGAAGCGGCTGATCCGCAAGGGCACGCTCAACTTCTCGTTCGTTCCTGTGCTGTGCGGCTCGGCCTTCAAGAACAAGGGCGTGCAGCCGCTGCTCGACGCCGTCGTCGATTATTTGCCGAGCCCGCTCGACATTCCGCCGGTCGACGGCGTCAATCCCGACACCGATCAGCCCGACACTCGCGAAGCGTCCGACAGTGCACCGTTCTCAGCGCTCGCGTTCAAGATCATGAACGATCCGTTTGTCGGGACGCTGACCTTCGCGCGCATCTATTCGGGCAAGCTCGAAGCCTCCTCGCAGATGCTGAACTCGGTGAAGGACAAGAAGGAGAAGGTCGGG
>DASUIB010000050.1:0-2404 GCA_036273235.1 Sphingomicrobium sp. | reverse complement strand
GCCGCGGCGAGCTCGACCAGCGTCGGTGTTTCCTCGGCTTCCTCAATCAGCTTCACCGCTCGCGCCATCGCTTCACGGTCGCGGCCGACCTCGTCAGGCTTGCACCGCATGCAGGCGCGGAAACCTGCCGCCCGCGCCTCATCGGTCGAGGGATAGAAAGTCACATTCTCGCGCTTCGGGCGCCGGGCGGGACAGCTCAGCTTACAATAGATGCCAGTCGTGTGGACCGCGCCGATAATGCGGCCGTCCCAGCTCCGGTCACGACGCATGAACGCCGCCCAGGCGGTATCCGGATCGAGGCGCGAGACGTTGCCCACGCGGTTCGATCTAAGCGTCTCCATGCTCGGTGCAAGCGTCGCCATGGTCAGTTCCTCTCGATCTTCGCCGCGAAGCAGCCGCGGGTCGCGTTGTGCGCATGGATGGTGACGATCTCCGGCTTGTCGAAGAGCCTGCGGATGCCGGCGTCGGCTTCGCCTGGTTGGGTCAGGATCGCGTCGGCCATCATTCCATTCTGGTCGAACCCACGAAGCGACAGGACACGGGGGTCGAACACCGGTGGCACCTGGTCGATATATTCTGCCGGTTGGTCAGCGCCTTCGGTGACGAAGATCGCATGGCTTGCCCGGTACGGCCCGGCGACATCGTGGCTGACATGATTGAGCAACAGGACGCTCTCGCCGATCTCCCGGTCATTGAGGCTGACGCGGCAGGGGAAGCTTGACTTCTCGGTGACGGTCATCCGGACGACACCGCACTCGGCAAGCTCCTTGTCGGAACGTCCAAAAAGGTGGCGATAGGGTGCGGGATCGATGCCTGTGATTCGGTAGGTCATGAGCCTGTCCTAGGCGGTCGCCGGAAGCACCGCTTCCGCAAGGTTGCGGTCAAACCAAAGCTGGCGGTTGCATCGCCGCGCACCCCTTGCTACGGGCCGCGCAACCCATGGGGGCGTGTCGGGGCTAAGCCCGTGGCAACGCCCCGTTTTTCGCATGGGACACATTTCCGTTTCTGGAGCTTTTCGCGCGTGGAGACATCCGGCGGCATTCGGGCCAGCTTAGCAGGGCGATACGCATCGGCCCTGTTCGATCTTGCGCGCGACGACCGGCAGATCGAATCCGTCGGCAAGAGCCTAGACGCGCTCAATCAGGCGCTGGCCGATTCCAAGGACTTCAACGAGCTGGTGACCAGCCCGCTCGTGTCCCGCGAGGAAGCCTCGAAAGCGTTCGACGCAATCGCTCCGCAGCTGAAGCTCGACCCGATCACGGCCAACTTCCTCGGCGTGCTCGCCCGCAACGGTCGCAAGAACCAGCTCCAGCCGGTCATTCGCGCCTTCGGCCGCCTCGCTTCCGAGCATCGTGGCGAAACCACCGCGGAGGTCGTCACCGCCCGCCCGCTCAACGACGACCAACTGACCGCGCTCCGGACCCAGCTCCGCGCCCGCCCCGGCCGCGATGTCGCCATCGACGCGACTGTCGATCCCAACATCCTCGGCGGAATCGTCGTCAAGCTGGGCAGCCAGCAGATCGACGCTTCGATCCGCACCAAACTCAACCGTCTCGCATCCGCGATGAAAGGCTAATTGAATGGACATCCGCGCCGCTGAAATCTCCCGCGTCATCCGCGACCAGATCGCGAATTTCGACGCCGAAGCGCAGGTCTCCGAAGTCGGCACCGTGCTGTCGGTCGGCGACGGCATCGCGCGCATCTACGGGCTCGACAACGTCCAGGCGGGCGAGATGGTCGAGTTCGAGAACGGCACCAAGGGCATGGCCCTGAACCTCGAAGCCGACAATGTCGGTGTCGTGATTTTCGGCTCGGACGCCGAGATTTCCGAAGGCTCGACGGTCAAGCGGACCGGGACCATCGTCGACGTTCCGATCGGCAAAGGCTTGCTCGGCCGCGTCGTCGATGCGCTCGGCAACCCGATCGATGGCAAGGGCCCGATCGAGTTCACCGAGCGCCGGCGCGTCGAGGTCAAGGCACCCGGAATTATCCCGCGTCAGTCCGTCAATGAGCCGGTGCAGACCGGCCTCAAAGCGCTCGATGCGCTGGTCCCCGTCGGCCGCGGCCAGCGCGAGTTGATCATCGGCGACCGTCAGACCGGCAAGACCGCCGTCGCGCTCGATACCTTCATCAACCAGAAGGAAGTCAACAAGAGCGGCAAGGAGAGCGACAAGCTCTACTGCATCTACGTCGCGGTCGGCCAGAAGCGCTCGACCGTCGCGCAGATCGTTCGCGCGCTCGAAGAGAATGGCGCGATGGAATATTCGATTGTGGTCGCCGCGACCGCGTCGGAGCCGGCGCCGCTGCAGTTCCTCGCACCCTATACAGGCTGCGCCATGGGCGAATATTTCCGCGACAACGGAATGCACGCGGTGATCGTCTACGACGATTTGTCCAAGCAGGC
>DASUIB010000049.1:0-4003 GCA_036273235.1 Sphingomicrobium sp. | reverse complement strand
CGAGTTCGTGCGGCGCACGCACGAATGGACCGACCAGCTGATCGCCGCGACCATCGAGCAGGGCCCCGCGATGCTGATCGGGACCGTCACGCAGGAGGGCGGGCTCAACTACAACACCATGCTGCTCGCCGACGGCGGACGCGTGATCGGGCGCACCTTCAAGCATGAGCTTCCGAATTACGGCACGTTCGACGAGAAAAGGATCTTCACGCCGGGTCCGCTGCCCAGTCCGATCGAGTGGCGCGAGATCGAGCTCGGAGTCCCGATTTGCGAGGACATGTGGCTTGAGCCGGTTTGCGCCCACCTTGCCAAGCAGGGCGCCGAGCTGTTCCTCGTCCCTCACGGAAGCCCGTACGAGCTGGATAAGATCGACACGCGCGAACGGCTGTCGCGCGCCCGAACGACGAGCACGGGCCTGCCGCTCGTTTTCCTCAATCGCGTCGGGGGCCAGGACGAGATCGTCTTCGACGGCTCGTCGTTCGTCATGCATCCCGACGGCGAGATCGTGGTCCAGATGCCGGACTGGGAAGAGTCGTTCCTTCTCACGGATTGGGTGCGCGGCCGCGACGGCTGGCGGTGCGAAACGCGCGCCCGGCACGAGCTCGATGCCTATCCGGAAGACATCTACCGCGCGATGATGCTGGGGCTGCACGATTATGTCGAACGCAACGGCTTTGCCGGCGTGATCCTCGGTCTCTCCGGCGGCATCGACAGCGCGCTGTCGGCGGCGATCGCGGTGGATGCGCTGGGGGCGGAGAGGGTCTCCTGCGTGATGCTGCCGTCCAAATATACGAGTGAGGAAAGTCTCGAGGATGCACGCGAGTGCGCCCGGCTGCTCGGCTGCCGCCATGACGTCATTTCGATCGCCCCTGCGGTGGGAGCGGTCGGCGAGATGCTCCCGGACATGAGCGGGCTCGCCGCCGAGAATGTCCAGGCGCGCTTGAGGATGGTCGTCCTGATGGCGCTGTCCAACTCGGGCGGACAGATGGTCCTGACCACCGGAAACAAGAGCGAAATGAGCGTCGGCTATGCGACTCTCTATGGCGACATGGCCGGCGGCTATTCGGTGCTGAAGGACGCTTACAAGACGACGGTCTTCGCCCTGTCGCGCTGGCGCAACGGCAACAAGCCCGAGACCGGCCTCGGTCCCGACGGGCCGGTGATGCCGGAGCGGGTGATCACCAAGCCGCCGACCGCCGAGCTTCGGCCCGGTCAGAAAGACGAGGACAGCCTTCCGCCTTATTCGGTGCTCGACCGCATCCTCGAAGGGCTGGTCGACAAGGAGATGTCGGTCCGCGAGGTCGCCAACGTCACAGGCGAGGACATTGCGCTGGTCGCCGACATCGAATCCAAGCTGCTGAAGGCCGAGTACAAGCGCCGCCAGGCGCCGCCCGGGGTCAAGATCGGCACCCGAAACTTCGGCCGCGACCGCCGCTATCCGATCAGCAATTTCTTCCACACCGGTCCGGCGACCAAGCTGCCGCGATAACAGTGGACTATTAGCGACATTCTGGCTAAATTTCTGGCCAGAATTTGGAGAGCGCTCGTGCGAAATGTGCCTATTGCTGAATTCAAGGACAAGGTGTCGGAGATCATCTCGGCCGTTGAAGCCGGGGAGGAAGTCGCAATCACTCGTCATGGCAAGATTGCTGCCCGGCTCCTTCCTCCGGAATATAGCGCGGAGCAGCGCGAGCGAGCGCGCCTGGCTCTCGCGCGATTGAAGCAGATGCGGGACAAAATGCGCGCGGAAGGCCGAACCGCAACGATTGACGAAATGATTGCGTGGAAAAACGAAGGTCGGAAGTGACCGCCCTGATCGTTGACGCTTCGGTCATTGCACCATTTCTGATTGCCGACGAAGCAGGGGATCGCTCCGAACGGTTGATGGAGGCACTGCTTTCCGGGAGTGCCGTGGCGCCGCAACACTGGCGCCTCGAGGTAGGCAATCTCGGCCGCAAGGCCGTGCGACACGGCAGAATCACGCCGCAAGAACTTTTCGAAGGAATCGCCCTGCTTGCGGCCCTGCCCGTGCATATCGATTCACAGACGGATGAACTCGCTTGGTCGCGCATCCTCGATTTGTCATCGGAGCACGATCTGACAACGTACGATGCCGCTTATCTGGAGCTTGCCCGCCGAACAGGATTGCCTCTGGCCAGCGTAGATCGCTCTTTGATGCGGGCTTCCGAATCCATGTCTGTAAGCTTGTTCAGGCTATGACCGCCGTCACCCGCTTCGCGCCGTCGCCGACGGGCCGGCTGCACGTCGGCAACATCAGGACCGCGCTGCACAATTTCCTTTTCGCGCGGAAGAACGGCGGCACGTTCATCCTACGCATCGACGACACCGATCGCGAGCGGTCGACCGACGAGTTCGACCTCGCGATCCGCGACGACCTCGATTGGCTCGGCCTCACGCCCGATCAGGTGGTCCGCCAGTCGCAGCGGTTCGACATTTACGAGCGCGAGTTCGACAGACTGAAGGCGGCGGGGCGGGTCTATGCCTGCTACGAGACTCCGGACGAGCTGGAGCTTCGCCGCAAGGTCCTGCTCGGGCGCGGGCTGCCGCCGGTTTACGAGCGCAAGGTCGCCGATGCGCCGGTGCCCGAAGGCCGGGCGCCGCACTGGCGCTTCCGGCTCGATCATGATTCGCCGATCGCCTGGAACGACCTCATTCGCGGCGAGCAGAAGTTCGACCCGGAGCTGCTGAGCGATCCGGTCGTTCGCCGCGAGGACGGAAGCTGGCTCTACCTGCTGCCGAGCGTCATCGACGACGTCGACCTCGGAGTCACGCACGTGGTGCGGGGCGAGGACCATGTGTCGAACAGCGCCGTGCAGATCCAGATGTTCGAGGCGCTGGGAGCCAAGCCGCCGCACTTCGCCCATGAGGCGCTTCTGGTCGCGGCCGAAGGTAAATTGTCGAAGCGGCTGGGCTCCTTCGGCGCCGAGCATCCGCGCGACGAGGGTGTCGAGCCGATGGCGCTGCTCGACGTGCTCGCGCGCATCGGCACCTCAGAGCCCGTTGAGCCGATCGCCACGCTCGAGGAGCTAGCCGAGACTTTCGACTTCTCGACCTTCGGCCGTGCGCCCGCGCATTTTGACCCGCACGAGGTCGAGCTGATCAACGCGCGCCTGCTTCATCATCTCGAACATTCAGCAGTCGCCGACCGCCTTCCCACCGGCGCGAGCGAGCAGGACTGGCTCGCGCTGCGCGGCAACCTCGGCCGGCTTAGCGACTTCGCCGACTGGTTCGCGGTGCTGCACGGCGAGATCGATCCGCCCGATCTCGCCCACGACGAGCGGCTGCTGGTCAAAGATGCCGCTGGAATTGCCGAAAGGCTCGATTGGTCCGCGGAACCGTGGCGCGCCCTCACCGACGAGCTGAAGCGCTCGACGGGCAAGAAGGGCCGCGAGCTGTTCCATCCGCTCCGCCTCGCCCTCACCGGCCGTGAAAGCGGGCCGGAGATGGCGCCGCTCCTTGCGGCAATGGGTAAGGCTCGGGCGCTACAGAGACTCGAAGCTGCGGGGCGGCGGTGAGTCTGGCGAAGCGAGCTTCGGCGGCCTATCTTCGCGACATGTCCTTTTTCCCCCGTCCATCCAGTCCGAGGGGCGCGTTTCGCGATCTGTTGGCCTTCATGCGCCAGCGCAGCCGCGAGCAGGTGATCGGCGCTTGCCTCGCCCTCCTCGTCACCGCGATCATCGTCATCGAGTTCGTGGTCGATTCGAAGATGGGCACTGCGCCCGATCCGGAGGTGGTCGACGTCCAGCTTTATTCGCCGAACCGCACCGATGCCCAGATCGCGGCCGACCAGAAGAAGGACCAGGCCGAGATGGAGGCCGCGAAGAAGGCCGACCAGGCGCAGTTCAATCAGCTGGCGAAGCAGCTCCATATTGACTGACGACACGGAATGGATGGCGAAGGCGGTCGCGCTCGGTGAGCATGCGCGAGGGCAGTCCGCGCCCAATCCCAATGTCGGCTGCGTCATCGTCTCAAGCTCCGGACG
>DASUIB010000048.1:0-3948 GCA_036273235.1 Sphingomicrobium sp. | reverse complement strand
CTCGTCCGTGGCGCCTTCGGGCGAGTCATTTTCCGCTTCTTCATGCTCTTCCGCCGGCTCTTCGGCTGCATCGGCATGGAAGGTCAGCGCAAAGTCGACCGCGGGATCGTGGAACTGGGTGACCGCCGCGAAGGGCACATGAAGCGTCGCGGGCACGCCGCCGAACGACAGACCGACCGAAAAGGCGTCGGTCTCGACCTTCAAATCCCAGAAGCGGTGCTGAATGACGATCGTCATCTCGTCGGGAAAGCGCTCGAGCAGATGCTTGGGAATGGAAACGCCCGGATAACGAGTCTTGAAGGTGATGTAGAAATGATGCTCGCCCGGAAGCCCGCCCGACTGCTCGACCTCGCCGAGCACGCGACCGACCACCGCCCGAAGCGCGTCCTGCACGATCTCGTCATACGGGATCAGGCTTTCGGGGGTCTCGTCGCTCATCGCCTCCGGTGGTAGCGAGCGAGTGAGCACGGTCAAGCGGAGTTGAGGGTCCAGACTTGCTACTGACGAGGCCGTGATGGTGACAAAAAAGCGTTCTGGGAGTGAGCGAGTGCAGCCAGATAGTGGACACTATCTGGCAATCGAGCGAGCGCGCCAGGGCGCTTTTTCGTCCCACCCGAAGGGCATGGCCCTGCCGGCGCTGCGCTTCGTCGAAACGCTCGTGCGGGCAATCTTGCCCGCCCTTCGCACTTCTCCTAGCGCAGCATCCGGCAGGAGCCATGTCACGGCTCTCGCCAGTAGCAAGTCTGGACCCTGATCATGGCGGTGGACGCAACCCAGCCCTATGACGACGGCAACATCTTCGCCCGGATCCTGCGCGGCGAGCTGCCCTCGAGGAAGGTCTATGAGGACGAGCACGTGCTCGCTTTCCACGACATCAACCCGCTGGCGCCAACCCACATATTGGTGATTCCGAAGGGGCCTTATGTCTCATGGGACGATTTTTCGGAGAAGGCCTCGGACGAGGAGATCGCCGCGTTCGTTCGAGCGTCGGGCCGGATCGCGCGCGAGGCGGGGCTGGTCGAAGGCGGCTATCGGCTGCTCGCAAACACCGGGTCGGACTCGGGCCAGGAGGTTCCGCACCTCCATTTGCACATCTTTGCCGGCCGGCCGCTCGGCCCAATGCTCGCCCGATAGCGTCAAAGGGGGATTGCCCTTGGCCGGTTAGCCGTTAGGGTCGTGACCAAGTCAATTCGGTAGGGGAATGACATGGCGACCATAGCACCGCGCGCGCCGGGCCGCGGCCGGATCAAGCCGCTCGACGAGATCCTCGCGACCGCCGAAAAGAAGTCCCTCAAGCGCTCACTCGGCGCCTTCCAGCTGACCCTGCTCGGGATCGGCGCGGTCATCGGCACCGGTATTTTCGTCCTGACCGCGACCGCCGCGCAGAAGGCGGGACCGGGAATGATGGTCAGCTTCATGGTCGCCGGCGCGGTCTGTGCGGTCGCCGCGCTCTGCTATTCCGAACTCGCCTCGATGGTCCCGGTCGCGGGCTCCGCCTACACTTATTCCTATGCCGTCATGGGCGAGGCAGTCGCGTGGATGGTCGGTTGGGCGCTGATCCTCGAATATGCGCTCGGCGCCAGCGCGGTGGCGGTCGGCTGGTCCGGATTCATCACCGGCCTGCTCGACTCGATCGGCATCCATGTCCCGCATGCGCTGGCCGTCGGCCCTCCCATTCAATGGGGCTTCCTGCAGGGAGGCGAAGCGGGCGGAATCTTCAATCTGCCCGCCGTCCTTGTGGTCGCCGCCGTGACCACGCTCCTCGTCATTGGAACCAAGGAAAGCGCCACCGTCAACGCAGTGCTGGTGATCATCAAGATCACCGCGCTGACGCTGTTCCTGATCATCACCCTTCCGATGGTCAGCGGCCATATGTCGAACTTCCATCCGTTCGCGCCGCGCGGCTGGGGCAATCCGTTGAGCTCGTCCGGAACCGGCATTCTCGGCGCTGCGGCGTCGATCTTCTTCGCCTATGTAGGCTTCGACGCGGTGTCGACGGCCGCTGAAGAAACCAAAAACCCGCAGCGCAACGTTCCGATCGGACTGATCGGAAGCCTTCTCATCTGCACCGTCTTCTATCTGTTGGTCGCGGGCGGCGTCATCGGTTCTTATGGCGCGCAGCCGCTGAACGATCCGGCCACCGGCCTGCCGTTCAAGGAGGGCTCGCCGGCGCTTTACGCCGCTGCGGCTTGCCATGCCGCCCATGCGCCGACGGTCTGCTCGAAGGAGGCGCTGGCCTACATCCTTCGACAGGTCTCCAATCCGCTGTTCGGCAACCTCGTCGGACTTGCGGCCGCGGTCGCGCTGCCCTCGGTCGTTCTGCTGATGATGTACGGCCAGACCCGCATCTTCTTCGTCATGGCGCGCGACGGGCTGCTCCCCGAACGGCTTTCAGCGGTCCATGAGCGCTTCCGGACGCCCTATATCGTGACGATTGTCACCGGCGTGGTGGTCGCGATCGCCGCGGCCTTCCTGCCCGTCGGCACCCTCGCCGATTATTCGAATGCGGGAACCCTGTTCGCTTTTGCCGCCGTTTCGCTCGGCGTCATGATCCTGCGTAAGAGGGACCCCGACCGGCGGCGGCCATTCCGCACGCCGGCGCTGTACCTCGTCGCGCCGTTGTCGATTGCCGGCTGCTTGCTGCTGTTCATCAACCTCAACAATGAGTCGAAGCTGTTGTTCGTCAGCTGGACTGTCGTCGGTCTCGTGATCTACTTCCTCTACGGCTACCGCAACAGCAACGTCGCGCGCGGCATCGTCGAGGTGCCGGAGCTCTCGCCGGACGCGCCGCCGTCCGTGGGCGTCGGGCCGCTTCCGGGCGCGCCGGAGCCGGGCAGCCCGGAGGAGCGCGGCTAAGCGAGCAGGCCGCCCGCAAGCGCCCTGAGGTCCGCTTCGGGGCGCGCCCCGTAATGTTGGATCACTTCGGCCGCGCAGATCGCACCGAGCCTGAGCGACTGCTCCAGCCCAAGCTCGCGCGCTTCGCCGGCGAGGAAGCCGGCGGCGAACAGGTCGCCGGCCCCGGTCGTGTCGACGAGCTTTTGTATTCGTTCCGCCGGGACATCGACGCGCTCGCCGCCACGGGTCGCCAGCGCCCCATGCTCATGTCGCGTGATCACGAGCGTCTCGATTTTGTCGCTCAGCGTCGCGACCGCCGCCTCGACGTCATCGACCTGGGCGAGCGATTGCGCTTCGGCCTGGTTGGCGAACAGAATGTCGACGCGGCCCTCCTCCAGAAGGCGCATCAAGTCGCCGCGATGGCGATCGACCACGAAGCTGTCGGACAGCGTGAACGCCACTTTCGTGCCGGCCTCCCGCGCCGCGTCAATGGCCTTGAGCATCGCCTCGCGCGGCTCTTGCGGGTCCCATAAATAGCCTTCGAGATAGAGGATCCGCGCGTCGCCCACACGGGCCCGGTCGACCGCTTCCGGCCCAAGCCTTTGCGCGGCGCCGAGGAAGGTGTTCATCGTCCGCTGCGCGTCCGGAGTGACGAGGATCAGGGATCGGGCGGTTGCGCCGAGGTCGTTCCTCGGCGGCGTGTCGAACTCCACGCCGAGGCTTCGGATGTCGTGCGTAAAGATTGCGCCGAGCTGGTCGTCGGCGAGCTGGCCGATGAACCCGGCCTCGAGGCCGAGGGAGGCGACTCCGGCGACAGTGTTCGCCGCGGACCCGCCGCTGGTCTCGCGCGCGGGCGCCATCAACCCGTATAGCCGCACCGCTTCGGCTTGGTCGATCAGCCGCATCGCGCCCTTGTGCATCGCTTCCCACGCAAGCACTTCGTCGTCGGCGTCGGCGATCACGTCGACGATGGCATTGCCGATGGCGAGCACGTCGAGGCGGCGGTCGGTCATGAAGTCTCCCAAGGTCAGGAAGTGGCGCGCTAGCCGGGGACCCTCGTTCACACAATCGTCATTGCGAGGCGCCGAAGGCGACGTGGCAATCCAGCGGTCA
>DASUIB010000047.1:0-28085 GCA_036273235.1 Sphingomicrobium sp. | reverse complement strand
CGGCGCGATGGCGCGCCAGCACCAGGCGCGGCTGAGATTGAGGCCGTCGAGATGCGCGATCTTGCCGTCGCTCCGGTCGCTGACGATCGCAGGGGTGAACAGGCTCGCCGGCTCGTGGGAGCCGATCCGCGGCAGGAATTGTTCGAGCCACGCCGGGAACAGCGGCGGGTGCGCCTGCGCCATGCACAGAGCCTCGATCAGCGCCGGCGACAGAAATTCATCGCCGCCGGGCTCCCACGCCTGGCAGTCGCGGTCGGAGCCGAACCAGTGAAGCGCCCGGTCGCGGATGCTCTCCGCCAATGGTGGGTCGAATGCATCCGCCCATTCGAGCGAGAGGATCAGCGCGAATGCGGTGTTGAAGTGAGTGCCGACGCGAATCGGATAGGTCAGCACCGGCAGATAATCGCCGAGCCGCTGCGCGAAGGCGCGCGCGAGCGGTTCGAGCTCCGCCGCCCAATGCTCTCCATGCCGTGTCGCTTCGAGGTGCAGGCAGAGCAGCCAGCCCCAGCCGTACGGCCGCTCGAACCCTCGGCTGAGCGGGCGATCGAGGTAAGCGAGCTCTCCACCGACCGTTTCGCGCGTGAAGCTGTCGTTCGCCAGCTCGGTGATTGCGTTCGCTTCCGGAATCGGGGGGAACAGCCGCTTCAGAGTCAGCAGAGTCCACCAGCCATGGACGCAGCTGTGCCAGTCGAAGCTGCCGTGAAAGATCGGGTGGAGCACGCGCGGCGGGAGCGCGTCTTGGTCGCCGAGCAGCACATGATCGAGCTTGTGCGGATATTCCTTGCGGACGTGCCCGAGGGCAATGCGCGCCATATTGGAGGCGAGGCCCGCGTCGAGTTTGGTCACAGCTTGAACCCCGCGACATAGAGGATGAGGATGTTCGCGATCAGCAGCGGGATCGCGGTCGCAATCTGCACCTTGACCACTCCATATTGATTCTTGAGCTCGAGCAGCGCTGCGGGGACGATGTTGAAGTTGGCGGCCATGGGAGTCATCAGAGTCCCCGAATAGCCCGCGAGCATGCCGACGGCGCCGATCACCGCCGCTCTGCCGCCGTCCTGATGGATGAGGATCGGAACGCCGATGGCCGCGACCATCACCGGAAATGCGGCGAAGGCATTGCCCATGATCATCGTGAACGCGACCATGCCCAGCGCGTAGAGCAACACGGCGAGAAAGACGCTGCCCTCTGGGATGATCTCGCCGGCGAGCGTCCCGATCGTCGATCCGATGCCAGCCGCGGCGAACACCGCGCCGAGCGCCGCAAGCATCTGCGGCAGCACCAGCGCCCAGCCGATCGCGTCGGCGAGGCGGCCGCCCTCGTCGACGGAGGCGAGCGGCGGCGGGCGCAGCCAGGCAGAAGAGGCGACGAGCGCGATGATCACGCCGACACCGAGCAGGACGAGCGTGACAGCCTTGGCATCGATGAGGCCGCTCTCCTTGAGCGGCGTATAGTTGAACAGCAAGGTCCCGAGGAACGCGGTGAACGGGATGATCAGCGCCGGAAGGAAGAGCTTGTTGCCATAGCGCTCCGAGAAGCGCTCGCGCTGCTCCACCGTGGTCGACTCACCGGCGCCGCGGCCCAGCAGATGGAAGCCGGCAAGCGCCACCAGCGCCAGCACCAGAACGCCGTTGCCGATGTCGCCGAGCAAATCGCCGAACCAGAAGCTGATCGCCACAAGCGACCAGAAGGCGGCATTGCCCCAGCGCTTCGGGTTGGCGCGGTTTCGGAGGCTTCCAAGGCCGAAGCTCGCGAAGATCGCGCCTGCAAAGACGTAGAGCCAGTGCATGTCGATCATTTCTTGTTCCCCGGCGCAGGCCGGGGCCCAGGCGGCGGTACCGCGCCGTTTCTTGTTTCCCGACTGGACCCCGGCCTTCGCCGGGGAACAGCCAATTTGCGATCCAGCCACAGCAGACGAACGCTCTGGATCAGGAAGGCGCAAACCGCGCTTGGGATCGCCCAGACCGACAGCTCGAACGGCGTCAGCTGGATTCCGAACGCCTTCAGCGCGCCCTGGATGAGCAGGATCGACGAGATGGCGATGAAAATGTCCTCGCCGAAGAACAGGCCGACATTGTCGGTCGCGGCCGACATCGCCTTGATGCGCTCGACCGTAGGTTCGTCGAGCTCGCCATGCTCCTTCTCGGCGGCGGCGAGTGCCATGGGCGCGACGAGCGGGCGCACCGTCTGCGCCTGACCCGCGACGGAGGTCAGCCCGAGCGCCGCGAAGATCTGCCGGAAGCCGAGGTAGACAATGAGCAGGCGGCCAGTCGTTGCGCCCCGCATCCGGGTGATCAGCGCTCGAGCCTGCTGCTGAAGCCCGTATCGTTCGAGCAGACCGATGACCGGCAGCACGATGTAGATGAGGGTCACATTGCGGTTCTCGTTGAAGCCATGTCCCAGGACTCCGAGCACCTTGAGGAACGGCATATGCGCGAGCAGCCCAGTGACGATCGCCGCAATCGCGACCACGAGCAGCGAATTGAACCTCAGTGCAAAGCCCAGGACGACGAGAGCAATGCCGAGCAGCGGCCAATAATCGATCACGCGCCCCTCCTCCCGAACCCACCGCCGCCGGGCGTTTCGATGACGAACCGGTCGCCGGGCTGCACCTCGGCCGAGGCGGTGGCGCTCAGCATTTCCACGCTTCCGTCGGTCCGCTCGACCCAGTTGCGACCCGCTTGTGCGTCGGAGCCGCCTTCGATTCCCCGTGGAGGTACTCGGCGGCGGTTGGCTAGGATATTTGCCCGCATCGGCTCCAGAAAGGTGACGGCTCGGATCACTCCATCGCCGCCTCGATGCACACCCTGCCCGCCCGAGCCGCGGCGGATTGCGAATTGGTCGAGCCGCACCGGAAGCCGCGCCTCGAGGATCTCCGGGTCGGTCAGGCGGCTGTTGGTCATGTGCGTCTGCACCGCGCTCGTGCCGCCGAAGTCCGGTCCAGCGCCGGAGCCACCCGCGATCGTCTCATAATATTGGTGGGTTTCGTTGCCGAAGGTGAAGTTGTTCATCGTCCCCTGGCTCGGCGCGAGCCGTCCTGTCGCGGCGAACAGTGCGTCGGTCACCACCTGGCTTGTCTCGACATTTCCGGCGACCACCGCGGCAGGATATTTTGGGTTGAGCATTGACCCGTCCGGCACCACGAGGCGGATCGGCCGCAGGCACCCGTCGTTCATCGGGATCGCGTCGTCGATCAGAGTCCGCACGACATAGAGCGAGGCGGCGCGAACGATCGAATAAGGCGCGTTGAAATTATCGGGCAGCTGGTCGCTCGTGCCGGTGAAGTCGAACGTCGCCGACCGCGCCTTTTTGTCGATCGTGATCTTCACTCGGACGTGCGCCCCATTGTCCATCTCATAATCGAACGCGCCGTCGTCGAGCCGGCCGAGCAACCGACGCACCGACTCCTCGGCATTGGCGAGCACGTGACGCATGTAGGCCGCGACCACGTCGGGTCCGTAATCGCGCGCCGTCGCCCTGAGCACCTCCGCGCCGCGGGTGCAGGCGGCAAGCTGCGCCTTCAGGTCGGAGATGTTGCGGTCGGGCTTGCGCGCCGGCCATTCGCCCGAGCCGAGCAGCGCGCGCATCTCGGCCTCGCGGAAATGACCTTGGTCGACAAGCAGGACATTGTCGATCAGCACGCCCTCGTCCGCGATGGTGCGGCTGTCCGGCGGCATCGATCCGGGCGCGATCCCGCCGACGTCGGCGTGATGCCCGCGCGCGGCGACGAAGGCCGATGGCTCCGCTTCATCGCCATAGAACACGGGTACGATCACCGTGATGTCGGGCAGGTGCGTGCCGCCGCGATAGGGATCATTCAGCACATAGGCATCGCCGCGGCGAATTCCGCGCCCGTCCCTGCCCTGCCCACGCGTGTCGATGATCCGGCGGATGCTCTCGCCCATGGAGCCCAAGTGCACCGGGATGTGGGGCGCATTGGCGATCAGCGCGCCGTCGGAGTCGAAGATCGCGCAGGAGAAATCGAGCCGCTCCTTGATGTTGACGCTGGTCGCCGTCGACTGGAGCGCCACGCCCATTTCCTCGGCGATCGCCATGAACAAATTGTTGAAGATTTCGAGCTGCACCGGGTCGACGTCAGTCCCGATCGCCTTGGTGCGTTCGAGCGGTATCGAGCGAGTGAGGATAAGCGTCCCATCGCTCACGCGCTCGGCGCGCCAGCCGGGTTCGACGACGATTGTCGAGGTTGGATCGAAGATCAGAGAAGGACCAATGTATTCCTCCCCGGAACGGGGAGGGGAACCAGCGAAGCTGGTGGAGGGGCCGATCGTTCCGACCCCTCCGTCAGCTCCTCGTTCCGGGGAGGATTTGCCAATCGCCTCGACCACCAGCGCGTCGACGATCACCTCGGCGCCTTCGTCGACATAGCCGAACCGCTTCCGGTGAAGCTCGGAAAACGCAGCGCGCATTTTATCCGACGAGCCGATGACGATTTCCAGCGTCGTGTCGCTGCCCGCGGTCCGCAACCGCGCTCGCCGATCGAGCTCGATTCGTGCATCGTGCACGCCCTGCTCGATCAGCGCGTCGCGCGCTCGCAGTTCGAGCGCTGAGAGGGCATCGGAAAAATCCTCGCCGAGCGGCTTCAGCACACTGGCATCGCGGATCGCCTTCACGTCGGCGATTCCGATCCCGTAGGCCGAGAGCACGCCGGCAAGCGAATGGATCAGGATGCGCTCCATGCCCAAAGCATCCGCGACCCGGCACGCGTGCTGCCCGCCCGCGCCGCCGAAACAGGCGAGCGTGTAGCGGGTGACGTCATGGCCTCGAGCGATCGAAATCTTGCGGATCGCCGCGGCCATGTTGTCGACGGCAATGTCGAGGAAGCCTTCGGCGATGTCTTCGAGGTTCTTCGTTCCGCCGAGCTGGTCGGCGATCTCTTGCAGACGGGCGAGCGACGCCTCGCGGTCCAGCGGCTGGTCGCCATCGGGTCCGAACACCGCGGGAAACTGCGCCGCATCGATCCTCCCGAGGAACAGGTTGCAGTCGGTGACGGTCAGCGGCCCGCCGTTGCGGTAGCAGGCGGGGCCCGGATTGGCGCCCGCGCTTTCCGGACCCACCCGAAAGCGCATGCCATCGAAGCGGCAGATCGATCCGCCGCCGGCGGCGACGGTATGGATCTGCATCATCGGAGCGCGAATGCGCACGCCCGCGACCATGCTCTCGTCGGCGAGCTCGAATGTGCCGGCATAATGCGAAACGTCGGTCGACGTCCCGCCCATGTCGAAGCCGATCAGCCTCGAGGCACCGTGAGGCGCGCTTGCCGCGACCATTCCAACGACACCGCCCGCTGGGCCCGAGAGGATTGCATCCTTGCCGCGAAACGCCCTCGCTTCGGCAAGGCCGCCGTTCGACTGCATGAAATGGAGATCGGTGCCCTCGGGCAATCCCGCCGCGACGCGGTCGACGTACCGCCCAAGGACTGGCGACAGATAGGCGTCGACTATTGTCGTATCGCCGCGGCCGATGAGCTTGATCAGCGGCGCGACCTGGTGGCTGACGGAAACCTGTATGAAGCCGAGCGCGCGCGCGATCTCCGCCAGTCGCGCCTCGTGCTGGGTGTGCCGCCAGCCGTGCATCAGCACGATCGCGAGCGAGTCGATTCCGGCGTCGCGGACTTCCTCCAGCGCGGTTCTTGCGGTCGCCTCGTCGAGCGGCCTCAACACCTCGCCCTCGACGCTCATCCGCTCGTCGATCTCGACGACGCGCTCGTAGAGCATGGTCGGAAGCACGATGTGACGGGCGAAAATGTCGGGCCGAGCCTGATATCCGATCCTCAGCGCGTCCCCGAAGCCGCGGGTGATCGCCAGCGCCAGCCGCTCGCCCTTGCGTTCGAGCAGCGCATTGGTCGCGACGGTGGTGCCCATCCGGACTTCCTCGACTGAGCCGCCTTCCTCCAACAGCACACGCCGGATCGCCTCCAGCGCCGCATCGTCATATTGGCCGGGGTTCTCCGACAGCAGCTTCTCGACCCGCAGCCGTCCGGCCGACGAGCGCGCGACCACGTCGGTGAAGGTGCCGCCGCGGTCGATCGCAAAGCTCCAGCTGTCCGCCATGCGCCGCCTCTAGGGCTTTTCAGGACGGCGCTGCACCCCCTATGGGCCGGGCATGGCTGTTCTGGTCACCGGCGCTGTGGGGTTCATTGGGGCCGCGACGTCGCGCGCGCTGCTCGAGCGCGGCGACGAGGTCGTCGGAATCGACAACCTCAACGATTATTACGATCCGGCGCTCAAGCAGGCGCGGCTGGCCAGCCTCGCGCAGCAGTTCGACAACCGCTTCCGCTTCGAGCAGATCGATTTTGCCGATGCCGGCGAGCTGCAACGCGTCTCCGACGGCCTTGAGATCGACGCGATCGTGCACTTGGGCGCTCAGGCCGGCGTCCGCTACAGCCTCGAGAATCCGGGCGCCTACATCCAGTCGAACCTCGTCGGGCACGCGAACATGCTCGAGCTCGCGCGCCACCGCCGCCCCCGGCATATGGTCTATGCGTCATCCTCGTCGGTCTATGGTGGCAACAAGAGCCTGCCGTTCCGGGTCGAGGACCGGGTCGATCATCCGCTGTCGCTCTACGCCGCGACCAAGAAAGCCGACGAGCTGCTGAGCGAAAGCTATGCGAACCTCTACCGGTTGCCCCTAACGGGCCTCAGGTTCTTCACCGTCTACGGACCCTGGGGACGGCCCGACATGGCAATGTGGATCTTTACCCAGGCGCTCTATGCCGGCGAGCCGCTGCCTCTGTTCAACGGCGGCGAAATGCGGCGCGATTTCACCTACATCGACGACATCGTCCGCGGCGTCATCGCCAGCCTCGATTCGCCTCCTGCCGACGATGGCGAGATGAAGGCCGGCGGAAGCACCAGCCCGCATGCGCTGTACAATATCGGCAACAGCCGCAGCGAGGATTTGATGCGCATCGTCGAGCTCCTCGAGCGGGAGACCGGCCGGAAGGCGCTGCTCGACCCCAAGCCGATGCAGATCGGCGACGTCAAGGAAACCTTCGCCGATATCAGCGCGATCAAGCGCGACCTCGGCTTCGAGCCGTCGACGACGATCGACGAAGGCATTCCGCGTTTTGTGGCCTGGTACCGCGACTATCACGGCCTTTGATGGCGCTTCCGCCGATCCTTCAGCGCCTCCGGATCCCGGTCATCGGCGCGCCGATGTTCATCGTCTCCAACCCCGAGCTGGTGATCGCCCAGTGCACGTCGGGGATCGTCGGCAGCTTTCCCGCGCTGAATGCGCGGCCCGCCTCGCTCCTCGATGAGTGGCTGCACGAGATCAGCGAGGCGCTTGCCGCCTGGGACCGCGACCATCCTGAGCGGCCCGCGGCGCCGTTCGCCGTCAACCAGATCGTCCATCGGTCGAACGATCGGTTCGAGCATGACCTCGAGGTGTGCGCGAAGTGGAAGGTGCCGATCGTCATCACTTCGCTCGGCGCCCGGGTCGAACTCAACCAGGCGGTTCATTCATGGGGCGGGATCACGCTGCACGACGTGATCGACGACCGCTTCGCGCGGAAGGCGATTGAGAAAGGCGCGGATGGGATCATCGCGGTTGCGGCGGGCGCAGGCGGCCATGCGGGCCGCTGGTCGCCCTTCGCCCTGCTCCAGGAAATCCGCGCCTGGTTCGACGGGCCTCTGATCCTGTCAGGAGCAATCGCAACCGGCGCGTCGGTGCTTGCAGCCCAGGCCGCGGGCGCGGACCTCGCTTATGTCGGCTCGCCCTTCATCGCGACCGACGAAGCGAATGCGCCCGAGGCCTACAAGCAGGCGATCGTCGACGGCGGCGCGGCGGACATCGTCACCACCGACCTCTTCACCGGCATTCACGGCAATTACCTGCGCTCCTCGATCGCCAAGGCGGGGCTGGATCCCGACGATCTCACCGGGATCGATCCCACCGCGATGAAGTTCGGTTCGGAAGGCTCCGCCAGGGCGAAAGCATGGCGCGACATCTGGGGTTCGGGTCAGGGGATCGGCGTCATCGACCGCATTCGTCCCGCCGCCGAGTTCGTCGACCTGCTCGCCGAACAATATGCCGCAGCGGAAAGGCGGGTCTGTGCCGACTAGACCGAGCCGCTCCCGGTAAGGCCGCGCTCGAGGCGTCCCATCAGGGCCCGCGCCGGGCTCTGTGGAATTTCGGTCTCGATTCCGCCCTCGTCGAGCCGCTTGACGCGCGCGTAGAGTTCCGAGCTCGCATTGATCAGCCGCTGCGCCGCTTCCGGGAGCTGGAGCACCACCGTTTCGTCGCTGTCCTGCGCGTGACCAAGCCGCCGCTCCGGGCGTCGGCCGCCGCGGTTGGGGATCTCGCCCGATTCAATCGCGCGCTGGGTCAAAAGCCAGGCGACGATGTGCATGATGCGCGTCGTCACCTTGAGCGACTCGCAGGCGAAACCGACTCGGGCGAAGGGCTCGAGGGCCGATCTATCGTCGCGGCCGGCGTCGTCGAAATAGGAGCGCGCCTCGTCGGCGAGGAGCATCGCCTCGGTGTAAAGCGAGTCGATCAGGCGCGAGGTGATCCGCGCTTGCGGTCCGGGCAGGTCCGATTCGTCCATCATTCCAAGGGTGCCACCGTTCATCGCTTCAGAAAACGCCTTAAAGCGCCGTCACGACCGTAAATCGAGTCCGCTGTCCCCGTTCGGGACAGGGCGGTCAGGCGATAATGTCCGGCGTATTCGAGTCCAGAATCAGCTGGATGCGGTCCTTGATCATCAGCTTGCGCCGCTTCAGCCGCGCCAGCTGGAGCTGGTCGCCCGTCGGCTCCGACGAGAGCGCGCGAATGCGGGCGTCGAGCTGGCGATGCTCGGCCCTTAGCGCCTCGAGATTGCCGGCGGGATTGTCGTTGGTCATCCCGGCCCGCAGCTTACTCCATCCGGGCGCTCGCGGCCAACCGCACAGCGGGGCCGATCGGCTGCGCAACAAGACTCAAGACAAAATGCACGATTCGTGATTTATTGCGTTCGGGTGACACTGGCTTTTGAGGAAAGGAAAGGCACCGATGGACAAGGCAATGGCCGAGGAACTGGAGTCGAAGCACGCCGCTCTTCACGCCCTGATCGAGGAAGAAGAGCACCGAACCCACCCCGACGAAGACCTTCTCCACCGCCTCAAGAAAGAAAAGCTGAGACTGAAGGACGAACTGGCCGGCCACCTCACCCACTAGAGGCGGCCTTTTTTGTAGGCGGCGGTGGACGCTGCGGCGCATCAAGTTCGGAGGAGATTAGTGGTTGAATAAGCGATCGCCGTAATCCGAGGCTGGCGCCAAGACATGAGACGGTGGGGATGGTGCTTCTCAGAACTGCTGACAGAGAGCGTCGCGAGGGCCCGGAGGACCATGTGTCGGTCGCGCTCGAATAAATCCTCCGTCAACTATCAGCGTATCACCCACTACGTAATCACCTGCTCGCGACGCCAAGAAAATAGCCGCTCCAGCGATCTCTTCCGGCGACCCGACGCGTCCTGCCGGCACGAGCCGACCGAACGACTCCGGATCGTCGCGCGCGGCGATATTCATCTCCGACGGGAACGCTCCTGGTGCAATACATGAGACGAGGATGTTTTCCTGCACCAGCCGCGCCGCCAGACAGCGCGTGAGGTGGATCAGCGCGGCCTTGCTGACTTGGTAAGCAAAGGTGGGACCAGTATTCAGTCCGATGCCATCGATCGAGGCGATATTGATGACCTTCGCCGGACGTGCCTGCGCTGCAACTGACGCGCGGAGCAGGGCAGCAAGAGATTGCGTTAGAAAGAATGGCGCTTTGACATTGGCATCCATTACATCGTCCCAGGCTGACTCGGTGATGGCGTCGAACGAAGCCCTGTTCGCCGTTGCCGCATTGTTCACTAGGATATCCAGCCGCCCCTCGCGCTGCGCGAGCTCACTGGCCAGCTCGAGCCGGCTCGCCGCATCCGTGATGTCGAGCGGCAAGGCGATGCATTCACCGCCATCCTTCGAGAGATCGGCGACCGCTTCGGTCAGGATCTGCGGAGATCGTGCCGCGATATAGACGCGAGCGCCCTGCGCGATGAAACCGGCCGCCATCATCTTGCCGATGCCGCGCGATCCGCCTGTGACTAGCGCTACTCGGCCGGCGAGTGAGAATATCTTGTTCATTGAGCCCTTCTCGTCAGGAGGAGGGTAAGTTTTCCGACGACCGCTCCGCTATCCGTTTC
The DNA here is from genome assembly GCA_036273235.1 of Sphingomicrobium sp. Taxonomy (GTDB): domain Bacteria; phylum Pseudomonadota; class Alphaproteobacteria; order Sphingomonadales; family Sphingomonadaceae; genus Sphingomicrobium. The sequence continues at coordinate 17,897 of DASUIB010000047.1, read as the reverse complement.
TTGCGGTCAAACTCGGGGCGACGGCGAACTTTCAACGCAAGAATCGGGAGGCACGGATCCAAAGCTGACTCTAGCAACGGAGTCATGGAACGAGACGACGGTGATGAAACCGCAGGTCTATGGGCGGCTTATTCTAAGGCTGTAGACTATTTGGGTCGCCTAAACGGCTCGGCTGTTGCAGCGTCCCTGGACGCAGCGGCGCTGCGAGCGCGATTCCGGCGACCATTGCCGCCGCGCGGTCTTCCGACCAAGCAGGTTATCGATGAGCTCACCTGTGATGCGGCGGGCGGTCTGGTCGGCTCGGCCGGCGGACGGTTCTTTGGATGGGTGATCGGCGGCACGCTACCTGCGGCGCTGGCGGCGGACTGGCTCGTCTCCGCATGGGATCAGAATGCCGCGCTCAACGCCTGTTCGCCGGCCGCGGCAGCTGTCGAGGAAGTGGCGGGAGAGTGGCTCAAAGAGCTGCTGGCGCTGCCCCTCGATAGCAGCTTTGCATTCGTAACTGGATGTCAGATGGCGCACGTCGTCTGCCTGGCGGCTGCACGTCAAGAGCTCCTGCTCAAGCGGAACCATGACGTGGCCTCGAAGGGCATGGGTGGCGCACCGAAGATTCGGATCTTGGCAAATGAGAACTGCCACGCGTCCATCACGCGTGCAGCCAATTTGCTCGGCTTCGGAACCGCCAACATCGGTAGGATTGCGACGGATCAACTCGGGTCTGTGAAAATTTCCGCAGTTCAACAGGCGTTGAGGGAGCAGCAAGACCTCGCGACCATTCTCGTCCTGCAGGCCGGCAATATCGCAACCGGTTCCTACGACGATTTTACCGCAGTGATCCCGCTCGCGAAGGCAATGGGCGCTTGGGTCCACATCGACGGCGCTTTCGGACTTTGGGCGGCTGCGAGCGATCGATATCGGCACCTGCTAAGCGGTGTTGAGGCTGCGGATTCGTGGGCGACTGACGGTCACAAAGTACTGAACACGCCATTCGACTCCGGCTACGCTTTCGTTGCTCATCCAGACGCGCACAAGGCCGTCTTTTCATTGCGCGCCTCCTATCTAACGCACTCCAATGACGAGCGCGACCAAATCGATTGGAACCCGGATTGGTCGCGGCGCGCCCGAGGGTTTCCGACCTATGCCGCGATTAGGGCGTTGGGACGCGATGGCGTTGCGGATCTCTTTGAAGGCTACTGCCGACACACCACAGCCCTTGTGAACGGACTGCGCAGCATTCCGGGCGTCGAGGTCGTTTCGGAGCCGATCGTCAATCAAGCGCTGGTTCGATTTCCCGATCCCACACCCGGCTCCGGCGAGGAAGAGCATGCCGCCAGAACCGATAACGTGATCGTGGCCATCAATGCGACAGGGGAAGCCTTTTTCACGGGCGCCACATGGCGCGGCTGCCGGGTGATGCGAATCAGCGTGTGCAACTGGCGCACCAACGAAGGAGATATCGAGCGAGCCTGCGCGGCTGTTTCGACGGCACTGCGCTCGGTCGAGAGCGGGATTCGACAAGAATGATCGCGCACCTCGGCATCGTCGCTTGCAGCCCGCCCGGTGCGGCGCTTTGTTTCGAAGCCGCTTGTGCATTCGGTGCCAGAACGCCGGCCGCACCGCCGCAAATCTCACTGCATGCGCATCCGTTCGCCGAGTACATGCGGTTTGTCGATGATGCCCATTGGTCGGGCGTTGCCGACCTGATGCTGCGTTCGGCGGAAGGTCTCCAGCGGGTTGGCGCGCAATTGCTCGTCGCACCATGCAACACCATCCATGCGGCCTTCGACCTCGTTACCGAGCGTTCGCCTCTACCTTGGCTCCATATCGCCGAACCTGTGGCCGTCGCCGCCGCGGCGGCCGGTTACCGGCGGATAGGGCTACTCGGAACGCGGGCGACGATGGAAGCATCCTTCTACCCTGAGCGACTTGCCGGCCATGGAGTGGATTGCATCATTCCTCCTCCGTCCCGGCGCACAGCTATCGATGCAATCATCTTTGATGAACTGGTGAAAGGCATCGCGAGCGATCGAGCGAGGTCATTCTTCCAGGAAATCATTCGGGAATTCGAGGAAGAAGGTTGTGAAGCTGTCGGCCTGTGCTGCACAGAGCTGCCGCTTGTAATCTCGGCAGAGCACGCGACGTTGCCGCTGCTCGATTCGGTCGAACTGTTGGCCGAGGCTGCGCTTGAGCGCCTCTCAATCACGACTATGTCAGATGTCCGAGCTGGTCTCAGCTGACGAGTCCGCGAGAACGATTGCTCGCTCGCGCGGCTGCATGTGAACAGCCCTCCGAGGGCCTGCTCCCAGCTCCCATTGGCGGTGGGCTAATCAATCGTCGCGCGAGACGCGCTCGATTCGCTCGTGGCGCTCCTGCGCTTCGAGGGTCATGGTCGCGATCGGGCGCGCTTCGAGGCGGCCGAGCGAAATCGGCTCGCCGGTGACTTCGCAATAGCCATATTCGCCTTCGTAGAGGCGGCGGATCGCGCAATCGATCTTGGCGATCAGCTTGCGTTGCCGGTCCCGGGTGCGGAGCTCGATCCCCCAGTCGGTCTCGCTCGACGCTCGGTCGGCAAGGTCCGGCTCACGCAAGGAATCCACCTGAAGCTGCGCCATGGTCGTGCGCGACTCCTCGATGATCGATTCTTTCCAGCCTTTGAGCTTCCTGAGGAAATAAGCGCGGTGCTTGCCGCACATGAACTCTTCGTCTTCCGACGGGCGATAGCCCTCGGACAAGATGATCCTGTCGAACGGTCCGAAATCGCTGCCGCCGTAAAGATCGACTAGAGCAGTCGCCATGAGATCCCTCCCCCGCACATGGATTCCCGAACCCCTTCGAGAACCCCAAACGCCGCCGCCTGGCTGCGGCCGGCCCACCGGTGCAGCCGGAGGCAATTATGCTGACTTTCCCGGTACTTACCGGGCGAAGTCGGCCATTCCCCAACAGGGCCTATAATTAGGCGGCGAGTCCTTAACAAGGACTGACGCGGCCCGAGTGAAGAAATCGCCAAGCTGTTGCGAATATGGCGCAATTCTCCTCGCCGGAGCTCCCGAAGGAAGTGGGAGAGCGAACGGTTGCAGCATTGCGGCCGCTCCCGCATAGGCTCGGCGCGTGCGTATCCTCATCACCAACGACGACGGCGTGAATGCGCGCGGGCTGAAGCTGCTCGAGTCGGTCGCGCGCCAGTTCAGCGACGACATCTGGATCGTCGCTCCGACGGAGGAGCAATCCGGCGCAGGCCATTCGCTGACGCTGACGACCCCGGTTCGCCTCCGCCGCCACGACGATCGCCGCTTCTCGGTCACCGGCACGCCGACCGATGCCGTGATGCTCGCGCTCGCGCATATCATGAAGGACTCGCCGCCCGACGTCATCCTCTCGGGGATCAATCGGGGCGCCAATTTGGCCGAGGACGTCACTTACTCCGGAACCGTCTCGGCGGCGATGGAAGGCGCACTCGCCGGCGTTCGGTCGATCGCGCTCAGCCAGGCCTATTCGCGCGAAGGCATGGGCGACACCGTCCCCTTTGCCGCAGCCGAAGTGTGGACGGAACGAGCGCTGGGACCGCTGCTCGGCTTCGAGACCGACGCGGGCACGCTCGTCAACGTCAATTTCCCCGCTTTGCCCGCGGACGAAGTCAAAGGGATTCGCGTGTGCCGCCAGGGCCGGCGCGATTACGGACGCCTCAGGATCGTCCAGCGGACCGATCCGCGCGGCTACGAATATTATTGGTTCGGCCTCGGCTCGATGGTCCAGACCCCCGGCCATTCGACCGATCTCGAGGCGATGGCCGACGGCTATGTCACCGTCAGCCCCCTCCACCTCGACCTGACGCACGAGCCGTCGCTCGACGCGCTTCACAAAAGATTTGCGGCCACGCCCCAGGGACGCGGCCGCAACTGAGCCAATATTGGAGCGACGGCCTAGCGGCCGCGTTCGCCCCGCTGACCTTGGGCCGGCGGCGCCGCCTGGTTGACCGCCTGCGCGAGCCAGGTCTCGGTCGCGCCGCACGAGCTGGTCAGCGCCTGCGGCGCCCCGGCCTGGAACGGCCCGGCATAGGGGACGCATTCCTGCGCGCCGCCGACGCCAAGGCACAGCTGCCCGTTGGCGGCAGTCCAGGTACCCGGAACGGTGTTGCCGCCCGGAGTCATGATCCGCGCCTGTCCGCCCGGATCGAGATAGACGGTATTGGTGATGCCGTTGGTCGTCACCTGGATCGGCTGACCGACAATCTCCGAACCCGGGGTCCAGGCGGCCTGCGCCATGGCGGCCGCAGGAAGCAATGCCGCGGAGGTCAACCCAACCGCAGCGCGCATTAGAAAGGAGCTCTTCATGATTCCTGTTCCCTTCCGATCAGAGCGAGACCGCGAACGATCTTACGCCGGGCTGTTGGCATGATGCTTGCGGAGCACCAGAAAGAGGGCGACGCCGGCGGCAATCGCCGCAAGGCCGAGCAGTAGCGGACTGATGCCGAGGCCCGAGCTCGCCGGCTCGACCGGCGGTACCGGGATCGGCTGCGGCGGCCCGGCCTGCGCCGCCACAGGGGCCGTGTCGACCTGCGGAAGCACGCATCCGCCCGCGGGCTGCACGGCAGCCGCGGCAGCAGCTGCGGCAGCACCGCAAACGGCGGCAGCCGAGGCGCCGCCGCTCATGACGCTGAGCACCGCCCACGGGTCGGCTTGGGCCGTCGCCGGCGGCGCAGCCGCGGCGATTGCTCCCGTCGAGCTGAAAATCATCGATCCGGCGATTAACGCGCCAACTACCGCACGATGCCGTGGGCCAGCCATTATTCTTCTCCTGGCGCAGCGGGACCTTGCCCCTGCGGATGCGTGAACGATTAGTCCAAAATGAAGTTGCATTCTACCGGGTTGGACAAAAATTTTAATGTAATGAACCAGTAACGGTTGTTTTGGGCTGGGAGCGACCGCTTGGCGCCCGCCTATTGCGCTGTTAGCCCGGGCCGGATGCGAACGACGCCAGCGCCCCCGCTCCCCGAATGGGCGCCGCATGAAGCGGTGTGGATCGGCTTTCCGAGCGACCCCGAATTGTGGCTCGGCGACCTGAAATCGGCGGAGCGCGAGGTCGCGGCCTTCGCCGCTGCCGTGCATTCCGGCGGCCGAGGCGAGAAGGTTTGGCTGGTGACGGCGCACGAAGGCGCGGCTGAAGCGGCTCGGCGGCTCGCTCCCTTCGCCGAGATCCTCGTCGAACCGTTCGGCGACATCTGGCTGCGCGACACCGGCCCGATCGTCCTCGGCACGGGCGCGGGCCGCCGCGCGCAGGGGTTCGGTTTCAACGGCTGGGGCGGCAAGTACGATCTTGCAGGAGACCAGGACGTCGGCGAGCGGCTTGCGGGCCGCGCCCGACTCCCCTTCGCACGAGCCGACTGGGTGCTCGAAGGGGGCGCCATCGACGGCGACGGAACGGGCACGATCATCACCACCGAACAATGCCTGCTCAACCCCAACCGCAACAATCTGACCCGCAGCGAGGTCGAGGAGCGCCTGCACCGCGACCTCGGGATCGAGCGCGTCGTGTGGCTCGGCTCGGGACTGCTCAACGACCATACCGATGGGCATGTCGACAATCTGGCGCGGTTCGTTGCGCCCGGCCGCGTCGCCATCCCCACTGCAGCCGAGGATGATCCGAACGCAAGCGTCTATGCCGATGCTGCCCGCCGCCTAGCCGACGCCGGCCTCGATATCGGAACGCTTCCTTCGCCCGGACGCATCACCGACGAGAATGGCGACGTGATTCCGGCGAGCTACATGAACTTCTACATCGGCAATGCCGCAGTGGTCGTGCCGCAATATGGAGCGCCGAACGATGAGGCGGCGGTCGAGGCGGTGCAGGCGCTCTTTCCCGACCGCGTTGCAATCGGGCTTCGCGCCGACCACATCCTAACGGGGGGCGGAAGCTTTCACTGCATTTCGCAACAGGTGCCCGCATGACACAGCTCACGGTCGCTGCGCTGCAGCTCGCTTTCACCGACGACACCGAGGCGAACATCCGCTCCGTCGGCGAGCTCGTGCGCGAGGCCGCCGGAAAAGGCGCCGAGGTCGTGCTCCCGCCCGAACTGTTCGAGAGCCCCTATTTTTGCCGCACCGAAGACGAGAGCCTGTTCGCCAACGCCCGCCCGGCGAGCGAGCATCCCTCGGTGGTCGCGATGCAGGCGCTTGCGAAGGAGCTGAAGGTCTGGATCCCGACCAGCTTCTTCGAGGCTGACGGGCCGCACCATTACAATAGCCTCGCGATGGTCGGTCCGCACGGGAAGATCGCCGGAATCTACCGCAAGAGCCACATTCCCGATGGGCCCGGCTATGAGGAGAAATTCTATTTTCGCCCCGGCAATACGGGCTTCAAGGTGTGGGAGGGACCGCACCGTTCCACCCTCGGCGTCGGAGTCTGCTGGGACCAATGGTATCCGGAGGCCGCCCGGGCGATGATGCTGATGGGCGCGGACATCCTCTTCTATCCGACGGCAATTGGGTCCGAGCCGCACGATCCCGATCTCGACACGTCGCGCCTATGGCGCCGGGCGATGATCGGCCACGCAGTCTCGAACGTCGTCCCGGTCGTCGCCGCCAACCGCATCGGCAGCGAAGGCGGGCAGCGCTTTTACGGCCACAGCTTCATCTGCGACGAGCGCGGCGACATCCTCGCCGAGTTCGGCGCCGAGGAGATGGGCGCGCTGGTCTCCACGATCGACCTTACCGCCGCAAAGAAGCACCGCGCGGCGTTTGGCTTCTTCCGTGATCGAAGGCCGGAACTTTACGGGCGACTAGTCGACGACATCTGAATTCGTCCACGGCCGTTCGGGTAACGATTCGCCCATTGGTTCCTCGTGATCGCCTGTGATCCGAAATTCTTTGATTGCCTCCCAAGCGCTCTTGGCGATTGCCACCTTGTAGGGCACGCTTATGAGCCATCTAAACCGCGCTGATTTTCGGGCTTCCGCGACGATCCGCTCCAAAAATTCATAGGAAGGATCATGAAGCGCGTTCTCGAGAGGGCCTGCGGCCATAAACGCCAAAAATTTGGGATTATCCGTCCTCGCAGCTGCGAACATTAGATACGCCAAAGCTTTGTCAGGGTCATCACCGGATTCGAGGACTTCTGAGAGGTCATCAGAAATCTCGTCCGGCCATTCACCACCACCTTTGCGGTCATATTCAATGTAGACGTCAATCTGCCGGATCAGCTCCTCTGCATCCGGTCGAGCAAGTGCACGCTCAAGCTCATTGGAGAATGACTTATCAGACATTCGCCTGCCGTAGCTCGAGAGCCCTTTCGAAAACCTTCTCAAACATCTTGCGTGTCAGCCTGCCGGTATTCGTGTTCTGTCGCGAGCAGTGATAGCTCGACAGGAGCAGGCGGCCATCAGGCGCGACAGCTTCCGCTCGGTGGCTGAATTTCGACCTTGCAATCCCGAGCGCCTTTGCGGCGGACGCATGGGCGATTTGGCCGAGCGTTAGGATGACCCTCACCTTCGTCAGCGTCGCGAGCGACGCTTCCAGATACTGGCGGCAATTCGCTACTTCGGCCGGTAACGGCCTGTTTCCCGGCGGGAGGCATTTGACCGCGTTGAGGACAATCGCGCCGACCAGCTTCACGCCGTCATCTGACGCGCCGCGGTACGTCCCTTGGGCGAGGCCGAATTTCAGCAGCGTCGAGTAAAAGAGCTCGCCCGAATAGTCGCCAGTGAAAGGACGGCCGGTGCGGTTGGCGCCCTGCTTGCCCGGCGCGAGGCCGACGATCGCCAGCCACGCGTCCGGGTCGCCGAACGCCGGCACCGGCGCGTTCCACCAGTCGGGCTGCTCCCGGCGGAGCTGCTCGCGCAAAAGCACGAGCCGCGGGCACAAGGGACAGTCGCGTGGCGCTTCCGCTTGCGGGATCGGCGAGAGGCGGGCGGGTTCGAGCAAACGCACCCGATACATTTACCGTCCTTGCTGAACTTGTCGAAGCACCGCTCTTTCTTCTAGCGCCGCGACGGAAAGGCAGCCCTTCGACGAGCTCAGGGCGAACGGTAGTTGCTTGGCCCGTTACCTCTACGCCATCGCGATCGGGTCGAACCGTCCGCACGGACGTCATGGCCGGCCGCCGCAGGTGGTCGAGGCGGCCATTGCCAGGCTCGATGAGGAATTTGGGCTGTTCGATGCCTCGCCGATCATCCTCAATCGGGCGCACGGGCCCGCGGGTCGCGACTTTGCCAATGCGGCGGCGCTGGTGGAAAGCGATCTCGAGCCGCTCGACATGCTCGAACGGCTCCAGGCGATCGAGCGCGCCTTCGGCCGGCGGCGCGGGCGCCGCTGGGGCCCGCGCGTGCTCGACCTCGATATCGCGCTGTGGAGCGGCGGCACGTTCCGCTCGCGACGGCTGACGATTCCGCATGCGGAGCTGCACGAGCGCGGCTTCGTCCTGCAGCCGCTGGCCGCCATTGCCCCGAACTGGAGCATCGGTCCGCTCGCCGTCGGTCACCTCGCCGCCCGCCTTGCCCGCAGAGCCCCGCGCGGCTAGTCGCGCGCTTGAGGTGGGCCCATAGCTCAGTCGGTAGAGCAACTGACTTTTAATCAGTAGGTCGCTGGTTCGAATCCAGCTGGGCTCACCAGTGCAGCGGCCGCTGTTCAGCCCTTGGCGGGCACCGGGGCGAGGCTGAGCGCCGTGATCGTCGCTTCCGACTGCTGGGCAACGTCGCCGGAGCGTCCGGACAGCTCGAGCCATTGCGCCGGGCAATTCGCCGGCACTTCGAAACTCCATCCGCGGCTCGCCGCGTCGCCGATTCCAGCGCTCGCGAACGGCTCGGGCGATTTGTCGCACCGCACGCTCCAGCGCAGAGTCTCGGGATGGACTGGCGAACCAGCCAACCGCATCTGCAGCCGGTAGGCCCCGGGGGGCAGAAGCAGGAGCTCGCTCGCGAGCACGCCGTCCTCATTGCCGTAGAAGATCAGGTGAAGCCGCCTGCCGGGCTGCCGTTCGGCGAGGCCGACCGTGGAGGAAGCCAGAGTCCAGTTGAACGGCGGCGGCGGTGCCGGGGACGAGAATGCGGCGTCGTAGAGGAGCCGATTGCCGCCATCCCCGCGGCCGACCGACGACCAGATTGACCGGGCACGCCCATAGTCGCCGCTCGCCACCAGGCTTTGCAGCAGCGTCGGCAGCCAGGGACTGCCGGGCTTGCGGTGATCCGCGTCCGCGACGGCCAGGATCGAGTCGACGTTTCGCGGATCGGCGGCCAGCGCCTGAAGCACCGGGTCCTCCAGCCCCGCCTGCGAGCGAAACAGCGCGCGCATCTGCGGCCAGTTCGAACGATTTTGGGCATAAGCGGCGATGAACGGCGTCACGGCGCCGCCGCTCGGGGACAGCCGTGTAAGGAGCGCCGTTTGCTCGAGGCCCTGAAGCGCCTGCCCGGTGCGGAGATAATGTTCTGCAAGGAAGTAAGCGGCGGGGACCGAGCGCGGATCGCGCCACTGCGCCGCGAGGAGGGCGCGCCTCGCGGCTTCCGTATCGCCGCTCATGTTCGCCTGGACGCCGCGCACGAGGAAAGGCTCGGGCGAGAGCGGGGATTCGGTCGCCGCGCCGTAGATCAGGGCGAAAGTGCTTTGATCAACTGGCCTGCGCTCGCGCGAGGCGCGTCCGATTTGCGCCAGTCCCTGCGAAATCTCGACCGAGGGATGAGCCGCCCACAGTCTGGCGGCGGCATCAGGATGAAGGGTCGAAAGGGCGACGGCGGCCGAGTTTCGAACGACCTGCGCGGCGAGGAGCAGCGCTGCTAGGATGACAATCAGACGGCGGACGAGCACCACGCCCTATCCGCCATTCTTGCTCAAGCGTCGGACTCCGCGGGCGCGGGCTCGGAGGGCGTTTCTTCCTCGGCTTGCGGAATCATCAGGATCTCGGTCCCTTTGACCTTGCCCTTGCCGTAGCCGTACTCGCCATAGCCGTAGCCGTGGCGGCCATACCCATAGCCATAGCCGCCACCGCCGCCGTCGGTCGCCTTTGTCAGCACCGCGCCGATGATCTGCGCTCCGCTCGCTTCGAGACGGTTCAGCGCCTCGATCGCCGCGCGCGTGCGCGTCTTGGCGCTTTCGACGACGAACAGGATGTTTCCCGCGGCGGCACCGAGCAAGGGCGCGTCGGCAAGCCCGAGCATCGGAGGGCCGTCGATGACGACCAGCTCGAATCGTTCGCTCGCTTCGGCGATGATCTTGCGGATACGGCCGGTCGAGAGCAAGTCGGCCGGACTCGGCGGGATCGGGCCGCTCGGCAGCAGCCACAGGTTCGCATGCTGCGTCTCAACCACATGATCCTCGACCTTGTCGTCGGTGGTGAGCAGCTTGCTGAGGCCGACCTTGTCGCTCGCCGCCTTGAACGCCGGTTTCCGCAAGTCGGCATCGATCAGCAGAACCGACATTCCCCGCCGCGCAAAATTCTGGGCAAGCGCCAGCGCCGACGAGGATTTCCCTTCGCCCGAGCGCGTGCTGGTCAGCAGCATCACCTTCGGCATGCCCGCTTCGGTGCTGAACCGAAGCGCCGCAACCATCGCCGAATAGGCCTCCGAGACGATCGAGGTCGGATCTTTGAGGTCGTCGACAAACGAGTCCTTCGCCGAAGTTCGGGGGACCGCTCCGAGACAGGGCAGCATCAGCTTTTTGCGGATGTCCTCGCGGCTCTTGATCGTGTCGTTGATGAATTCGAGACCGACCGCGCAGGCAACACCCGCAAGGAGGCCCAGCCCCAAACCAACGAAAAGGTTGAGCATGAGGTTCGGTTTGAACGGGCTGCCTGGCACGTCGGCCCGATCGACGACCGAGACGGGAGCGACTCCGACGCCGCCTGCGACGCCGATCTGCTTGTAGCGCTGGAGAAGCGCATCATAGAGCGCCCGGTTCGTGTCCACTTCCCGCTGCAGGATCGTATATTGGATGCTGCGTCCGCGCAGATTGAGGACCTGCCCCTTGAGCTGCGCCACCCGCGCCTGAAGCGCATTTTCCGCGGATACGGCGGCGCGATATTGCGCCAGCAGATCATTGTTATGTCCCGAGCTGACTTGCCCCTGCTCCTTGGCGATCTGGCGCTGAAGCTCGTTGATCTGTGACTGCAGGCTGACCATGTCGGGATGGTCCGGCTTCATGAAGGTTCGCTTGTTCTGATACTCGGCCTCGAGCTGTGCGAGCTGGCTCTGAAGGGCTTGCGTGCTTTGCGCCACCTCGCTCGTCGGCCCGGTCGCGTGGGCTTGCCGGTATGCGCCCTCGGCCGCCACTCGCCTGGCGGTCGCGTCCGCGAGCGCTTCGTTGAGCTTGATGAGCGATTCCCCTTGCAGCGAATTGGTGTCGCCGCCGCTTTGGCCATTTGCGTCCGGCCCCGCAGTATTGATGATGCCCTGAGCCTGCGCATAGCCGACCAAGCCGCGTTCGGACCGCTCGAGGTCACCGCGTGTCTTGTTGATCTGCCGCTCGAGGAAATTGCGGGCGTAGGCGGAGGATTCGTAGCGCCGCTGGATCGCCGTGTTGATGAAGCTGTCGGCGACGGCGTTCGCGACGGACGCAGCCAGTTGCGGCGAGGTCGAATCATAGCTGAAGCGGATGAGATCGCCGACGTCAGGGGCGGTGACCTTGAGGTTCCCCACCACCTTTGAGGTCGCGATCTGCAGCCGCTTGGAAGCATCGATGTCCTGACGCACAACTTCCGGGTTGTTCGCGAGGTTCAGCTCCTGCGCAGCCCGCTCCGCGACGCTCCGGCTCTGAACGAGTCCGACTTGGGTCGCGACGAAGCCCATCGTGTCGCCGTCAGCGACCGTTTGCTGGTCGTTATCCTTGTTGTCTGTCACCTGGAAGGACGGCGGATTGGCTTCGAGCGTTACCGAGGCGCGATACACGGGCCGGGTAAGGATGGTGAAGAGGATCGCCGCGGCGAACCCGAGCCCGACGGCGCCCACGACCAGCCACCGCCAATGGTGGACGATCCGTATGAGCGTAGCGAAATCGAGAATGTTCGCCGACGAATAATTGCGCTGGCCGCGGACGGGCTGATCCGCGTCCGGATTATAGGGTCCGATCGGCCAAGGGCCGTTGTTTGGGACGGGCAGGCTTGTGTTCACGTTTCCTCGCTTGCCCCCCGCCTGCTGATTGTCCAATCCCCCACGTCAGAACGGCCTGAATATGCCGAGCAGCGGAACGGTCGCGAAAATCTGCTTCTCGGCTTCCTTGATCTTGGACCCGTCGACCACAACGATATCTCCCGGATAAATCTGGGGATCGGGCGCCTCACCCCGCCGGATCGAGGTCAAATCGAATGCTGCTGCCTGGCGCTGCCCGCTGATCGTGCGGAATACCGCGACACGGTGGGCGTTCGCGTCTTCCGTCGTTCCATGGGCAAGCGCCACCGCCTGGATCAGCGTCACCGGACCTGCGACTGGATATTGTCCGGATTGAGTCACCGCGCCGTCCACCGTCACAACATGGGCGGTCGATTGCTTGATCGCGACGCTGACGTCCGGATGCTCAAAGTATTTCGCGCCGAGGAGCTGGGTCAGCTTCTCGTCAAGCTGATCAGTGGTGAGGTTCGCGGCCTCGACCTGGCCCACCAGGGGCATGGAGATATGCCCCGCGAGGTCGACCGAATAGTCGCCCGACAGGTCATCGGCCTTGAACACCTTGATGGTCAGCATATCCATCGGCGCGATCCGATAGTCTTCCGGCAGAGTCTGGAATTTCTGCTCATCGGGAGCCGCCAACGCCCGGTCATAAGGAATGCTTCCGCCGCGCGTATCGCAACCCGCCGTCACAGCAATTGCGGCGGTAGCAACAACCGCCAGAACTGGACGTCGTACAAGATCAATGAACACGATCGTTCCTCCGGGGAGGCCGCTCCTATTCGAAAATCATCCGAATGTTGAGTGACTAATGTCCGAAACGGATCGATTTAACATGGGAGGTCTTCTTCGGCAGCGGTCCGCGTGTCCAGCAGCCAGCTGTCCGAGCCTTCGATGGCGAGCGCCGTGAGCACCCCGCTCTTGTATGCGCCGGTGTCGATTCCGATGCGGTTGGGACGCATTTCCACTTCGGGCCTGATGGTATGGCCGTGCACGACGACGAAGCCATGATCGGTGTCGTCGAGCAGGAAGGGCTCGCGAATCCAGCGAAGGTCCGATTGGCGCTGCTGATCGAATTCCACGCCCGGCCGAATGCCGGCATGGACGAAGAGATAATCACCGAACCGGCAGCTGTCGTCGAAGCTCTCCAGGAATTCGACATGCTCCTTCGGTATGGCGTCCCGGACGAGCGCCAGCGCATCCTCATCGCTCAAACCGGTGAGCTTCTCCGCATCGAGTCCATAGCTGGCCAGGCATTGCGCGCCTCCGAACCAGCGCCACTTGTCGATGAGGTCCGCCTCGCCGGCGAGGATTCGGAGCAGCACCTCTTCGTGATTGCCGAGGAGAAAGAGCGTTCGAACGCCCGGGTGCTTATAGGTGCGGAGCCGCTCCACGACCTGGGCGGAGTTCGGCCCGCGATCGATGAGGTCGCCGACGAAGATGAGCAGGACCTTGCGCGCCGGCCGCCCGGCAATATCCTGTTCGATCATCCCGAGCAGCTGTTCGAGAAGATCGAGGCGACCGTGAATGTCGCCAATGCCGTAGGCGCGCCACCCGCGCGCGCCGGCGGGACCGCCTTGCCGTCGGGGAGCGAAATTGACCATTATGCCCCTTAAGCCCGAGTTCCAGTCAGCCTGGCAATAATCCAGAGCGGGCCAATAACGACCCGCAGTCTAAACCGCTCCTGAACCTCGGAAAAATGAATTCAGGAACTCAGCAGTTGAAAGCGGGGGATGTCGACGTCGAAGGCGCTCCCGTCCTCGTCGACCATGCGGTAGCTCCCGCTCATTGCGCCGCTGGGTGTATCCAGCGGGCAGCCGGACACGTAGTCGAAGCTCGCGCCCGGCGCGATCAGCGGCATCTCGCCGACCACGCCCTCGCCGACGACCTCGTGCACGGTTCCGCGGCCGTCGACGATCGACCAGCTCCGCGACAATAACTGGACTGCAACATCGGAGCCGTTCTCGATGCGAACGTGGTAGGACCAGAACCAGCGATTCGTCGAGGGATCAGACTGTTCGGTCAGGAAGCTCACCGCCACGCGCACGGCGATGCCGCGAGTCACCGCGACGTTGGGGAACAGCATGGCGAGCGCGTCGATGGTCACGTCTTCACCTTAGCGGGCGCGATTGCGCAGACAACTAGGGAAGGCCGCCCGCCCGGCGCAACCGCTCGACCAGGCGCGATCGGGCCTCGGCGACAGGGCGGGCGCGGTCGCTGACGAGGTCACGGAGGAGGAAATGCCCGATAAGGTCGAGGCCTTGCGAAATCTCTTCCCACGATGCGTGACCGCCGTCGCGCACGAAGCGGGGCAGCGGCAACAGCTTGCCGGCATAAGGCTCCGCCTCGACGGCGCTGACGGCGCGCCCGGACCGCGGACTTACCGCGACCAGCTCATCGTTCGAACCGGTCACCGCACATCGCTCGAGGTCCAGGCCGAAGCCGAGCTCGGTTAGCACCAGCAGCTCGTAGCGCACCAACGCCGCGCCCCATCCGTTCGCCGAAGGTGCGGCTTCGATCGCGTCGAGCAACCCTCCGAGCGCCTCGTACAGCCGCGGACAGGGCTGTCCCTCGGGAAGCACGGCCGCGGTCAGCACCGTCGCCCATTCGATCCCCGCAGCCGCGAGTGGCTCCGACAGGAGCGGCGCCCGGCTGTGGACGAGCTCGACCGTCGCTTGCGGGAGCTGGGTGTCGGCGCGCGCGGAAAGATGCGCCTGGACGACATTGCCGGCGATCAGCACCGGCCGCATTCGGCGCCCGCGCGCGCCGCGGACATAGGCCGCCTGGAGCCCATGCTCCGGCGTCATCAACCGGACGACCGCGCCATGCTCGCCGTGATTGCGGAGCGCGCAGACGATTGCGGAGCTGTCGATTCGCATCAGCCGGCGGGGTGAAAATAATCGTAGACCTGGCGCGCGGTCGCGCTGCTGATTCCCGGCGCCTTCTCGAGATCCTCGAGCGCCGCCCCTTTCACCGCTCGCGCCGTCCCGAAATGCATCAGCAGCGCACGCTTCCGGGTGGGTCCAATGCCGGGGACATCATCGAGGGTCGACAGGGTGAGGCTCTTCGCCCGCTTGGCCCGATGCGTGCCGATCGCGAACCTGTGAGCTTCGTCGCGCAAGCGCTGGAGATAAAACAATAAAGCCGAGTTGGGCGGCAGCGTGATCTCGCGGCCGCCGGGCAGATGGAAGACTTCGCGTCCCTCCCGCCCGTGGTGCGGTCCCTTGGCGACCCCGACCACTGGAACGTCGTGGACGCCCATGTCCTCCATCACTTCGCAGACCGCGGAAAGCTGGCCCTTGCCGCCGTCGATCAGCAGCAGGTCGGGCCATTCGCCGCCCTGCCGGTCGGGGTCTTCCTTCTCGAGCCGGGCGAAGCGCCGTTCGAGCATTTCGCGCATCATCGCGAAATCGTCGCCGGGCTGAGTCTCCAGCCGCTTGATATTGAACTTGCGATAGGCGTTCTTGCGGAAGCCCTCGGCCCCCGCGACGATCATCGCGCCGGTCGCGTTCGTCCCCATAATGTGGCTGTTGTCATAGACTTCGATGCGCTTGGGCACGTCGGCGAGCTCGAACGTGTCGGCAAGCTCGCGCAGGACCTTGCCTTGTGTCGTGGTCTCCGCGAGCCGCCGGTCGAGCGCCTCCTCGGCATTGCGTTTCGCCTGATCGATGAGCTTGCGCCGGGCACCGCGGTGCGGAACCTCGATCCCGACCTTATGGCCGGAGCGCTCGCAAAGCGCCTCCTCGAGCAAAGCCTGGTCGTCGAGCTGGCGGTCGACGAGAATTCGCCGCGGCGGCGGCATGTCTTCGTAGAATTGAACGAGAAAGCTCGATAGAACATCGGCTTCCGGAACGTCGGTGGTATGCACGGGAAAGAAGGCGCGGTGGCCCCAATTCTGCCCGCCGCGAATGAAGAAGGCCTGGACCGATACCGTCCCGGCTTTGCATGCAAGCGCGAACACGTCGGCGTTGCCCAGGCCCTCCGCATGCACCGTCTGGCTGCCCTGGATGTAGGTCAAGGCGCGCAGCCGGTCGCGATAAACCGCGGCAAGCTCGAAATCCTGGCGCTCGGCTGCCTCGGCCATCAGCTTCGACAGCCGCGATTGAACACCGGTCGATCGTCCGGCGAGGAATTCCTTCGCTTCGCCGACCAGCTCGCCATACTCCTCCTCACCGATGCGATCGACGCATGGCGCCGAGCAGCGCTTGATCTGGTAGAGAAGGCACGGCCGCGACCGGTTCGCGAAAAAGCTGTCTGAACAGCTCCTTAGAAGGAACAGCTTCTGAAGCGCGTTAAGCGTTCGAGTGACCGATCCCGCGCTCGCGAACGGCCCGTAATATTGGCCTTTGATCCGCCGCGCGCCGCGGTGCTTCTGGACGCGGGGAAATGAATGGTCCTCGCGGAGCAGGATGAAGGGGAAGCTTTTGTCGTCACGCAGGAGAACGTTGTAGGGCGGCCGGAATCGCTTGATCAGCTGCGCCTCGAGGAGCAGCGCCTCCGCCTCCGTCCTCGTGGTGATGATGGTCATCGAGCGGGTCTGCGCCACCATCCGCTGCAGCCGCTTGGGCAGCTTGGCCACCTGCGTGTAATTGGTGACGCGGTTCCTCAGCACCCGCGCCTTGCCGACGTAGAGCACGTCCCCGCGCGCGTCTTGCATCCGGTAGACGCCGGGGTTTCGTGGAAGTGTCCTCAGCACCTCGCGGATCGCCGCGACGCCCGCTTCGAGGTCAGGCGTGCCCTCGCCGCGAACGGCGTAGGTCGCCTGGTCCTCGTTGAAGCGCTCCGCGGCGCGCGGATGGTCGGGGCGGTCGGCCTTGCTCACGAAGAGCGATTTAGGGCCACTATCCCGTCATTGCGAGCGGAGCGAAGCAATCTAACGGCACCTGGATTGCCGCGTCGCTCCGCTCCTCGCAATGACGCTACGCCGCCGCCCTCGCTTCCTCTTCATCGGCGAGCATCCACTCGACGCAGGCGCGGGCGTGGATCGCAGTGGTGTCGTAGACCGGCAGCACGTTGGCGCGCACGTCGACCGCAAGGACGAGCTCGGTGCAGCCGAGGACCACCGCCTCGGTCTTCTGCTTGGCCAGCTCGGTGATCAGGGTCTTGAGCTTGCGCTGGCTGTCGCGGACGACGCGTCCGGCGGCAAGCTCCTCGAAGATGATCCGATCGACCTCACCGATCCACGCCGGATCGACCGGCACGAGGCTGATGCCCCGCGCCTCGAAGCGATTGCGCAGGAACGGCTCGGTCATGGTGAAGCGGGAGCCGAGCAGCGCCACACGGCTGTGACCGTCGGTGACCAGCTGCTCCGCGGCCGCATCGGCGATGTGAAACACTGGGATCCCGATACTCGCGCTGACAGAATCATAGCATTTATGCACCGTGTTGCAGGCAATGATCAGTCCCTGGGCTCCGCCGGCCTCGAGCTGCTTGGCTGCGCCGCGAACGACCTTGGCAATACCGTTCCAGTCGCCCGCGCCTTGCATGGTGACGATCTGATCGAAGTTGAGGCTCTCGATACCG
The DNA here is from genome assembly GCA_036273235.1 of Sphingomicrobium sp. Taxonomy (GTDB): domain Bacteria; phylum Pseudomonadota; class Alphaproteobacteria; order Sphingomonadales; family Sphingomonadaceae; genus Sphingomicrobium. The sequence goes on along the minus strand of DASUIB010000047.1, from coordinate 292 downwards.
AGCGGTGCACTGTGCAGTGCGCCCAGCCGCTGCGCGACGGCGCGATTGATGTGATCGTAATAAAGTGCGGTGGACGACCAGCTCATTCCACCAACGATGCCCAATTTGCGCAACTTGAAACCCCTTCCCAGCTCATGCCCCGGCCCGCTCGTCTCCGGTGCGGCTAAATCGAACCTGACGGACGCAGCGATTCTCCATTTGTCAGACAAGTTGCTCTCGTCGACAAGACGTAAACGCTTGAGTTTACGCGAATTGAATCCTGTATGTCTGCTTTCCCGACACGTCATTGCGA
>DASUIB010000046.1:0-10203 GCA_036273235.1 Sphingomicrobium sp. | reverse complement strand
AATCAAGGCGTGCTCAGCCAGCGAAAGGTCCGGCTTATGACGGGTGGCACGTTTCCCGCTGATGCCTTGTGAGACTATCTCGCCGCAGAAAAAGCGAATGTTTTCTGGATTGTGGAATTTCGGGTGGTTTAAAATCTAGTTGCCGGAGTGCTTGTAAGGCCAAGATAGTTCACCCGATTGCCGGCTCTTAGTGCCATATAGACGGCTCGGGTTCCGGACGCCCAGCAACGCATCTCACCGCGAAACGCTTCTCGAGAATTGTACGGGCCGTACCAGTCAATAATAACAGCAATCGGCATCGTGCTGTGCTCCCGAATTATGGATCGTGCGGATGAAACGCGTGGCACAATCCCCTTTCCTAATAGGATTTCATCTGTTCCACGCTGGCGGATGCGCACACACGGCTCCGCTCCGCCCCGTTCCTCGACCGCCTCGCCCTCCCGCCGCATTCGCCGTGACGGCTGGACCACCGACCGGCAGGTCAAGTTCATCATCGCCTTGAACAAGACGCGCAGCGTCACGCGCGCGGCGGCGGCCGCCGGGATGAGCCGGGAAAGCGCCTATCGCCTCCGCGATCGGCCGGGGCATACCGACTTCGCCCGGGCATGGAACGCAGCGGTCGCGCGCAAAGGTCACAAGTCTCCGGCCGAAAGTCACACCCGCGCCCGGCCCGTCACCCTCGATCCCCCTCGTGAAGGTCACGAAAGTCACGCCGGCGGACGATTGTCGCAACGTCGTCCATCTCGTCCACTTCGGGGGCCTAGCTGTTCTTCAGATGCTCCAGATTCTCAAGTCCGCGAGAACCGCCCTTCTGCGACGGGTTGGACGCGTTGGTCTTGACCTTCGCCTTCTTGGGCTTGCGCGCTTCCTTGTTCGATCTTTGTTGACCCTTGGCCATCGCTGCTCTCCTGCCGGGCGCGACGCGCCGCGTGCCGGCACCATAGCGCTTCGCCCACGTCACTGCGAACATTCACGAACATTCGGACCGCCAGAGGGAAAGCTTCGGACGTTTCCGCACGCACGGGGACTCGGCATCGCCGCGCGGCTGGCTTATGTCTCGACCGACCGAGGCCGCTGGCGGAGCGCATCGCCGTGCCCTCACCCCACTCACGATTTCCATGGAGTAACTGCAATGAAGTCCCTTCGAATCGCCCTTGCGGCAACTCTGCTGATGACCGGCGCGGCGGCCTCGGCGCAGAGCGCGACCGACGCCCGCTGCCTCCTGTTGAGCAGCGCCTTCGCCAAGCAGAACCAGGATGCGAACGCGCAGAAGCTCGCCGAGGCGAGCTTCTATTTCTACCTCGGCCGGATCGGCGCCTCGGCGACTCCGGCGCAGCTCAAGGCTTTGTTCGACCAGCAGAGCAAGACGCTCAGCGACACGACGGCCGGCGGCCTCATGAACGCCTGCGCCAAGGAGTTTCAGGCCAAGGTCGAGCTCATCAACAGCCTCGGATCGCCGCCGCCGGCGACACCGCCGAAGAAGTAGGCCAACGCGCCGCTGCACGCCGCGAACAGCATTCGTTCCTCATTCTTTCGCCGTTCAGGTGCGCCGTGCGTCGATAAGCCATGGCGCTGAACGGATTGCTGATGGATAAGGAGCCCGTCTATCCGCTTGAGCGGAGGAGCCATTGTTGAAGTTTCGCTCCGGCCTGGTCGTTGCGTTCGTCCTGTTGACGTCGGGCGCGGCGTGCGATTCCGCCGCCGCCGCCGAGCCGCCCAAGATCAGCAAGCCGAGGCCGGCGCCGCCCACTCCGCCGAACATTCCGCCGCTTCCGCCGGCCGTGTTCGACCCCAACCTCGCGGTCGGGGGAACCGACGTGAAGGCGCGCGAGATCGAGACCCGGCTCAGCGTCGACGTTCGGGTGAATGGCCGCGGCCCGTATCGCTTCATCGTCGACAGCGGCGCCGATACTTCGGTCGTCGGAATCCACGTGGCGCACGACCTGCAGCTGCCGCTGGGAACGCCGGTGATTCTCGACGGAATGACCAACCGCAACATCGTCGACCGGGTGAAGGTGGATCAGCTGACCGTCGGGTCGAGCACGATTCCCAATCTCGAGCTTCCGGCGCTCCGCGAAGTGGACTTGGGCGGCGACGGGATGATCGGCATCGACGCGCTGGTCGAGCAGCGGCTGATGCTCGATTTCGAAAAGCATCTGATCAAGGTCGAGGATGCGCACATTCCCGTGAAGCCCGAGCCGGGCGAGATCGTGGTCGTCGCGCGGCGCCGCCGCGGCCAATTGATCCTGACCCACGTCAAGGCCGCGGGCTTCGACCTCGACGCGATCATCGACACCGGTTCGGAAATCACCATCGGCAATCTCGCGCTTCGCGACCAGCTGATCCGCGGCAACCGCGACAAGTTCCTGACCGTCGACGTTGTCGGAGTGACCGGCGCAGTGCAGAAGCTGCAGGTGGCTCGCGTCGGCGAGCTCCAGCTTGGTCCCGTGACCCTGCGCGATGTGCCGATGGCCTTCGCGGACGTGCCGCCGTTCCAGATGTTCGGGCTTTCGCACGAGCCGGCGCTGCTGCTCGGGACCGACATATTGGAGACATTCCGGCGGATCTCGCTCGACTTCCTTTCGCGAAAGGTCCGGTTCCAGCTGAGGCATTGCGACGATTCGGTGAGCATCAGCTTCGATCCGGACCTCGCCACGCGGATTACGGCCACGGCCGGCCACCAGGAAGTCTGCCAACGCTAGGGGGTTTTCCGCCGATGTTTCTGTTTGCGTTCGCGGCCGCGCTGTCGGCCCTTGCTCCTCCGGGCGATCCGCAGCCGGAGCCGCCGGCCGACCAGGCGATCGTCGTCACCGGCCAGAAAAACATGCAAAAAGCGGTCGACGACTTCGTCCGTTCGCTGACCCCCGGAGATGTCCATGGAGAGCTCAGCCGCTTCGAGCATGAGGTCTGCCCCGCCGTTTTTGGCCTCGCGGAGCCGCAGGCTCAGGCCGTCGAAGACCGCATCCGATTGGTTGCCAAGAGCGTGGGGATCGTCGTCGCCAGCGGCCGTTGCGCGCCGAACGTCCTGCTTCTGGTGACATCCGACAAGACGGCCTTCCTTCGGGAGCTTCAGCGCCACAGCGCCGATGATTTCGGCCTCAGCGACCGCCAGTTCCACGATTTGGAGCAGCAGCCGGGCCCGGCCGTCGCCTGGCAGGTTCAGGGGCCGGAGATGACTGCCGACGGCGTCGACCTGACCGAGGACACGACGCAGGGCGTCGTCGTCAATCGTACGGTCGACCCTTCCTCGCGGATCACTCAGCCGGTTCATCCGCAGTTCAAGGCCTCGGCGGTGGTCGTGGAGCGCAAGGCGCTGGTCGGGCTGACCACGACCCAGCTCGCCGATTACACCGCGATCCGCGCGCTCACGGGCGCCGATCCGGCGCGGCTCGGCAATTCGAGCGCGGCGACCATCCTCCATGTGCTCGAGGTGCCGATCGGAGGTGAAGCGCCGGTGACGATGACCAAGTGGGACTATGATTTCCTATTGGGCTTCTACAATGCGCAGCGGGACCTCAGGGCCGGCGCACAGCGCTCGGCGATCAGCCGCGGCATGGCCACGAAGCTTCAGCCCCCACCCGGCAAATGAAGGCGCACGTCAAAGGGGCGCCCGCGACGCAGGCGCCCCGCTCCGGCGCGTGCTCTTGCCGGATCAGTAGTTGGTCGTGGCGTTGCCGGTCGTATTGCCGGCCGCGTTGACGTCCATCGCGCCGCTGTTGGTCGTCGTCGCGTTCATGTCCGTGGCGTTCATGTCGGTCGCGTTCATCGTCGCGCCGGCGTTCATGGTCGCGGCGTTGGTCGCGACGTTGGTCGCGGCGGCATTGTTGGCATTATTGTTGCTGCCGCAGGCGGTCAGCGTTGCCAAGGCGGCGGCGGTCAATGTGATCCGGGTCTTCATTTCGCTTCCCTCCAATTGTTCGACCGGCGCAACAGCGAACCGGAAGCGCAACGGTTCCCAATCTTGTTATCAAGCTGGTACGACGCGGAACCGTCAACGGGTGGAGTGGGCAGGAACGACGCCGAATGGACCGGCGCCTCCCCTCCCACCCCTCACAAGACTTATTTCTTCGACTTGTTTTCAGACGCGTTGGAGCTCTTGTTGTCCGACGCATTCTTCATCGCGTCGGCCTTGTTTTCCGCTGCGTTCTTGATCGCGGAAGCCTTGTTCTCGCCTTCGTTCTTGACCGCCGACGCCTCGTTCTTCGCCCGATTCATGATGTTCGCGGCTTCGTTGTTGGCCGTCGCGGTCACATTCTCGGCGCGGTTTTCGGCATTCGCTTCGACCTGCGACGCAGCATTGTTCTCACCGTAAGTCTTGTGGCACCCGGCAAGCGCGACAAGCGCAGCGCCAAGGACCAGGCTCGTGCTGATTTTCATAGGCTTTCCCCTCGTTGTCCGCCCAAGGCTGGGCGTCGGACCACTAGCGTCGGCGTCTGTCCGGCGAATGAAAGTGACATGAACTAATGTTTGAGCGCCGTGACAGCTGCGAGCGTCTTGGCGACATGCTGGCTGAAATCGAGATCGTCATGGACCATCACGATCTTGCCGCTACGGTCGATCACATAGGAAGTGCGGGTGGTCCAACCGGGATATTTCGCCCAGGCGACGTCATACTCTTTCTGGACTTCGGGCGTGGCGGTCGCCACCGGGAAGGCGCTGCGGCATTCCTTGGCCGAGAAATCGTGCAGCGTAGCAAGATTGTCGCCCGACATGCCGATGACCTGGGCTCCTTCCTTCTTGAAGTCGCCGATCGATGAGCTGAACGCATGGGCTTCGGCGGTGCAGCCGCTGGTGAAGGCCTTGGGGAAGAAATAAAGCACGACCGGGCCTTTCTTGAGCATGTCGGCGAGGTGCATCTTGAATTCCTTGCCGCCGACGGCGCCGGTGGTGGTGAAGTCTGGAGCCTTGTCGCCCACCTTCAGCGCGGCGATCGCGGGCGAGGCGATAAGGCTGGCGGCGGCAACGGCGAACAGAAGCTTACGCATGGCGAGTTCTCCTTTGTTTCCGCGGACCCCTTACTGCTGGCGGTCCAAAAGTGCGAGAGTGAGTTCGTCCCTTCGGCCATCGAAGAAGTTCAGCAGCGCCTGCTCAAAAAGACCGCTGGGTTCAATGCGATCGAAAAGCGTGAGGCTTGACCCGAGCTTCATTGCGTCGATCGATCCGAGGATTTGCTCCGCGGACCGCTTACCGGCCCACTGCTGCAACGCCCTGACACATTCGCGCAGCCGCGGTCCGAGCAGCGCATGCTCGAGATAGGCGCGCGCCTCCTCGATTGAACCGATGCCATAGAATTTTGCGGTCGGGCTTCGGCCCAGCTCGGCAAGCTGGGGGAAGATGAACCACATCCAGTGGCTCTGCTTGGACCCCGTGCGGAGCTCGGCCAAAGCGGTGTCGATCACATCCTGCTGAGCATCGACGAAACGCTGGAGACGGTGCGGGTCGGGGTCGGTCACGCCGGCATGATGCCCTCGGGACCACCGGCGGGAAAGAGCGGCTGGCGCTTATTGGGCGGGCGCCAGCAGCCCCGCGAGCACGTAAAACAGGATCATCACCGGGCCGGTCAGCAGCGTGGCTGCGACGAATGCGAGGCGGATGATCGTCGGATCGACACCGGTATAATCGGCAAGACCGGCGGCGACGCCCATGACCTTGGCGTCGCCGCGGTTGATCAGAAAACGTCCATGCATCTGATTTCTCCTTCTTGTCGAGTGTCAGGCGATCGGCAGCGAAGTGGCGGCCGAAACCAGCAGAAGCGCGGAAACGAGCGCGCCGGCGAAAACCGTGGCGGTCTCACGGACCGAAGTGAACGAATTGAACATTGCCAACCCCTTTGCATCTCTCGCTGGACCCATGATCGAGCCCGTGCATCTATAAATGCAGGGAGCGTGCCAATCCGAAAAACCTTAGTGTTTCTAGTCCGGTTGGTTGGGCTAATGACCAAGAGTGGTCGCGCGTCTCGCCATAAGTTGGTGAATTTCGCCGACCGCAGGCGATTGCGGGGCTGTCACAACGCGTTTTTCAGCCAATCCGGGATGATAGCGCTGGCCGGGATTGCCTCGACCCGCGCGTGAGTGACGGAAAGGCCGAGTTTGGGATATTCGACGCGCGACCGTTCTCCGCCGCCGCCGATTGTCACGAACAGTCGGCGGTTGATCTTCTGGCGCCAGTTCATCCGCGCCGTATTCTCCTGACCAACGAAGCAGCCCTTGGTGAAGCTGACGCCGTTCAGCTCGGCGGCGTTGCACTCGAGCCAGAGGATGTCGCTGAGCTCAGCGCGCCCTTCGCATACGCCGAGGCGAAGCCGGTGCTCGAGCCAGCCTGAGACCGGTTCGTCCGCCGGAGCGAGCCAACGATTGCCGAGTGCTGAAAGGCGGGGATCGGGCGCGCCCTCACCACCGTCCTTTAACCAGTGCACAGCGAGTGTGCGGTCACGCTCGACCGCGATCCGACTCCGAAGGCGGTAGATCGACAGGCGTTTAATGAGGTCGTCGGCGGCGTCCGCTTCGCAGTCGAGCAGCAGGTCGTCCCCGTCTTCCCAGACGATGAAGTCGAACAAGCACTTGCCCTGCGGAGTCAGCAACCCGGCCCAGACAGGCAGTGATTCCACAACATCGCTCGTGACCAGCCCCTGCACAAAGCCGCGCACGTCCTCGCCTGAGAGGCGGATGAGCGCCCGGTTAGTGAGGGTGGTCGTGGCCATGCAAGTGAGTTAGTGCCGCGTTCACGGTTTTTCCAACAACCGTTCGCCCTGAGCCTGTCGAAGGGGCTGCTCTTTTCTTCTCACAAGAAGAACGTGGCTTCGACAAGCTCAGCCCGAACGGCTGAGGGGTCGATGAGCGCTCAGTCAATCACAATCCGCCGTCCCGACGATTGGCATGTGCACCTGCGCGACGGCGGGATGTTGCGGGCCGTCGCGCCGTACACGGCCCGGCAGTTCGCGCGAGCGATCGTGATGCCGAACCTGGCGCCGCCGGTGACGATGCCTGACGCCGCAGCCGCCTATCGCGACCGTATCGTCGACGCCGCAGGACACGGCTTCACGCCGCTCATGACCTGCTACCTGACGGACGAAACGAACCCTGACGAGGTCGCACGCGGATTCGAGGAAGGGATCTGGATCGCCGCCAAGCTGTATCCCGCGGGAGCGACGACCAATTCCGCGTCGGGCATCACCCGCCTTCGCAACGTCTATCCGACGCTCGAGCGGATGCAGGATATCGGCATGGTGCTATGCATCCACGGCGAGGTCACGGACGCGAGCGTCGATGTGTTCGATCGCGAAGCCGTGTTCATCGAGCGGATCCTGTCCCGCCTCGTCGATGATTTCCCCGAACTCAAGATCGTGCTCGAGCACATCACGACCGAGGAGGCCGCGGATTTCCTGCGCGGTCGAAATAACCTCGCTGCGACCGTCACTCCGCAGCATCTGGAGATCAATCGCAACGCGATCTTCGTCGGCGGACTCAGGCCCCACGCTTACTGCCTTCCCGTCGCCAAGCGCGAGAAGCACCGGCTCGCGGTGCGCCAAGCGGCCACGTCGGGCGCACCCAACATCTTCCTCGGCACGGACAGCGCCCCCCATGCGCGCTCCGCGAAGGAGTCGGGCTGCGGCTGCGCCGGGATCTTCAACGCACCCTTCGCGCTCGAAAGCTATGCGATGGTGTTCGAGGCCGAAGGCGCGCTCGACAAGCTGGAAGCGTTCGCGTCGGTGAATGGGCCCCGCTTCTACGGGCTTCCGCTCAATGAGGGCAGTGTCACGCTCGAGCGCGCGGAAGTCGAGGTCCCGGAGCGGATTCAATCCGACGGAATCGAGCTGGTGCCCTTCCACGCCGGCGAGACTCTCGGTTGGAAATTCTGCGGCTGATCAGCAGCCGCCCTGACCGCCCGTCCCGCTTGGGCCGATGACCGCGGCGTAATGATCCTGAAGGCGCTGGTAGCATTCGCACGCGCGGCGCTTGAGGCCGGCGCGATCGGTCACGCGCACCGCGCCGCGGCTGGTGCCGATCAGCCCTTCCGACGAGAGGTCCTTGATTACCGCGTTTACCGTGGTGCGCTGGACGCCGAGCAGACCGGCGAGCGCTTCCTGGGTAAGCTCGATGCGGTCGCCGGCGCGGTCCTGCACATGGAGCAGCCAGCGCGCCGCTCGCTCCGGAATCGAGTGGAAGGCGTTGCAGGCCACCGATTCCATGACCGTCGCGAGCAGATAATCCGAGTAGCGGCAGAAGAGGTTGCCGATGAAACCCGAACGCTTCTTCGCATCCTCGAGCGCCTCCATCGTGACCCTGAACGCGGAGCCGCCGACCAGCACTTCGGCGCGGGAGAAAGCGGGAGCATGGCCGCAGCTGACGATCCCGCCGACGGCTCCTTCACGTCCCACCGAAGCGACCTCGACCGAGCGGCCTCCGCTGAGCTCCACCACCAGTGAAATCATTGTCGGTCCGACGGGGAACAGGCTCGAGTGGACCGTCTGGCCGCGCTTCAGCACCGTTTCGCCAGGCGCGAGTTCGACCAGCTCGCCAAACGGCTCGAGAAGCGCGCGCGCCTCGCGTGAGAAGGTCGAAAGCAGACGGTTGCCAGCGAACGCCTCATCAGCCTGCGTAAGTTCGTCGATCGTCACTTCTGCCACGTCCGATCCTCGCGGCCGCGCACTTGTCGTTAAGAAAGCGGCCGACAGGATAATGCCCGTCGGCCCAAGTTGCTCCATCAGTCGTTGACGGCCTCGACCGCGGTGCGGGAGCCGACGAGCAGGCAATCGGCGACGAGGCGGAGCGGAGCGACGTCGACGAGGCTTCGCCGCTGGTCGATCAGATCGACGAAGGTCCGGTAGATGTCCGGATATTCGCCCGCCCCGCTATCGGCGCTCGTTTGGCCATCGAGGATGAGCTGTGCTCCGCCGTTTTCGAGCCGGACACTGGTTCCGTCGGCGGCTTCGATTGCGATCGTCCATTCCTCGCCCTCGGTTCGGCGCCAGTCGAGGCTCGCGCTCAGCGGCCCGTCCGCCTCGGGGCTGTAAAAGGTGACGTCGGCGGCGATCGCCGTTTGGGCGTTCTGAGGCACGCTGAGGTCGGCCGACCGCACGAAAAGGCCGCCTAGGAAGATCTTCGTCGCAATCGAGAAAGCGTTGATCCCAGGGTCGAAGACTCCGAAGCCCCCCGCCTGCCAGATCCACTGCTGCCCCGGATGCCATTTGCGAACGTCCTCGTGCCACAGGATCTGCATTGACTTGATGCGCTTGCCGGCGAGCGCCTTGGCCGCCGCTTCGACCGTGGAATGGTGCTGCGCGTGCCAAGTGGTGAAGAGGGTCACCCCCTTAGCCTGAGCGAGGCGATCGAGGTCGGCGATCTCGGCGAGCCCAACGGTCGGCGGTTTTTCGAGCAGACAGTGGAGACCCGCCAGAATGCACTCGCGCGCGATGGCATAGCGCGGCTCCGGCGGCGTGGTGATCGCCACCGCCTCGAGGCCTTCGATGCTGTGGATCAGCTCGCGCCAGTCGGTGAACTTATTCTCCAGCCCCTGGCCCGACCGGCTCGACGTGCCGGTAAGTTCGAACCGCGGATTGGCCTGAATCGAAGGAACGTGCTGGTCCTCGGCGATCTTGCCATAGCCGATGATGGCGATCCTGATCGGTTTCACCTTTTCACTCCCGCGACATAGGCGCGCGCTTTGTCGAGCGTGTCGGCGGCCGACTGGCCCGGCGTGTAGAGCCCGGACCCGAGCCCAAACCCGGCCGCTCCCGCGTCGAGCCACGGCTGCATGTTGTCAGGCTTGATCCCACCCACGATCAGGACAGTTACACCCTTCGGAAGGACGGCAAGCTGCGCTTTGAGCACCGCCGGCGTCGCAGCTTCGGCAGGAAAGAGCTTGAGCGCGGTCGCCCCCGAACGCAGCGCGGTGAACGCTTCCGAGGGGGTGAAAAAAGCTGGGCAGGAGACGATGCCCGCCGCAGCCGTCGCAGCGACCACTTCGCTATTGGTATCGGGCGAGACGATGAGTCGGCCGCCAGCGTCTCGAACGCGTGCGACGTCCGCTGGATCAAGTACCGTGCCCGCGCCGACGAGGGCTCGTTCGCCGAAGCGCCTAGCGAGGAGCTCGATGCTCCTCAGCGGATCGGGCGAATTGAGCGGCACTTCGATGATTCGGATTCCGCCCTCATGCACGGCGTCGCCGATCGCTTCGGCTTCATCGGGCCGAACTCCGCGCAGG
>DASUIB010000045.1:0-6978 GCA_036273235.1 Sphingomicrobium sp. | reverse complement strand
CAGGTCGAGCACGCGCTGGTTCACCTGCCGCTCGACGGCGCCGTTATTCTCGAGGCCATTTGTGGCAAGGCCGTCGAGGACGTCGGCGACCATGTCGGCGATGTCGCGGAACTCGGCCTCGCCGAAGCCGCGCGTGGTTCCGGCCGGCGAGCCGACGCGGATGCCGCTGGTCTTGACCGGCGGAAGCGGGTCGAAGGGCACGCCGTTCTTGTTGCAAGTGAGGCCAGCGCGCTCGAGACTCTCGTCGGCGTCCTTGCCGGTCAGGCCCAGCGGGCGAAGGTCGACGAGCGCGACGTGGGTGTCGGTGCCACCCGCGACGAGATCGGCGCCGCGCTCCTTGAGGCGGCCAGCGAGGGTCTTGGCGTTGGCGATCACCGCCTTTGCATAGGCCTTGAACTCGGGCTGCAGCGCTTCGCCGAACGCGACCGCCTTGGCGGCGATCACATGCATCAGCGGCCCGCCCTGGAGGCCCGGGAAGACGGCCGAATTGACCTTCTTGGCGATGTCTTCGTCGTCGGTCAGCACCATGCCGCCGCGCGGCCCGCGAAGGGTCTTGTGGGTGGTTGTCGTGACGACATGGGCATAGCCGAAGGGCGTCGGGTGCTCGCCCGCGGCGACCAGACCGGCGAAGTGCGCCATGTCGACCATGAAGAGTGCACCGACCTCGTCGCAGATCTCGCGGAAGCGCTTGAAGTCGAAATGCCGCGGATAGGCGGATCCGCCGGCGATGATCATCTTTGGGCGGCTCTCTTTAGCGAGCCGCTGGACCTCGTCGAAGTCGACCAGGTGGTCGTTGTGCCGGACTCCATATTGAACCGCGTTGAACCACTTGCCCGACTGCGCCGGAGGCGCGCCGTGGGTGAGGTGTCCGCCGGCGGCGAGGCTGAGGCCCATGATCGTGTCGCCCGGCTTTAGGAGCGCCATCATGACAGCCCCGTTCGCCTGCGCGCCCGAATGCGGCTGCACATTCGCGAAGCCGCAGCCGAACAGCTTTTTCGCGCGCTCGATCGCCAGAGTCTCGACCGCGTCGGACGGCGCGCAGCCCTGGTAATAGCGGCGGCCGGGATAGCCTTCGGCATATTTGTTGGTGAGGACCGAGCCTTGCGCCTCGAGCACCGCCTTGCTGACGATATTTTCGGAGGCGATCAGCTCGATTTGGGTCTGCTCGCGGTGGAGCTCGGCGCGGATCGCATCCTCGACTGCGCTGTCCTTCTGGCTGAGCCCGCTGGTGAAGAAGCCGTGCGGAACGCGATAGTTCTGATCCTGCTCGAGATCGGCGGCGGTGGCCATCAGTCGGAATCCTGCAATTCGTGGGAGAGCTGGTCGACGCGCGGCTGGTGCCGCCCACCGGCAAAGGGCGTTTCGAGGAACAGAGCGACGCAGGCTTTGGCCATCTCGCTGCCGATCAGGCGCGCGCCGAGCGCGAGCACGTTCGCGTCATTATGCTCGCGGGCGAGCTGCGCCGAGAGCGGGTCGCCGACCCGCGCACAGCGGCACTTCGGCTCGCGATTGACCGCGATGGAGATGCCGATGCCGGTGCCGCAGACGGCGATGCCGCGTTCGGCCTGTCCCGAGGCCACAGCCTCGGCAAGCTTTCGACCGAAGAGGGGATAATCGACGCTTTCGGGTCCGTTGGTGCCGAGATCGGCGACGTCATGGCCCTGGTCGCGAAGCCAGCCGGCAAGCTCGTCCTTGAGCAGGTAACCGGCATGGTCGGCGGCGAGGGCGATGCGCATGGCCTTCTCTAGCGTCCTATCCGCCGCCGCGCCACCGCGCCAAAGTTGCCAAAGTTGGCAGTGCTACGCGCGCACGCGCGAGCCGGGCTTTCGAAGCTCTGATTGAAGAGACGGCTCACGAGGACCAAACGGCTGGCATTACTTTGGCATAGCCGTAAACTCATGCTGTAGGACAGGTTTCAGCACCGGATTCGGGGGGAACAATGCGAAGACTATCGCTCGCTTTGTTGGCGCTGTTCGGCGTTGCTGCTGCCCCCGCTCAGCCGCAGGCAACAAAAACTCGGCCGATCGGACAACCCGACGCGGCCGCACGCAAAGCCATTCACCTGGCGCAGGTGATCGGCCGCAACGCGGGCGAGAAGGTATGGAAGGGGATGGCGACTGCCCCGTTCGATGTTTTGCTTATCGAGGAGGAGCGCGAGACCCTGTTCTGCTCGCCGACTCGCAAGGATTTCGCTCCGCGAAGATGGGACCCGATCACCCATTGCTGGATGCAGAGCAGAGCGCGGACCCAGGACCCCAATTTGTTCGGCGAAACCGACATATTCGGTGACGGGCGACCGATTATCCTGGTCGGCGTGCCGCCGACGAAACCCGATGATTTGCAATTCTGGACCGCGCTCATGGTGCACGAGCATTTTCACCAGCTCCAGGATTCAAAGCGCTGGATGACCGCAGAGATAAAGCTTCTGGTACCTGTTTTCGGCGGTGGAACGGGAGCGAACAACTGGTCGCTCGTTTACCCGTTCCCATACAAGCGCGAGGACGTGAACGCGGTATTCGACAAAATGGCGGCCGCCGCGCTCGATTTCCTTCAGGCCAGGACCTCCGAAAAGCGTTCGAATGCGGCATCCGACTATCTCGCGCAGCGCGCTGCGCTCGAGCGCCTCGTTTCTCCGACCGATTGGCGATACTTCGAAGAGCAAATGTGGACCGAAGGCATCGCTCGCTGGACCCAGGCGCCGGTAATGGATGCCTATGCGACGATGAGTCAGGATCCGGGCTGGCGCAAAGCTGCCGAAGGCATGCACAAAGCGCGAATCGTCAGCCTCAACGCCGTTCGCAGGCAGGGTATCAAGATGTGGAAGCGCAGCGCAATCTACGAAGTTGGCCCGGTGGAAGCGGAAATTGCGGCCATGCGCTGCAAGGACTGGAAGGCTGCTTATTGGGCGCACCACTTCACGATGGGGCCGCTCCTCACCGGAAAGTGCTGAGCTAAGCCGCCGCGCGCAGCTCCTCGCGGCCGAAGATCTCGACCAGCGCGCTCGTCAGCTCGTCCATCATGTCGGCGGTGTGCGTCGGCCCCGGCGTGAAGCGCAGGCGCTCGGTGCCGCGGGGGACGGTCGGGTAATTGATCGGCTGGACGTAGAGCCCGTACTCGGCGAGCAATATGTCGCTGGCTCGCTTGGTCTTGATCGGGCAGCCGATCAGCAGCGGGACGATGTGAGTCTCGCTCGGCATCACCGGCAGGCCCGCGGCGGCGAACTTGGCCTTGAGCATCGCGGCCGATTCCTGCTGCGCCCTGCGCTCGTCCTGCGACTGCTTGAGGTGGCGGACGCTGGCGAGCGCGCCGGCGACCAGAACCGGCGACAGGCTGGTCGTGAAGATGAAGCCGGGCGCATAGGAGCGGATGCAGTCGATGATTGTCTTCTCGGCGGCAATATAGCCGCCCATGACGCCGTACGCCTTACCCAGCGTCCCCTCGATGATGGTAAGGCGCCCGGCGACTCCGTCGCGTTCCGAAATGCCGCCGCCATGGTCGCCGTACATGCCAACCGCGTGGACCTCGTCGAGGTAGGTCAGCGCGTCATATGTGTCGGCGAGGTCGCAGATCGCGGCGATCGGAGCGATGTCGGCGTCCATCGAATAGACGCTCTCGAACGCGACCAGCTTGGGCGCGTCCGGGTCGGCCTCCGCGAGCAGCTCCTCGAGATGCTCGAGGTCGTTGTGGCGGAACACGCGCTTCTCGCAGCCGCTGCTCTTGATCCCGGCGATCATCGAGGCGTGGTTGAGCTCGTCCGAGAAGATGATGCACCCGGGGAGCAGCTTGCCCAACGTCGACAGCGCCGCCTCGTTGGACACATAGCCGGAGGTGAAGATCAGCGCCGCTTGCTTGGCGTGAAGCTCGGCCAGCTCGGCCTCCAGCTCGGTATGATAATGGGTGTTGCCGCTGATGTTGCGCGTTCCGCCCGATCCCGCGCCTACCTCGTGCAGCGCCTTCTCCATTGCCTCGACCACCGCGGGGTGCTGGCCCATTCCGAGATAGTCGTTCGAGCACCAGACGGTGATCGGCTTGGGCCCGTTGCCGCCGAAGCAATGCGCGTTGGGGAAGCTGCCCTTGGTCCTGAGGATATCGATGAACACGCGGTAGCGGCCCTCGTCATGAAGGCGGTCGATCGCGGATCTGAAAATGCGGTCGTAGTCCATGGATTGGCGCGGCTTTTAGCTTTGGCGCTTTCGCAATTCCATTGCGAACGACTCGCAACAGCTTACAGGGTCAGGATTTGACCGATGCCAAGTTTCGCGAGCACGCTCTCCAGGGGGCGGCGCGGAGGGATGCTGGTGAAGACGAGGGTGCCCTCCGGTGGCGATGAGGGCCAGGGCTGGCCCTCGGTCAAATAGGCGATTCGCCGCGCGATCCCCGCTCCACCATCGACATAGGTGACCTCGGGGAACGCCGCCCGGAGCTCCTCGTCGAGCAGCGGGAAATGCGTACAGGCGAGGACGATTGTGTCGATCCGCTCGCCATCGGGCGCGTCGAACATCGGCTGCGCGGCGGCGCGGACCTCGTCGACGCTGATCTTTTCTCCTGCGAGCTTGGCTTCGGCGAGTTCGACCAGCTCGGGCGAGCCATGGCGAATCAGCGCGCAGTCGGACGCGAACTCGGCGGCGAGGTCATCGACGTAAGGCTGGCGCACCGTCGCTTCGGTGCCGAGCACGCCGATCACTCGGGTTTTGGAAATCGCGGCGGCGGGTTTGATCGCAGGCACGGTGCCGACAACGGGTAGGTCGAGCGCCGAGCGGACATGGTCGAGCGCGATGGTGCTCGCGGTGTTGCAGGCGATCACCGCAAGGCGCGGGCGGAAGCGTTCGACGAGCCTGCCCAGAAGCGCAGGCACGCGGCTCGCGATATCCGCCTCGGTGCGCTTGCCGTAAGGAAAGCCCGCGCTGTCGGCGGCGTAGACGATCGGCGCCAGGGGCAGCAGCTGGCGCGCCGGTTCGAGCACCGACAGGCCGCCCACGCCGGAATCGAAGAAGAGGAGGGGGGCAGAGGCGTCCATTCCTCGTCATTGCGAGAAGCGTAGCTTCGAAGCAATCCAGTCGGCGCGGATTGATTGCTTCGCTGCGCTCGCAATGACGAAATTCTGTGTTAACGATGACCGATGACCCGCGAGACGCTCTTCGCTCTGGCGCTCGGCTATCTGCTCGGGTCGGTCCCGTTCGGTCTCGTGCTGACCCGCCTCGCGGGCAAGGGGGACGTGCGCGAGATCGGGTCGGGCAATATCGGCGCCACCAATGTGCTTCGGACCGGGAGCAAGCTGCTTGCGGCGCTGACCCTGATCCTCGACTGCCTCAAGGCCACGGCCGCGATCATGATGTCTGAGCGCCTGTTCGGCGATTTCACCGGCACCACCGCCGCCACGGGCGCGCTTCTCGGCCATCTCTACCCGGCGTGGCTCGGTTTTCGCGGCGGCAAGGGGGTGGCGACATTGCTCGGCATTCTGATCGGCCTGCAACTTTGGCCGGCCGCCGCCATCTACGCCGCCGTGTGGATCTTCCTGCTCGTGACGCTCCGAATCTCGTCGCTCGCAGGAATGACCGCGGCGGTCAGCGCGCCGATCGTCGCCTACGGCCTTCATTCTTCCTACGTCCCATTGCTGCTCGGTTTCGCGTTGCTCGTGCTGTGGAAGCATCGCGAGAATATCCTTCGCTTGAGGAAAGGAACCGAGCCACGAATAGGATCGAAGACCTCGTCGACCGCCTGAGGCTGCTGCGGACGCCCGGCATCGGCCCGGTCACCTACCGCCAGCTCATCGCCCGCTTCGGAACGCCCGCGGCGGCGCTTGCCGCCGTGCCCGACCTCGGCAGGCGCGGGGGCGGCAAAGCACCGGCGCTCGGAAGCCGCAACGATGCCGAGCGCGAAATTGCGAAGGTCGAGAGGTTCGGCGCCAGGTTCCTGGTCCTGGGCCAGGGTCTCTATCCGCGATTGCTTGCCGAGCTCGAGGACGCGCCGCCGCTGCTGACCGCCAGGGGCGATCTCGGCCTCCTCGACCGGCAATGCATCGCGATCGTCGGCGCGAGGAATGCGTCGGCGGCCGCGTGCCGCTTCGCGCGGGGGTTGGCGCATGACCTCGGCCAGCAGGGGCTCGCGGTGGTGTCCGGCCTGGCGCGCGGGCTCGACAGTGCCGCCCATGACGGATCGCTCGAGACCGGGACCATCGGCGTCGTCGCGGGCGGGATCGACGTCATCTACCCGCCGGAGAACAAGGAACGGCAGGAGGCGATCTACGAGCGCGGGCTGGTGCTCGCCGAAATGCCTCCGGGGACCGAGCCGCGGGCGCGGCATTTTCCTTATCGCAACCGGATCATCGCCGGAATGACGGCGGGGACCGTCGTCGTCGAAGCGGCGCCGCGTTCCGGCTCGCTGATCACGGCGCGGCTTGCGGCAGAGGCGGGCAGGGAAGTGATGGCGGTGCCCGGCTCTCCGCTCGACCCGCGCGCGCAGGGCTGCAACCAGCTGATCCGCGACGGCGCGACTCTCGTTCAGAATGCCGCCGACATCATCGAGGCGATCCGCCCCTATGAATCGCAGGTGCGGTCGACGCCTGCGCGCTATGAGCATGGACCCGAGGAAGCTCTCGATGGAGAGGATATACTAGCTTCCGTCGAGGCGCTTCTCGGCCCCTCGCCGGCGCCGGTTGACGAGATTATCCGACTGTCCGGCGCGCCTTCGGGCGCGGTGCAGATGGCGCTGCTCGAGCTGGACCTGGCCGGAAGGCTCGACCGGCACGCCGGTAATCGCGTGTCATTGCGAGCGTAGCGAAGCAATCCACTGGATTGCCGCGCCCCGGATCAAGTCCGGGGCTCGCAATGACGGGGAGTTGACGACCCGCAAAAGCGAGCCCCACCTTTACGCGTATGCGTGAGGAACTCCGTTGAAGCTGGTCGTCGTCGAATCGCCGGCCAAGGCGAAAACCATCGAGAAATATCTTGGGAGCGGGCACCGGGTGCTCGCCTCGTT
>DASUIB010000044.1:0-8773 GCA_036273235.1 Sphingomicrobium sp. | reverse complement strand
GTCTCCGGCGGCTTGCCCGGCATGATCAGCGTGATGCTGCCCTTTGTCAGCAGCTTGTCGACCAAATTTCCGATCAAAGACATTGCCTAACTCTCCAACAACGGCGGCGCTTTTAAACCGACTGGCGCAAAATCGTCCATGGGGAGCCGCCTTCGGCAGGGAAACTGATCGACATCAAAGGCCCGGATCGCACGATCCGACCGTTAACAATTTGCCAACCATAAGGATTTTAGGCATTCATTGACTGGGGGACTCGCCAGATGAACAGGCCCACGGCCGCGCTCAACCTGACAGCTGGCGCTGTTCGCGTCGGCCGAAGCGCGCAGGCGCGCCCCCGTCAGGTCGATTTCCGGCGGCTTCGTCTCAGGCTTTATTGTCTGATCATCCTGATGGACGCGGTTTCGCTGCTCGCCGCTTTCGTCGTGGCCGACTTCGCCCGATTTGGAAGCGTGCATGGATATGGACTCACGACCTTCGCGATACTCTTCCCCACATATGTCGCGATCGGACTCAATGGCGATTCACTGTCGATCGAATCGCTTCGGCGGCCGCGGCATAGCGCGGCGGCAGCTACTCGAGCACTGCTGCTTGCCATTGCCGTCGCGACGATCCTGTTTTTCTCCCTCAAGGTCGGAGCGCAATTCTCGCGTCTCGTCTTCGGTAGCGGAAGCTGTTTGTCCCTGTTGCTGCTTGCCGGCGGGCGCATCCTCGTCGGCCGAAGCATCGGTGAGCATTACGGCTGGACTTTCCGCAGAGAGGTTCTGCTCTGCGACGGCGTCAGGATCCGCGCCGCGGGGACGGAGATCGTGGTGCATGCAGCGAAGGATGGCCTGGAGCCCGACTCGGACGATCCCGCGATGCTCGATCGCCTCGCCCGGGTACTTGATGGTGCGGAGCGGGCAATCGTCGGCTGCCCTCCCGAACGCCGTGAGGCATGGGCGCGGATGCTCGGCGGAGCGAACGTCGACGTCGAGATCCTGACGCCCGAGCTCGACTCGATCGGGGCGCTCGGCCTTCGCCGCTACGGCGAGGTACCCACCCTGCTTGTCGGGCGTGGTCCTCTCGGGCTTCGCGACCGAGCGCTCAAGCGCGCGTTCGATCTCGGTTTTTCAGCCGCTTCGCTCGTGCTGCTGAGCCCCGTGTTGCTTGCGGCCGCGGCCGCGATCAAGATCGATTCGCCAGGGCCGGTGCTCTTCCGGCAGGTCCGGATGGGCCGCGGCAACCGCCTGTTCGAAGTGTTGAAGCTCCGCACGATGCGCATCGATTCCGCCGATCCGCACGGCACTCGCTCGGTCAGTCGGGACGATGCGCGAGTCACTCGCATCGGACGCCTGCTCCGGGCGTCCAGCATCGACGAGCTGCCGCAGCTGATCAACGTGCTGAAGGGAGAGATGAGTATCGTCGGGCCGCGGCCCCACGCGCTCGGCACCCGCGCCGGGGACCGCCTGCTGTGGGTGATCGACGAACGTTACTGGGACCGCCACGCGATCAAGCCCGGTCTGACCGGGCTAGCGCAGGTCCGCGGGCTGAGGGGCGAGACGGTTCGCAAGTCCGACCTCACCGACCGGCTCAAGGCCGACCTTGAATATCTCGACGGCTGGCACATCGGCCGCGACCTGGCGATTATCGCGAGGACGTTCGGCGTCCTCGTCCACCCCAACGCATTTTGATCAGCGCGTGAGCAGTGGAGCGACGACCGACGTGAAGAAGCGTCGCGTCGGTCCTGTTTCCATCTGCGTTCTAGACCAGCCTCGCGCCATCGTGCGGATTTTGGCGAAAGTGGAAGCCGCGCGGCCGATAATCGTGACGTTCTGCAATGCGCACACCGTCAATGTTGCGGCTAAAGACCACGAGTTCGCCCGCGTTCTGGAACGCTCGCTGGTTCTCAACGATGGCGTCGGCGTCGATTTGGCGAGCCGATTGCTGTTTGGAAGGCCATTCCCGGCCAATCTGAACGGCACGGACTTCATCCCCGCTCTGCTCGGCTCAGCTCGCTCTGAACTTCGGCTGTTCCTCCTTGGCAGCGCTCCGGGAGTCGCTGAGAAAGCCGGTGAAGCTTTGAAAGAACTTGGCCCGGGACACCGGATCGTAGGCACCCATCACGGCTTCTTCTCAATGGTTGATGAAGCGACACTGAGAACGCGCATCTTGGAAGCTAATCCAAATTTCATCCTCGTCGGGATGGGGCAGCCGCGTCAGGAGCTGTGGGCGGGGCGTAACTCGGAGAGCTTTCCCGCGGTAACGATGTGCGTCGGCGCATTTCTCGAGTTTGCCTCAGGAGCGGCCAAGCGAGCTCCGACATGGATGCGCTCTGCTCGCATCGAATGGCTGTACCGGCTGGTTCGCGAACCGCAACGGCTATGGCGCCGCTATTTAATCGGGAACGTGGTATTCATGGCGCGCGTGTTTCGGGAACGTGCCAGCCGGACGCGATGACCCCGGCGCACGCGGCAAAGATGCTGACGGGGATCAGGTGGAACAGAGCTCCGTCGATGGTCGCGAAGCTTGCCAGCGCGAGCATGGCCATGAACGGCGGAAGAAGCCCGGCCCCGTCGTGCCGCACGTTCGGAAGCGATCGCGCGACAAACCAGACGGCAAGGACGAGCACGCACGCGAAACCCACCGCGCCCCATGCAAGCAGCACTTGAAGGAAAACGTCGTGCGTCTGGATTATTCCGTGGAAAGGCGCGACCGTCGCCATCTGGTCCTCGCCGTAGCCGAGCAAGGGCCTGTGCCTGATCGCTCCGAGGACATTGCGCCAGATAGTCGTTCGGCCCGTGGTGACCTCGTGGTCGACGGTGGCGGTCACCGTCCGCCCGAAACCCATGTTCGATGCGGGGGCCGGGAACAGCCTGGCGATTGCCGCACCGAGAATGAGGCTGAGGGCAGCGCCGCCCCAGGCCTGCGGACGCCGAATCTGCGGAAGGATTAGCAAGCCGATGATCACCGCTCCCACGACCCCGACAACGGTTCCGCGCGAGCCCGTCCATAGCGCGAACGCGAAGCTTGCGACGCTGAGGACGAACAGGCCGCCGAGGACCCACGCCCGTCGCTCGGTCGCGGCAAGGCCGATGCACAGCGCGACCATCGCCGCGATATAATAGCCGAGATGGCGGATGTGCGCCGCCGCCGGCCAGCCATTGGTCCAGTTGAAATTCGGGTCGGTGACCTGCGCCGTGAACAGGATCGACCCGGCGAGGAACGCCGCGAAGCCGATGAGATAGGCCACGACCAGGTCGAGAGGCCAAAAGCGCACCGCGCACAAATGGGCGACCGAAAAGCCGAACAGCAGATGGAGAAGCCAGTAGAAGGTGGCAATGCGCGCGGTGCCGGGATCGGGCGCGACAATGGCGGTGCCGATCGCGATGACGATCAGAAGCACGAGCGCCGCGGTGGGAAGCCGCGGCCAGGACCTGCGCCGGAGCGCGCCTATCATGCCTTCGCGAAGAGCAACGGCGATCGTGAACAGCTCGACGGCGACGACCGGCGCGTAAAAATCGAGGATCAGTTCCTGCGCATGGCTTCGCGCGTGTGGCGCCCACGTAAGGAGCAGAAGCACGAACGGCGCGAATCCGATCGCCGCCGGTATGAAATAGCGCTCGGCCTTCCCCCCCATAAGGGCGAGCATAGCTGCCGGCGGGACGCTTGCAATCAGCGATTGTCGACAGGCGAAGCTGCGCTAAGCTGATGCAGATGAAGCCGCACGATCTAAGCAACCGATTTCGGCAGAAGTGGATGCGGCGGTTCCTGGAGCTGCTCAAGCCGCTTCAGGGCGGCCGGATTCGCATCCTCGATCTCGGCGGCACCGCCGCTTACTGGCATGCCCTGCCCGGCCTTTACCGCGATGAGAATGTCGAGATCACCATTATCAATCTCGACGACCGGGAGTTCGACGACGCGAACTTGAAGGTGCGGCAAGGCGACGCGCGCAATCTGCCTCAATTTGCCGACAACTCCTTCGATGTCGTTCATTCGAACAGCGTCATTGAACATGTCGGCCTCTGGGGTGACATGCAGCGGATGGCCGCCGAGGTGCGCCGCCTAGCGCCGCGCTATTTCGTCCAGACGCCGAACTACTGGTTCCCGATCGAACCGCATTACAAGCTGCCGCTGGTCCAGTTCCTGCCGCGTTCCGTTCGCTCGCGCATTCGCGACAAGGTATGGCCGGGACAGAGCATAGAGCTGATCGCGGCCAAACACATGCGCACACTATTCCCCGACGCGGGAATTGAGCGCGAACGGTTCTGCGGACTCACGAAATCATTGATTGCGGTGAAGCAATAGAATCGCGAGCCTCAGCGGCGAGTAACGCGCCGGGCGATTCTCTCCAGAACTGGAAAGGCACCGACAATCCCGATGGTCGCGTCCATCGCAAGGCTGGCACGAGACCAGGCTGCCCCGCCGGGTCCGTAAGCGCCGGATCGAACCAGCGCCCTCACGGTGGACACGCGCGTCCGTATGTCGCCAGTATCGTACAGTTCCGCGCGTCTGCGAAGCAATCCCGCCATGTGATCGTACCAGCAAGCCGCTGCATCGGCGCGGTCGCGAAGCACGCCCGAAAGGTCGCCTATCTGCCGAAAGATGCGCGCTCGTTCCTTCGCTGCATTCAGCCGATCGGTGCGCTGGTGCGTAGCGTGCCACAGTTCCGTCAATTGCGGAGCCAGCGCTCTGTACCAGCTCATCCCGTAAGTGTTCTCACCGTGCTGGCGGTAATCCGCGAGCACATCCGGCACATAGACGATCGAGCCCAGACCCGACGCGAGGAAAAAATACCATTGGTCGTGCGCCAGACGCTCACCTTCTTCATTCTGGTCCGACGAGAGCGGCCACAATTCCTCGAAGCTCAGCAATGAGCGCCGAAACACCTGCGTGAAGCCGAGCGGGTTGAACCAAGGATCGATATCGAGCGGAGCGAAGCGCTTCTCGGTTCGGCCACGGTAGAGCAGCGGCAACGTTCGGCCTTTACTCGTGACCGTCCTCGCATTGTGATACGCGATAAGCACGTCTTCGTCCTCAAACACCCTCGCCATGACGTCGATCTTCCGCGCGTGCCACCGATCATCCTGGTCACAAAATCCGACGAGGTCAGAGCGGCACAGGCCGGCGCATTTGATGAAGTTTGCGCGGTAGCCGAGCCGCTCGGGATTGCGGTGGATGTGGACCGGGAACGGCGCCGCCGCCGCGAACTCTTCGACGATCGCCAGCGTATCGTCGGACGATCCGTCGTCGCAGATGACGAGCTCCGCCGGCAGCCGCGTCTGGCCAGCGAGGTCGTCGAGCTGCTCGCGGATGTATTTGGCTCCGTTGTATGTCGCCATCGCGACGGAGACTGAGAGACACTGCGGCTCGCTCATGCTCGCCTTAGGTCCCACCGAAAGCAAAACTGCGCGCCTTGCTCACCGAGGCGACCAGCACTTCGCGATGATCATAGCAGGCTAGACCGGCCAGCAGCGCCATCGCTGCCCAGTAGAAGAATGAGGTCCAAGGAAAGACAAGAGCAGCGATCATCGCGAAAACAACGAGCGCCGCTGACCTTGCGATCGCCCACATCTCGGATCGGCGTGGCTGCGTGTAAATGAACAGGATGGGATCGAACGCAGCCCGTATGGTCCACGCCGTCGCCGCTCCGATGATCCCGAAGTGCGCCGTCGCAACATAAAGCAGCACCAGGTACGGAACGAGATAGGCGATCAACAACTTGGTGACGAGATCGGGCCGGCTGCGGCCGAGCACGACCGTCGACGGAATGTGGGCGATCCCATGCACCCAACCGCCGACCAGAAGAATCGCGGCCACGGGGCTGGCAGCCGAGCCCAATGCCGGCCCGATCCAAAAATGGAAGAAGGGCGCGGCAAGCGCAATGGCGAGGATCGCCATCGGCGTGAGCACGCCATTGAGCCAGCTGAGCGCCCGGCTTTGCAATTCTTGCACATCCTGTTGGGTCGACAGCGGTGCGAAGCGCGGCAGAATGGCGCCGCTGAGGCTCGCGGGAATGAGAACCATGCGCTGCACGAGGCTGTAGGGGAGCACATAAGCGGCCACGGCGGTTGGCCCGCGCAACGCTCCAACGACGAAGCGATCGATCATCATCACCAAGGGCGCAACGAGAGCCGTGCCACTCATCCAGGCGCCGTAGCTCAGCAGGCTCTTCGCGTCCTGAAGCCGAGCTTCGGGACCGCGAAGCGGAATGATGCTGACGCATATGGTGAGCTGCACAATAAGCGCTGCGGCGAGCGCCGAGACGGTCGCAAGAATGAGCCACTTCAGGTCGACCCCAATTCGATAAGCGACAGCGAGCGGCACGAGCGACGTCAGTATGAAGTTGCCGACAGTAATCATGCTGAGCGTGCCGAACCGGCCTCTCCCCTGCAACGCGCCGTTCAGCACTCCGGCGAGAATGCCGACCGGAAGCATGAGCGAAAGCAGCGGCAGCGCTGCTGAGATTTCGAACTCAAGAGCTGAAGTGGCGGGGAATAAATGCCCGAAGTAAAGCTCACCTGTCCCGAATACGATCAGAGCCCCACCCACTGACGCCGCGAAGCTGAGCAGAAGCGCGGACCAGACCATTCGTGACCGCGCTTCGGGAGTGCTGTCCTCCATCAGCGCCAGCCGATAGGTCAGCGCTGGCCCCATCCCCAATGAAGCGAAGCTGATGGCGCTGACAAGCGTCCAGCAAATGGCGAGCACGCCGTAGCGATCCGGCCCGATTGCGCGCAGGTAAAATGGCGTCACAATCAAGGTGATGAATGCCGGCGCCACAGCGGCGATCAAATTATAGAGAGTGTCTCGTCCGGCGCCTTCCGCGTGCGTCTTCTGCCGAGCGGCACCGTCCACGTGCGGATCTCCGGCGATTGTTCGATGCCTCCCGAGCGTCAATGAACGCTATCGAGTGCCGACAAGCAAGTCCTTGAGCGCCATGAGAGAGCCGCGTGAATATCGATGATAGCGGCCGGAACCATATTCGGAGGCGATTCTCTTCAACCGTCCCACCACATTTCGAGGAAGTGCTGCGCGGGCAGCGACGTGCCGCTCCCGTACGTCGAGCGCGCGCAGGAAATCCGGCTTCGCGGTCCAGCCCGGGCTCCCCGTCAGCCTTTCGCGAATTGCGGCCAAGCCATCGCGGTCGCTGGAAGCATGATGAGGCGCCGTGTAGCGCAGGGGACGCGGCAACTTTCCTACGCCAAGCTGCTGCTGCGGATGCAGACGATACTCGATGAGCTTGTCCGCGATGAAGTCGATTTGTCCGACAGCCGCGATCAGGAGCGCAATCCAGCGATCGTGAACGAATGTCGCGATGCCGCTGGGAATGGGCAGGCAGAGGCTCTTGAACCTGGATCGAAATGCAACAGTCGCGCCGGTAACGAACGAACGCGAAAGCAAGAGATCATAAGGATGCAGTCCGCGAAGCTGGCGCTGTCGACGCTCGTCGAATTGGAAACTTGCCCACAGATCGCCGGCCCGGCGCGCGCCTCTGTGGTCGATCAGGTCGGCATTGGTGAAAACCAGGCCTAGATCGGGTTCCTCCTCGAAGCGGCGCTCGATGGCCGCGAGCTTGTGCGGCCGCCAAATGTCGTCCTGGTCGCAAAGGGCAACAATGTCGCCGACGCAGAGGCCAATTGCCTTCTCGAAATTCTTCGTCGAGCCGAGCCTCTCGTCATTGATCAGCACCTTGATCGGGAACGGCGAGCGCGCAGCATAATCGTTGAGGGTGCTGGAAGTGGCGTCGCTGGACTGGTCATCGCACACGATCAGCTCATCGGGGATACGCGTCTGCGCCAGTATGCTGTCGAGCTGTTCTCGCAGAAATGCGGCGCCGTTGTACGTCGTCATCGCGATGGAAATCTTCATCCGCGAGATGCCCTAAGCCGCATTGAATGCGCTAGTCGATCGGCCTGCCGAGCCACGAGCGTACGCGCCACCATAACTTGAGATGAAGCTGGTCCTGGGAACTCTCACTATAGCGAATGTAACCTTCACGTCCTTTGGAATAGCCATTGGTGTACTCGGAGTAACGATCCTGCATCCTGCTTGGGTGATTTCCGCCTTTCGAAAAAACGGCGACGAAATCGTTCCACACGCCCGTTTGCCGATTACCGACAAAGCTCTCAAGCAATTCAACTTCCAATCCATTGTGCGCGCCCCAACGCTCCAGCGCGATTCCCGCGTCGGGATAGAACCGCCAACAATCCACCGGATATCGATGAAATGGTCCATTCGATGGCACATTCAGATATAGCAGGCCGCCAGCCTTCACGATCCGCAACGCCTCAAGAAAACTCAGCCAAAAGAATTCACTATGCTCGTAACATGAGGAGCTCACGCAAACGTCGAATTCGCCATCATCGAACGGGAGCTTGTACGGGTCGGATATGACCACATCGACGCCGCGGCCTTCAGCAAAATCGACGCCAACGTAATCGCTCGAAGGCGGCGCAACGGAACGCAGAGATCCGTTCACGTCCTGCGAGCCCAGATCCATGATCCGCATCCCCGGCCGAACGTACGTGTCAAAGAAGAGCTTGCCGTGGAGCAATGCGGATTGGTGCATGCGCGAGAGCTTGCCCGCGAGAGTCAGTCAACGCAACAAGCGTCTGCGAACCGCTAGGCAGCCGCCACCTTCTTACGTCTTTCCGCCGCCGTCTTGAGCTGGCCGCACGCCGCGTCGATGTCGCGGCCTCTTGGAGTCCTCACCGGCGCCGAGATCCCCGCCTCGAAGATGATGTTGCTGAAGGCGCGGATCCGCTCGGGGTCGGAGCATTCGTAGGGGGCTCCG
>DASUIB010000043.1:0-5320 GCA_036273235.1 Sphingomicrobium sp. | reverse complement strand
TGCTGTGGGGCCTGGCCGGAGCGTTCCTCGCCGTGCCGTTGACCCTGATGACGATGATGGTCTTCGCCCAGTTCGACCGCACGAAATGGGTCGCGGCCATGCTGTCGAACGACGGAAAGCCCGATCCGGTGCGGAAGAGCTGATCGGGCCGCTTAAGCTATGCAGGGGAAGACGGAGAAAATTGTGCACCATCCTGTCTCTCGATCGGACTGGAAATTGTATGTCGCCGCACTGGCGGTGTTTGTAGGGGTGCTCGCACCGGGGCATTCCGCCGCTGCGCAAGAGGTCTCAGCCGCCAGTCAGCCCTTCAATGTGGCGCCCTGGCTCGCGGACCTCGAGCAGGCACGGCAGGCGTTTTTGACAAAGTACGCGAACCTCGAGTGGCTCGAGAACGAACACGAGACCGATCTCCATGCCCTGTTCAACGACCTTGCCGAACGAATGCGCCACGCCAGCAATGAGGGCGAAGCGCGCGCCATATTCGACCGTCTCGTCCAAAAGACCGCGGACGGCCATGTTGAGATCGAATGGCCGGAACCACCGCCGCCCGTCGCATCTTCGGCAGCCCAGGCCCAGCCTGTCGATCCATGCCGATCGCTCGGCTTCGATGCGCGCCAGAACGGTCCTGGCACGGCGTCCGCTTTCCCGGGATATTCGCCGCTTCCCGAAAGCGGCAACCCCTTCGAAGCAGGCACGGCGAGTGTGGCGGGAACGAAGATCGGGATCATCCGGATCGGCGTGTTCCAGCCCCAGGGATTTCCTGAGCTGTGTCGCGCCGCGGTGGCGGCCCTGCACATTGCGCCGGACCAGCCATGTGACGACCGATGCCGCAACCACATTATCGACTGGACCTATCCACGTCTGACCGCGGCGATCGAGGACCGGGCTCGTGAACTCAGGCGTGTGGGAGCGACTGTGCTGTTGGTCGATATCACGGGTAATGGGGGGGGCTCGGAGTGGGCGGAAGCCGTTGCGCGAATTGTCTCCGGAAAACGCCTCGTATCGGAGCGGCGCGGAATGGTCCGGGGCGAGCATTGGGCCGCTCAATGGCGGGACTTGGAACAGCAGTTGCGCGGGTTCGCGGCTACCGCTTCGCCTCAAGACAAAGAGCAATTGCTCGCCTGGGCAGCCGAAGCCGACGCAAAATTGCGAGACGCTGAAACACCATGCGAGACGCGGGCTCCCTGCCAACGAATTGCCGACGCAGGTTTCTCGACCGGGCTCGTGGCCTCCGCGCCCTCGGGCGGTTTCGCAGGCAAGGAATGGGGCTATCTGATCTTCAGTCCGGCTCTGTTTCCGTACCACGACGGCGTCTGGAGTGGCCCATTGATCGTGCTCGTCGACGACTCGACCTGGTCGGCGGCCGAGGAATTCGCGGCTGTGCTGCAGGACAACCAGGCCGCCGTCGTGATGGGCGCTCGAACAGGGGGCGCGGGGTGCGGCCACACCAATGGCGGCGATCCCGTTCTACTGACCAACAGCCATGCTACGCTGCAGCTGCCCGACTGCGTCCGCTTTCGAAAGCACGGGTCGAATGAGGTTCGTGGAATTCTCCCGGATGTGCTCGTGCCCATTCGCGACAGCGACGGCGCTCACTTTCGCGCGCTGCTGATCGCGCAACATCTGCCGCAAGCGATCGAGCAAGCGCGGCGTCTGGCTCCGATGTTCGTTGCTCATGCCGCGCCCGCTCGGCGCAGACATTTGGGCCGGCGCTAGGCGGCAACGGTAATCGAGTCTTCCTCGGCAACAACTTTCCAGCCGTGTGAGCCATCGCGTACCAGCGGTACGCGGCACCGCTTGCAGCGACTGTACACAGCGAAGGTTCGAGGATCGAGCTGGAGGCCCCGACGCGACGCATCGTGCCCAAAGGTGCGGCACAGAACAGACATGGAGTCCCCCGGACGGATTTCGCCATTTAATTACAGTTAAACGCCGGCGTTGTCTACGGCTGCTCATTCTCGCCTTTCTTACTGCCGCACGGGTTACGCCGGACAAAGCCGCGAGCGGCGGACAGGAAAAGGCTGATCGAGGCAACCCCTTTAATGGCGGTGAAATGAGAAGCTCAAGCTCGCGAGATCGCGGCGCGACCGCCTCCCGGACGGTCCGCTTACGCGACCTTGTCGGCGTAGATCATCCGGCCGCCGGCGAGGCGCTTCATCACTTCGTACTGGCTGGCCCTGGGCATCGCGAAGCAGCCTTCGGAGCGGCCCAGCTGGCCGTGCTGCTGGAGCATTTCGGGCTCGGCATACCAGGCGTTGTGGATGACGATCGCGCGCGCCTCGGCATTGCTGTTCGACCAGTCGAGGCCGCGGACCCTCAGCGACAGACCATATTTGCCGTCGTAATAAGCATCCGTGACATAGGTGCCGTTCGAGGTCGCGTAGCTTCCGAAGTCGTTGCTGAACCGCTCGACATAGCCCGAGTGCGCGGGGTCCGACCCGCGGCCGTGGCACACCAGATGACTCTGGACCGTGCCGTTCTGCAGGTCGACGAGGTGGAAGCGCGCCTCGCTCGACGGTTTCGAGAAGTCGGCGACGCCGATCACGTCGCGCGGCCACACCTGATGCTGATCGAGCGCGGCCTTGGCGCGAGCGAACAGCTGCGGATCGATCCCGATCGGCGCGCTCGGCGCCTGGGGCTGCGCGGGAATCGGCGCGAATGGATTGGGCGAGCCGGTGGCTGGCTGCGGCACCAGAAGGCCGGGCAGCGCCTGCGAGCTCGCGGCAGAAGAGAGGATCAGTCCGGCGGCGCCAGCGGCGCCAAGACGCAACATTTCCCTCCGATTCAATGACATTCATTCCCTCCGCTCTTGGACCATCGCTTTATCATTCAATGGGTTAATGGCCGATAACCCATTGGTTCAGGTTTCCCCTTCCATCGTCCTTCCCGAACGGTTCACCGCAAGGTCGATGGACGATCAACGGGTTGAACGGTTGGGCTGCCACTGCTAAGGGCCGCGCGCCGCCGAGGTTTGCCTCCGGAGGCCGCTATTCCTTTGCCGATGTTGCGGAACCCCAATCCGTTCACTGGCATATGGGCATTAAGCCACTGATTTTAAAGGCTTTGAGGAGAGTGACGGGAGTTTATGCAGATCATCGTTCGCGACAATAATGTCGAGCAGGCGCTGCGCGCGCTGAAGAAGAAGCTGCAGCGCGAGGGCGTCTACCGCGAGATGAAGCTGCGCCGTCATTACGAGAAGCCGTCGGAGAAGCGCGCCCGCGAGCGCGCCGCCGCGATCCGCCGCGCCCGCAAGCTCGAGCGCAAGCGGGCCGAGCGCGAAAGCTCGCGCTGAACCTCCGCGCCCGCTAGCTTAAGTGTCCGTCGCCGAAGCCGCCCATCGCCCCGACCGCCGCGGGAGGGCGCTCGCGCTGTGGATCGGATTCCTGATCGTCATCGGGGCCGGGATCGGCCTCGCCTGGGTCGGTGCTGGTTCGCTGCGCCCGACGGTGACCCCGAGCGGCCTCCAGTTCCGGACGATAAAGCCCGGCAAGGGCGCGCCGATCACGCGCTCGGACGCGGCGCTGATGGATTATGTCCTCACCTCCGACGACGGCACGGTGCTCGACAGCAGCGAAAGCCATGGCGGCGCGCAACCGTTCACGATGGAACAGGTCTTCCCCGGCTTCGCCGAGGCGATGGGCCGGATGCAGGACGGCGGCCAGTATCGCTTCACCATGCCGCAGCGGCTGGCGTTCGGGTCGAGCCCGCCGCCGCCCAATTTCCCAAAGAACAGCGCGCTTACGTTCGAGGTCAGGGTCGAGAAGGTCGTTCCCGGCGGCGCGGCTTTGCTCCAGCAGCAGATGATGGAGCAGATGCAGCAACAGCAGCAGCACGCGCCGCAGCAATAGGCCGATCAGGGGCGACGAGCGCCGATCCTTCTGCTTCCTCGGCCGCGTGCTGACGGCTGAGATCCACCAGCACCACCTTGAGCGTCGCCAGGATCGGATCGGCGAACAGGACTCCGAGCACTCCGAACAGCGCCGCCATCAATAGCTGCATCGCAAGCAGCACCGCGGGCGCGAGATCGACGGTGCGCCGGGCGACGTAGGGCACGACCACATAAGCGTCGATATTGTGCACCAGGAAGTAGACGATGATGCACCAGATGCCGTGGCCGTAGCCGGCGCTGAATCCGACCGCGATCATCAGCACTCCCGAGATGATCGCGCCGATGTTGGGAATGAAGGCGAGGACGCCGGTGACGAGGCCGAGGAGTCCGGCCATCGGCACTCCGCCGACGGTCAGCATGAACCAGGTGAACACGCCTTCGAAGATCATCGCGATGAGGCGCCCGAACAGCAGGCGGCGCAGAGTGAAGCCGACATGCTCGGCGATCCGGTAGAAGCCGCCGCGATGCCTGAGCGGCAGCATCCAAGCGATCCCGCGGTCGTAAAGCCGCGGCTCGGAGGCGAGGAAGATGCCGATCACGATCATGGCGATGACGCTGGCGACGCCTCCGACGACGCTGCCGACCGCGCTAGTCAGGCGCCCGACTCCGCCGAGCAGCTGCGAGCGCCAACTGGCCGGCTCGCCAGCCACGAGTCCGAGCGAGGTCGCAAAGCGCATCAACCGCTCGAACTGGGCGGTGACGACCGCGCGCAAGGCCTCGAACTGAGCGGCGATGGTCGTCCCGGCGAACCAGAACACCCATCCGATGAAACCGAAGCCGAGGATCAGCACGAGCAGCAGGCGCCACGCACGCGGGATCGGTAGATAGCGGCCGAGCAGCCGCACCCCGCCATCGAGGAACACCGCGAAGATCGCTCCGCCGACGATCAGCAGCAGCGGCTGGCCTAGCGTCACCACGCCGAGAATGGCGAGGCCGATCCCGAACCACACCGCCGCTTTCTGCATCTCGTGGCGGACCAAGGGATCCCGGAACTCCGCCGGACCGGGCCGCTCCAGATGGGGCTCGGTGGTCGGCGGCCGGCTGCTCATCGGCTGCTATCCACCGTCAATTGTCGCGGAGCGACTTTCCGGCGCGGCCCGGGCGAAGCGCCTTGAACCAGCTGATCGGGTTCCACCACACCGAGGTGCCGTCGAGCGAGAAGGTGATGAACTCGGCGCGTCCGCCGATATTCTCCCACGGCACCGGACCGCCGAGTCCTTCCTGCCATATGGGCACCCGGCTGTCAGCCGAATCGTCGCGATTGTCGCCCATCAGCCAGACATGGTCGGGCGGGATCGTCACCGGACCGAAATCGTCCTCGCTCGACCGGCCGAGTTCGACCGTCTCGTAGGAGTGGCCGTCGGGCAGGGTTTCGCGCACGACCGGCACCCTGCAGTACATCCTCCCGTCCGCGGCGCGGACTCGGAAGTC
>DASUIB010000042.1:0-16439 GCA_036273235.1 Sphingomicrobium sp. | reverse complement strand
GGCGCGCGGTGGTGATGTGGCTGGTGCGGATCGCGCTGGCGCTGCTGCTGATCGGGATCGCGGTGCGGTTGCGGTTGACGGAATTGGTGGTGAGCGGGTGACCCGCTTTGCCGGATATGTCGCACTGTTCGACCGGCCGGACCGCGGCGGCGACGTGATCCGCAAGGGCGCGTTCGCGAAGGCGCTCGAGCGTTCGGGCGAGGTGCCGTTGTTGTGGCAGCACAAGGCGGATGCGGTGATCGGCCGCGTCGAGCAGTTGCGCGAGGACGAGCGCGGGTTGCGGGTGATCGGACAAGTCGGCGATGCGCGTGCGTCGCGGCTGCTCGGGAACGGCAAGGTGGATGGGCTGAGCTTCGGCTATCGCGTGCGCGAGGCGAAGAGCGAGGGCGCGTTGCGCGAGCTGATCGAGCTCGATCTGGTGGAGGTGAGCTTGGTCGCGAACCCGATGCAGCCGAAGGCGCGGGTGCATGCGGTTGAGTTCGGGGCGAGTAGCTTGGCCAGTGCTGGCCAAGTGCAGGAGACTGCCTAGGATGCGTGCGCGGGTTGTCCCGCTTTTGGTCGATAATTTTGCACGTATTTTCGAGGCGCTCTTCCCGTGACCATAATGCAACACTATATGCAGGTTCGAAGTGGCGATTCGCTTAGCGGCTATGCAAATGCCCCGTAAATCGCGCATTCAGCGATTAAGCTGTTTGCGTAATGAACACTTTGCTCAGTCGCTAGTTGGAATAGATGTTAACGGTTTTTGAGCAAGCCACCCTGCTAGCAGCGATGCCGCGTGCGTGGTGATAAATGGAGAAATGAGATGGTAGGACGCGAAGAGTGTGCGCTCGACGTCCTTCTGTTCGGTGCGAAGGACGAGGAGCTGATTGATATCAAATGCTTTCGGGGTGACCGCGAAGACGTGTCTCCGGAAGACATTAAGGCTGCAATTCATTCCGGACTGATGCAGCACAAGCTCCGGCCCGATCTGGCGTCGAAGCATGCCCCCGCCCTTGGGGTGGAGCCGCGTGACGTCAAAGAGTTGGTCGGAAGCTTGTCAGCCGTCGCCTAACGCGCGATAACCGCAGATAACTAGTGCCCAGGCTTTGCCTGGGCATTTTTTCTCGGTGGTTTTCGCATGTCCAGTTACCCCCTTATCGAGGCCTTCAAGAACCGAACGACGCTTCCCATCAACCTAGATGAGGCGGCTCAATGGCTACTCGATAAGGGCATTCAGAACGAGATCAACTTCATCGGCGTTGAGTTGGAGCCACAAGGAGCCATCCGTGGGTTCGTCAAGCGATACAAGACTCACAGCGGCGTCTACACGGAGCCCAATCTCGTCTCCAATATTTACTATGAGACGCGCCAGCCGTCTGATTGGCAGCATCTGACATGCGCCAAGGAGCTCTTGCATGTGCTCGACGGAGCAACGGTGACCTCGAAGGAGCAATTCGAAAAACTGGCCGATCGCCTAGCTCTGCCAGATGATCTTCGGCACCTCTTGGAAGACCCTGACTTTGCGCTTGTGGATAAGATGGGCACAGCTCCAGCAAGTGCCCTTCTACTGCCAATGGCAGCGCGCGAGGTGCTCATGCCCGTCTATCCGGGCGTGATGAATGCTGCAGACATCGCGAAATTGGCCGTAATGCCCGTCGAGCACGTGCGGACTGTGATGTCGGATAGCTGGCCGGTGATCCATCGGCTGTTAGAAATGAACCAATTCGATAAGTAAGACGGATCCGGGCTCCGGGCCGGGATGACGTGAGGTGACGAGGGTCGCGAGAAATCGCGGCCCTTTTTCTTTGGAATTTCACACGGGAGAAGAGTGAATGGTGGAAGTGAAGGCGGATGCGCTCGAGCAGTCGTTCGAGCAGTTCGAGCAAGAGGATGACGGCGTCGCGGCGCTGAAGGCGGAGCTCGAGACCCTGAAGGCGAAGGTTGCCGCGGGCGTGATCGCCGCGCAGCGGCCGGCGCTCGATGGGGTGAAGTCGGCGGAAGCAAGCGCGTTCGTCGATCAGTATCTCCGGCGCGGGATCGAGGCGGGCCTCGAGACCAAGGCGATCGGGAGCTCGTCGGACGCGATCGGCGGCTATGCGGTGCCCCAGGAGATCGACGCGCAGATCGACCAGACTCTGGTCGCGATCTCGCCGATCCGGTCGATCGCCAATGTCGTGAAGGTCGGAAGCGCCGGCTATCGCAAGCTGATCGCGAGCGGCGGGACCCCGTCGGGCTTCGTCGGTTTCGAGGATGCGCGGCCGGAAACGAACACGCCGACGTTCACCGAGATCGTCGCGCCGTCGGGCGAGCTCTATGCGAACCCGGCGGTCTCGCAGCAGATGCTCGACGACGCGATGTTCGACGTCGAGAATTTCCTCGCCAACGAGATCGCGACCGAGTTCGCTCGGTCGGAAGGTCACGCGTTCGTCACCGGGAGCGGTGTCAACCAGCCGCTCGGCTTTCTGAGCTCGCCCAATTCGTCGGCGGTGGATTCCGTCAGGCCGATGGGTACGCTTCAGACGGTCGGCACCGGGGCGCCCGGCGGCTTCCCCTCGACCGATCCGGAAGATGCGCTGATCGATTTGATGCAGTCGCTGCGCTCACCCTACCGCCAGGGCGCGGTGTTCGTGATGAACTCGGCGACGGCGGCGGAGATCCGCAAGTTCAAGACCAGCACCGGCGCGTTCCTGTTCCAGCCGAGCCTGGCCGCGGGCGAGCCGGCGACCTTGCTCGGCTATCCGCTGATCGAGGCGGAGGACATGCCGGACATCGCCGGGGGGTCGCTGTCGATCGCGTTCGGCAATTTCAACGCCGGCTATGTGATCGCCGAGCGGAATGCGACGACGATCCTGCGCGATCCTTATACGCACAAGCCTTACGTGCATTTCTACGCAACCAAGCGCGTTGGCGGGCAGGTGGTGAACTCCGAAGCAATCAAGCTTCTGAAGTTCGCATAGCCGTGCTCGGCTGTCCCCCGGACAGCCTCCGCGCGACTATCCTGTCCCGGGAGCCGGACACGTCCTCTGGTCCGGCTCCCATTTTCCCTCACCGTTCCTCTCCCGCTGCTTAGCGGGGAGAGAGATCAATCCAAGGAACAGCAATGGCTGTCTTCCAGCCGAAGTTCGTCGACCTCGTGCGCAATTTCACCACGACGGTTGGAACGAGCGACTTCGTCCTCGGGCCGGCGGTCAACGGCTTCACCGGCTTCGCCGCCGCGCTGAAGGTCGGCGACAGCTTCTATTATTCCGCGCTCGGGGTCGACAAACCCGCCGAGACCGAAGTCGGCCGCGGCACGTTGCTCGCCAACGGCATCATCGCCCGCGGCCCGATCAGCGGGGCGAAGACCAACTTCAGCAGCGGCACGAAGTCGATCGCCTTGATCGCCGCGGCCGAATGGTTTGCGAATGGGCAAGCCTTGGCTGCGAGCGTCAGCCCGGTCGGACAATCTCTGATCAGCGCCGCATCGGCTTCGGACGCACGCACCGCGCTCGCACTCGGCAGTGCAAGCCTGCTCGATGGCGATCCCGATTCGACCTTCGCCGCCGACAGCGATTCCAAAGTGCCGACGCAGAAAGCGGTTAAGACCTATGTCGACACGCATTCGTCTTCGGCCGCGGGCGGGACGCTGCTTGCCGCAAACAATCTTTCGGACCTCGCCTCCGCGTCGGCTGCGCGGACCAATCTCGGCGTCACCGGTGGATTCACTGCGATCGTCGCGAGTCGTGCCGCCCTTGCGAACCTGGGCTCATCGCAGGCCAGCGCGTATCTCGAGGAAACGGGGCGCGAGGGCACATTCGTGTGGTCGAGCGCCAACAACTCG
This sequence comes from Sphingomicrobium sp., assembly GCA_036273235.1. Lineage (GTDB taxonomy): Bacteria > Pseudomonadota > Alphaproteobacteria > Sphingomonadales > Sphingomonadaceae > Sphingomicrobium. The sequence continues at coordinate 12,637 of DASUIB010000042.1, read as the reverse complement.
GCCAATGTCACCGCCGATCCGCAGCAGGGAATCTACGTCGCGCCAGCGTCGGATCCGACAGGGGCATCCGGAGCCTGGGTCCGCAAGTTCTCCGGCGCGCTCGACATTCGTTGGTTCGGCGGTGCCGGCGATGCTTTCGCCCCCGGGACAGGCACATCAAACACCGCCGCGCTCAACGGAGCCCTGGCCGTCGGAGCATTGCTTCCCGGCTGCGAAATCCTGTTTCCGATCACTGCTGGACATTATCGCTTCTCAACCGCTCCCAACGAGATCACGGTTGGAATCGAGCTCACCGGCCAAGGCTGGCACGAAAATCCCGGCATAGTCGGCGGGACCAGCTATCCCATACCGCAAAATTACACCGGATCGGTGTTGCGCTTCGATGCCGACGTGAAGGGTCTCACGTTCAGCGCTTTCACCGATAATGCGGCCAACGCAACCGCGTTCGAATTCCAGAGCGCCAGTCAATCGCTCATGCGTGACATCATGCTGGTCAGCATGGGCGGGACCGGCACCATCTCACACGGCCTGGACCTCTATGTTCCGGTCCAGTGTCATAATGTCCGGGTCCATGGATTTGCCGGTAATGGCGTGAACCTTGCCGCCAACACCGCTGGCACGGGCCGCTACGGCAGCACCGATGGCTCGCAGTTCTTCGGCTGCCAGTTCGACGAAAACAAGCTGCACGGTGCATATCTCGACGGCGACGACGACAATGTCGTTAGCTTCTACGGTTGCAGCTTCCGCCTCAACGGTGGCTGCGGCTCGCTCGATACGACCACGGTCGGTGTCAATAGTTTCCGCGGGTGTCATTATGCCACCAATAACCAGAGCCACCCGTCTAACAATGGGTCTGCATTCTCGACAGCGCAGCGCACCAAGGTGCTTGCCGATGCCCCATGTCTCTCCGATCAATTCACCGGCTCTGCCGTTCAGTATTGCGGCAAGGTTTACGACAACACCGACATTGGCAACAGCAGCTCTTACGATACGGTCTATGTCGAGGGCGGTGAAGGCTCCAAGGCTCGTCTGCGCTACCCGACGACAGTCATCGGCGGCTTTTTAGCCAATGTCGGGAACCGCCACACGGAATACAACGCACAGACGTGGAACGGCGATAACCTGTTTAATGTCGTCAACTTCACAAATCACGACCGTGGCGCGAGCTTCAACTTCACCGACGCACACCTGAACGTCACTCAAACCGACTCCACCATTCCGACCATAACACTCACTCCGACGAGCGCGCTTTTCTCCGAACTGAAGATGCTCGGCACCGGGGGCGCGGCTTCGCTAGGCCTGGACATTGTTGCCGGTAACGGAGGTTCTTACTTCTCCTGCAACGGCTTTAACTTCCGCGACGCATCTCAAACGCTTGATTATGGAACGTGGGATAACAACCAGTTCCGCGTAGGGCCGGGGTTGGCGTTCAAGATGAACGCAACGACAATCTTCAATTCGTCCGGCGTTCTTCAGGCGGCGGGAGTCCCCACCTTCGCGGGGGGCGACGTAACAAGTGCCGGAGGATCGCTTACACTCACCATCGGCGCGAACGCGGTCACCTACAGCAAATTCCAACAGGTCGCCGCTTCCACGCTCGTCGGCAATCCCACAGGCGCGCTCGCCAACGCTCAGGGGATCACACTGGCGGCCGATCACTCGTTCTCCGGCACGACACTTCAGATCGGCGCTTTTAGCGGGGACATCACGAAGGCCGCCGGATCGCTCGTCACTGCGATTGCCGCCAACGCCGTCACTTTCTCGAAGTTCGTCGCCGCGACCGCCGCGGGCGTCGTCGGCGCATCGGCGGCGGGTAACTTCTCGCAGCTCGGTCTTGCCGGTGGGCTGGGTGTTTCTGGCGGCAACCTCACCATCAACGGCGCGATCAGCTCAGCGACGAGCGTAACTATTGCCGGCGCCATCACCAGCTCGGGCGGCGGCGTGGGCTATGCGACCGGCGCCGGCGGCACCGTCACGCAGACGACGAGCAAATCAACTGCGGTGACGCTGAACAAGCTTTGCGGCCAAATCACGATGAATGCCGCGGCGCTCGCGGCGAGCACGACCGTCAGTTTCACCTTGACCGACAGCTTCATCGGCACGGGCGACCTGCTGATCCTTAATCATGTGTCGGGAGGAACGCCGGGCTCCTATGCGCTGAACGCGCAATGCGGCGCCGGCACCGCGACGATCAATGTTCGGAACATCAGCGGAAGCTCGCTGTCCGAAGCGATCGTGATCGCCTTCGCGGTGCACAAGGCGGTGACCGCATGAGCCTCAGCGCGAGCGCCATCAGCGAACTGCCGCTGGCTGCACAACCCGCTTCGACAAGCACGACGACAAGCAGACCGCCCAGGAAGCGCCTGCTGACCGCCAAAGCCGACCTGGTGCAGCAGCCCGAAGCGCGCTGAGCTTCCAAGAGCAAAGGACGCGACATGAGCTTTCTTCTGAAGGACCCCGACGCGGTCCTGGATTATTCGATCGACTGGGGCGCCGAATATCTCGCCGCAGGTGAGCTGCTTGCCGCGAGCGAGTGGTCGGTCGCCCCTGACGAACCCGGCGGCGTGGTCATCGCCGGAGACGATTTCGACGCGACGACCTCCACCGTGAGAGCTGGCGGCGGCATTGCCGGCCGCCTGTACACGCTGGCCAACCAGGTCACGACGGCGAGCGGAAGGATCGACGACCGGTCGATCATCATCCGCGTGGAGAAGCGCTGATGGCCGGCGCCGGACTCGCCCTGCCCATCGTCACGATGAGCGAAGCGCAAGCCTATGTGCGGATCGAGACGGGCGAGGAGGAAGCGATACTCGCGGGGCTGATCCGCACTGCGAGCGCGCTCTGCGAATCATTCATCAACCAGGTGGTGATCGCCCGCCCGTTCACATTGGCCGTGCCGACCAGCGGCCAGTGGGAGCGTTTCCAGATTACGCCCGTGAGATCGATTACGGACGTGTCGAGCGTGGATGCGAGCGGTGCCGCGACAGTGTTGCCGGCCGGAAGCTACGAAATCGACATCGATTCGACCGGCGATGGCTGGGTACGAGTCACCCAGTCGCCGTTTGTGCTGACCTCGCTGGCGGCGTCCAATGGCAGCGCCACTGCAACGATCGACCCGAGCGATGGCTCGCTGCTCGCCGGTCAGGGGAGCGGCGCGCTGCGCCTTCAGGTCAGTGGGTCGGCGGGGATGGCGGACGACGAGAACGACGTGCCGGAGCCGATCCGCCAGGGCGTGCTGCGGTTGGTCGCTCATCTTTTTACGGTCCGCGACGGCGATGGCGGAGAGCCGCCCGCCGCAGTCACCGCTTTGTGGCGGCCATATCGGCGGATGAGGATGGCATGAGCGAATTCGCTGGCACCCTTCGCGAGCGCATCCTGATCGAGCAGCCGATTTCGGTGCGCAATGAAATGGGGCTTCAAGAACCGGGCTGGGAAGAAGTGTGCCGGTGCCTTGCGAGCATCGTGCTCGCGAGCGTGGGTCAGCAGGATGAAGGCCAGGCGCTGAGCGCCATGCAGCGGTATCGAGTCACGATCCGCGCGCGCGATGGAATCACGCTCGACCAACGGATCAGCTGGAACGACCGCAAGCTTATGGTTCGGCAATTGCTCGACGATCCGCTGTCCAAGGACCGGATCGGAATGCTGTGCGAAGAGGTGCGCGGATGATGGATAGGCTAATCTCGCGCGGCGACGAACTCGCCGCGCAGGCGCAAGCGCAGCAGGTGCAACGGGTCGCGCAGAAGCTGCGAGCGCTGTTCGGAAGCGCCGCGGTGAGTGTCCAGGAAGCGCAGGTGCTGGTTAGCGGGCGCGGAATCATCAAGCGCTGGCTCATCGACCCGAGTCTGCGGTTCCTCAGCGGAGGATACAAATGAGCGCTGGCGGTGCGCTGCAGACCGCGATTGCAAGCGCGCTCGCCGGGGTGAGCGGCCTCACCGGTGTGTTCGACGGGCCGCCCGCGCGCGCGGCTTATCCTTATGTGGCGCTCGACGCCACGACCGAGACCGACTGGAGCCACAAGAGCGGCGAGGGACGTGAGGTCATGGTCGCGATCACGGTGTGGGACGATCAGCCCGTGCGGCTCCATGAACTTGCCGATGGGGTCGAGGCGGCGCTCGATTCATTGGGTGCGATGGACGGGTGGCAGCTTGTGAACATGCAGTTGATGCGCCGGCGCGTGGTCCGCGACGTTGCGGGGCCGTGGGCGGCGGCGATCGATTTTCGGGCTCGGATGCTGGCGCAGACCTGAGCGGGTCTCGCACCTCGCTCCCTCACCCTGAGCAGCTGCGCTGCTCTGTCCCTCTCCCGCAAGCGGTAGAGGGGTAAACATGAAAAGGAGAAAGATATGGCGGCGGAGCGCGGGAGCGCATTTCTGCTCAAGATCGGCGACGGGTCTGCGACACCGGCCTATTCGACGGTCGCGGGTCTCAAGACGACCCAGCTGTCGATCAACGGCGATACGGTCGTGATCACCAACAAGGGCAGCGGCGGCTGGCGGGAGCTTCTATCCGGCGCCGGCGTGCGCTCGGTATCGGTCGCGGCGAGCGGAATCTTCACCGGCAGCGCGGCGGAGGCGCAAGTGAAGTCGCTCGCGCTTTCGGGCGCGCTGGAGAGCTATCAGCTGAGCTTCGAGAGCGGCGAGCAGATGCAGGGGCAGTTCCTGGTCACGCGTCTGGAATATGCCGGCGATTTCAACGGCGAACGCAATTACACGATCGCGCTCGAAAGCTCGGGCGAGGTGGTCGCGCTATGACGAACGCCAATCCTTATCGCGGCGAAGCGAGCCTCGACGTCGCGGGCGAAAAGCTCCTGCTTCGGCCGACGTTCGGCGCGCTGGTTGCGGCCGAAGAGGAGCTTGGCTCGCTGTTCGAGCTCGTCGAACGCGCGGCCGCGGGTGCGCTGAAGCTGCACGAGATCGCGGCGCTGTTTGATCATCTGTCGAAGGCGCGGGCGGAAGCGATCACGCGCGAGCGGATCGGCGAAGCGGTAGTCGAGAAGGGCCTGGCGAAGATCACGCCGGTGCTGAAGCAGGTGCTCGCGCAGATTCTTCAAGGTCGATGATTAACAATTTCGGTGAGGCCGCGGCACGGCTCGGCAGCGCGGCGAGTCTGCTGCTCGGCTGGCGGCCGGATGAATTTTGGAATTCGACGCCCGCTGAGCTCGCGCTGGCAATGACTTGCTCCGACGCCGCGTCCGAAATGCCGGACGCAAAGACGATCGAAGCGCTGCGGCAGCGTTTCCCTGATCAGTAGTTGCGCGAGCCGTAGGCTAGCAGCCCAGCGCCAACTAGGGCCGTCGCCACAATGACGATCAGGGAACCACCGGTGACCAGAACGCCTAGACTAATCGCAAACAATCCAAAGCCCACGCTCGCTGAAGTATAGGGGAGTCCGAAACGATCGGCGGGGAGCCACCAGCGATCGGCCGCCCACCACCGCTTGCGCTCCCTTTGCCGATAGCCGCCCATCGAGCCACAGTATCAATATTGAAAGCCGTAGAAAATGGACGAGACGATCGAGACGCTGGTGGTCAGCGTCCGCGCCGATACGGCGACGTTCGCGCGCGATGTCGCGGCGATGCGCGGGCAGCTCGAAGGTCCGCTGGTCGACGGCGCGGGACGCGCGGGGCGCCTGATCGACAGCTCGCTCGCCAAGGCGATCCTCAGCGGCAAGACCGGCTTCGACGATCTCAAGAAGATTGCGCTGGCGGCCATGTCCGACATCGCGCAGGCGTCGCTTCGAGCGTTGTTCCAGACGCCTGGAGGCGGGAGCTTCGGAACCGTATTGCTCAATGGCCTCGGCAGCCTGGTGACGTCGTTGCTCGGCCTACCTGGGAGGGCCACCGGCGGTCCCGTGAGCGCCGGTCGCGCTTACATGGTCGGCGAGAACGGTCCGGAGCTGTTCGTGCCCACGAGCGGTGGACGCATCCAGCAGGTTGGGAGCGGCAGCAGGGATGTGCGGATCGCGATTGCGATCCAGTCGCCGGCGCCCTCCGATCCGCAAGTGCTGCGGCAATCGAGCCGCCAGGTCGCGCGCGCGATCCGTTCGGCACTGGCGGAGCGGCGATGAACCTGTGGTTCACGAGGGGCGATGCGAAAATCGTCCAGACCTTCGTCAAGCGCTTCGATCCGCTGCATTGGACCGTCGATTTCCCGCGCGGCACGATCGCGAGCGCGGTGACGACGGCCGACGGACACGGACTGTCGGTCCAGTGCGAGTTCCTTCGTGAGGGCGATCTCGTCGGCGTGATCTGGGAGAGCGTCGACACGCACGCGCACCCGGCGCATGCCCGAGAGACCAACCGCGACTATTCGAATTGCACGCTGAGCTTCCATTGGGAATCGGGCGGCGTGATCGCGCTCGACGCAGTGAACGGGCCGACGCTGACGATCGAAGGAACGGACTCGGGGGGGAACGCGCAGATCTGGCTGGTGCGCTTGTGGAATTACGCGACCGGCACGCCCGAAAGCGCGGACGTGATGCTCGATTTCAACGCGCTCGACGGCGGGTTCAGCCTTCCGGCCGACGCGGTGCGGGTCGACCCGACCCGGATCGACCGGATGTTCATCAGCCTGGTTGCGCCCGGATATGTGACGGACTCGCAAGCGCTGTTCCCGGCGCCGGTGCCGGGAAGCGCGACGATCAGCAACATCACATGCGACGGTGCGAGCAGCGTGCTGCTCGTCAACGACGCGGTCGTGCCCGAACATCAGCTGCGAATCGCGACCGGTTACGACGACATGTACAATCTCCCGCCCGAGCGGGTGATACAGTCGATCGAGCGGCTCGGTTACCGCGGAGTCATCAATCACTATATCGGGATGAGCCATTATTTCGCGCTCGACGGTTCGGGCCTGCTCGATCCGGCGCGAACCCTCAACAGCGCGGCGCTCGCGTGGCACCAGGAGTTCGCGCGTTCGGCGAAGGCGCATGAATATGAAGTGGTCTGGTCGATCTCCTACGAGATCCTGGACATGTTCTGCCCCGACGCGTGGAAACAGCGCGCGCCCGACGGCACACAGGCGCTGACGGCGTGGGTGCCGCCTTCGACTCTGGTGTCGCCGGCAAACCCGGCTCCGATTGCGTTTCTGAAGAGCATCGCCGCCACGTTCGTCGGCATTGCGCAGGGAGCGGGGCTGCAACCGCAGGTGCAGATCGGGGAGCCGTGGTGGTGGGTGACACCGTCGCGCGCGATCTGCCTGTACGACGTTGCCGCGAAAGCTGCGCTCGGCGGCAACCCAGTGCTGATCGAGGACGTCCGCGGCCCCTTGACCGCGGCGCAGCTGCAGTTGCTCGACGATGCCGGCGCGCTGCTTGCGGCGTCGACGTCGGCGATTTGCGCTGCCGTCAAGCAGGCATCGACGAGCGCGACGACGTTGCTGCTTGTGTATCTTCCGACCGCGCTCGATCCGCGCGCGCCGGAACTCAAACGTGCGGATTTGCCGCCCGCCTGGGCGCGGCCGGCGTTCGATGTGCTGCAGACAGAAGATTATGAATGGGTGACCGCGGGCCGCAGCGCGGTACGGGCGAACGCCTACTCAGAAGTGGACGCGCGGCTCGGTTATCCCGTGTCCGAGCAGCAATATTTCGCCGGCTTCGTCGCCGACGCTGTCGATCGCGAACAGTGGCGTCCGATCGTCGGCGCGGCGATCGAGGCGCGAGCGCGCGGCTGCGCCGAGGTGTTCGTGTGGGCGCTGCCGCAAGTGATCCGGGACGGAGTCACTTTATTCGGAGAGGAGGAGGCGGTGACGCCATTCGATGACGTGCTGTTCCCGATCGAAATCGGACAGCAGGCAAGCGTTGCACCGACTTTCTCGACCAATATCGTGACGAGCGCGAGCGGGTTCGAGGCGCGGAATGCCAATTGGGCACAAGCGCGGCTCCGCTTCGATGCAGGGCCGGGTGTCCGCGGCGAGGCGGAACTCGAAACGCTCCTTTCTTTTTTCCGCGCGCGACGCGGACCCGCGGTCGCATTCCGTTTCCGCGATCCGTACGACAACAGCTCCAACGGCATGACAGGAACACCGGCTGCGACTGATCAGGCGATCGGAACCGGTGACGGGGCGACCGACAGTTTCGAGCTCGTGAAGGCCTACGGCACCGGCGAACAGCGGCGGATTACGCGCCCTGTGGCCGGAACGGTGCGGATCGCAACCAATGCGATGGAGCTGACGACCGGCTGGACTCTCGACGACAAGGGCGTGATCCGGTTCGACAGCCCACCGGCGGCGGGATCGGCGATTACGGCGGGTTTCCTGTTCGATACGCCGGTCCGGTTCGCGGAGGATAATGTCGAGGTCAATCGCTCGACCTTCCTTGCCGGCGAAGCCCCCTCCGTGCCGCTGATCGAAGTTCGCGAGGACTGAGGAATGAGCATCGTCGACGGCGAGCTCACCAGCCTCGCCTTGTCCTGGCGCCTGGAGCGGCTCGATGGTGCGGGCATCGCGCTGACGAGCCATGACGATCCGGTCATGAGCGAGGGCGTGCGTTACGAACCGGCTCCTGGAATGACACCCGCGGCAGTGACTCGAAGCCTGGGGCTGCAGCCGCAATCCGCCGAGGCAGCTGGTTCGTTGAGCAGTGCGGCGCTCGAGGACGCCGACTTATCGCTCGGACGGTGGGATGGAGCGCAGGTTCGATTCAGCGTGGTAGATTGGCAGAATCCGGACGAAGCTTCGATTCAGCTGCTGGGCGGCGAGATCGGCAGCGTGAACATCGATGGAGACTCGTTTTCGGCCGAGCTGCTCGGCGCCGCGGCCGCACTCGAGGGGCCGGTTTGCCCCGCGACTTCGGCCGAGTGCCGCGCCGCATTCGGAGACAAAAAGTGCCGCATCGATCTCGCGGGCCGGACGGCTGTTGCGCATGTGACTGCCGCTGATGGTGGAGCGCTGACGCTCGACGTCGCGGTGGACGATCGGTTTGTGCTCGGCCGGCTGCGGTACATGAGCGGCGATAATTGTGGGATTGCGACTGTCGTTCTATCCGCAAGCGGCAATGTGATCGAAGTTCGTGAGCTGCCGCGGGCGGCAGTGGAAAGCGGCTGCCGGGTCGAGCTTAGGGAAGGCTGCGACAAGAGGTTCGAAACCTGCGTCTCGCGCTTTGCGAATGCCGCCAACTTCCGCGGCGAGCCGCATTTGCCCGGCAACGATCTGCTGACCCGCTACCCCGGAGCCTGACCCGTTGAAGATCGATTATGCCGAGCGCGCTCGCGCGCTCGTCGGCACCCGCTTCCGACCGCAGGGCCGGCACGCCCAGGGACTGGATTGCGTCGGCGTCGCGGTCGCGACGTATCGCGTTCCTGCCGAAAAAGTTCGCCGAGATTACCGCCTGCGCGGGGATCATGAGGCAGAGATACGCGCGGCGCTGAACGAAAAGTTTCGGCGCATCCCCGCGACCCAATTGCGCGCCGGCGACCTGATGCTGATGCGGGTGTCGAATGACCAGCTTCACCTCGGGATTCGGACCGAGGCTGGGTTCGTCCATGCGCACGCGCGACTTTGCCGTGTGGTGGAGACACCGGGCATGCCGGAATGGCCACTGGTCGGCGCTTACCGCAGACGGAGGGCGTAGTCATGGCAACCCTGGTCCTTAGCACGGTCGGGACAGCGCTCGGCGGCCCGGTCGGCGGTGCAATCGGCGCACTGATCGGCCAGTCCTTGGACCAGCAGTTGCTTGCGCCCGCGAGCCGCGGTCTCCGCCTTGGCGATCTCAGCGTGCAGACTTCCAGCTATGGCACCGAAATCCCGCGCATCTACGGCTCGATGCGCGTCGCGGGCACGGTCGTGTGGGCGACAGACCTGGTCCAGAGCGAGCAGACCACGGGGGCCAAGGGGCAGCCCGACGTCACCTACAGTTATTCAGTGTCGCTGGCGGTCGCTGTGTCGTCACGCGTCGTGGGGACGATCGGCCGCGTCTGGGCCGACGGCAAGTTGCTTCGAGGGGCCGAAGGCGACTTCAAGGTCCCGGTGACGTTCCGCTTCTATAGCGGCGACGAGAACCAGCAGATCGACCCGCTGATCGGATCGATCGAAGGCATTGCCAACACGCCCGCCTATCGCGCGCTCGCGATTGCAGTGTTCGAGAATCTGGAGCTCGCTGCCTTCGGCAATCGAATACCTTTCATGACCTTCGAAGCGATCGCCGATCCCGCGCCGCCGTCAGTCTCGACCATCCTCAATGATGCGTCAGCAGGCTCGATCGCGTCGGATGCCGCTCAAGCGGTCGTCGGATATGCCGCTTATGGCCGTTCGATTGCCGCTGCGGTACAGCCGCTGGTCGACTGCTTCGGCCCTTCGCTGTTCGACGACGGATCGACGCTGCGTCCACCGCTCGATCTGACGCCCATCGCGGTCGATCCCAATGAATTCGGCAACAGCGCCGATGGACAGAAGGTCTCAAAACTCCAGCGCGAGCAGTTGCCGGTCCGCACAGTGCCGTCGACGTTGAGGCTCACCTACTATGACCCCGATCTCGACTATCAAACCGGAGAAGCCCGCGCGACCGCGGGCGACCCGAACAGCAATGAGGTGCAGCAGGAATTGCCGGCGGTGCTCTCGGCTGGCGACGCCAAAACGCTCGTGCAGCAGATGCTCGCGCGGCAATGGTCGGCGCGCGACAAGGTGACGCTGCGATTGCCACCGGCGCGTTTGGGTCTTGAGCCCGGCAGCATCGCCGAGCCGGGGCTGACGCCAAGCTCATGGATCGTCGACAAATGCACGATCGACAGTTTCGTGGCGGTCGTCGAGCTGCGCCCATCCTGGCAGCCGAGCGCCGCTCTCATCGCCGAATCGGGCCGGATCGTTCCGAACAACGATGTGGTTGCTGCGCCGACCAGCCTCGCTCTTATTGAGGCGCCCAGTATGACCGATGCCCAAGCAAGCGGACCGACGGTCTTGATCGCCGCCTCTTCGCCGAACGAGGGATGGGGTTCGCGGACTCTCGTCGTCAGCGGCTCGGGTCAGACGTTCGTCACTCAGACTGCGGCCAGAAAGTCGGTTCTGGGCCGTGCATTGACCGAGCTCGCAAGTGCCGATCCGTTCCTCATCGACGAAGTGAATTCCGTCGACGTCCAACTTGTCGATCCACAGCAGTGGATCACAAGCTGCGATCCGGATGCGCTTGCTGATGGTGTAAATCTGGCCGTGCTCGGCAGCGAGCTCGTGCAGTTCGGCGATGCCCTGCCGTTGGGGCAAGGGCGGTTTCGACTTGCGCAATTGCTTCGCGGCCGAGGGGGTACCGAATGGGCTACGTCGATGCACTCGGTCGACGAGCCATTCTGCCTGCTTGACAGTAATTCGCTTCGGCCACTCTCGCTGCCTGTGTGGATGCGCGGTTCGGCCGTCACTGTATCCGACCAGAACGGCTCAAGCGCCTCATTCACGTTCGCGGCGGAATCGGTCAGGCCCTTGGCTCCCGACAATTTGTCGGCCTCGTTCGATGCGGGCGGAGATCTCACGCTCGGCTGGAGGCGACGAAGCCGGAATGGCTTCGCCTGGCTCGACGAAGTCGATGCTCCGATCGGTGAAACACGCGAGCAGTACAGCGTGACGATTGCTGCGGCCGCGTCGATTCTCGAACTTACGGTGGAAGAAGCCTCCGCCGTCATCGCAGCGTCGGACTTAGCTTCACTCGGCAGCGGCACCGCATCTGTCGAGGTGCGCCAGCTCGGCGACTGGGCAGCCTCGCGTTCCACTCAACTCACGATCGATCTTCCCTAGGAGCAATCGAATGGCCGCGACTCCCCGTCTCTCACTTCCATTTTTGGCTATCGGACAGGCCCAGAAGGAATTTACGCATAATGAAGCCCTGCAAACGCTTGATGTGCTCGTCGCCGGCGCGATTGGCGAGCCGCCTGTTTCGACACCGCCCGTTTCGCCTGCTTTGGGCGCCTGCTACATCGTCGGCGCGGGCGCGACCGACGTTTGGGCAGGCAAGTCCCAATGCGTGGCAGCATGGACCAGCGGCGGTTGGCGGTTCATTTCGCCGTTCGAGGGAATGTCCCTCTTTGAACGGACGAGCGGCACCTGGGCAGTGTTCCGGAATGCGGTGTGGGAAATCGGCATGGTTCGCGGCGATGCCGTGCTGATCGACGGCCAGCAGGTCATCGGACAACGGGAGCCGGCGATCGGATCGCCGAGTGGCGGAACAGTCATCGATAATGAAGGCCGCGCGGCAATCGATGCGATTCTGAATGCATTGCGTCAGCACGGCCTGATCGAGAGTTAAAAAAACAAGCTCTCTCAAGCGCTTCGTAAGACAGCTGAAACTGAACTGATGCTTTTCGGCAACAGCTCTCGATAAGGACGTGCTTGCACGGCAACCAGCCCTCTCATAATGTGTTCCCGCAGTTCTATTACCGGACGCATCTGAAAGGGGACAATTCTATGCGTAAGCTCGGCATTGCGGTGGCGCTAGCATCCACGGCCATGGCGACGCCCGCGCTCGCTCGCGACCACAGCTTCTATGTGGGCCTCGAGGGCGGCGGCATGCTCGTTGAAAATTCGAAGTTCGAACGGTTCAACCCGGCCGACCAGACAGTCGCTGCGTCTAACGGACTGTTCGAGATCAGCCACGACGTCGGTTACGACGTCGATGCCGTCGCCGGATACGATTTCGGAATGGTTAGGCTGGAAGGCGAGATC
>DASUIB010000041.1:0-34162 GCA_036273235.1 Sphingomicrobium sp. | reverse complement strand
GAGGCGACCATGTCGTCGATCAGGCGGTGTTGATATTCGATCCCAGCTTTCTCGAACTTCGCTTTGTATTCGCTGTCGTAAATCTCCTGGAAGATGTCCTTGAACCGTCCGTCATAGGCTTTGAGGATCGTGTTCTTGGTCGACAGATAGAGCGGCCATTTGCGGTCCAGGCTGTAGTTGAAGCAGGCATGGGCGAAATCGCGGATCGACGCGTCCAGATTGTACATGCCCATGGCGACTCCCGATCCGGGGAAGTCGAACACGTCGAAATCGAGCTCCTGCCCGTCACTGCCGACCCATTTCATCGTCAGCTTGCCCGGCCCGGGCACGACGAAATCGGTCGCTCGATACTGGTCGCCGAACGCGTGGCGCCCGACGACGATCGGGTCGGTCCAGCCCGGGATCAGCCGCGGCACGTTGGAGATCACGATCGGCTCGCGGAAGATGCAGCCGCCGAGGATGTTGCGGATCGTGCCGTTGGGCGACTTCCACATCTTCTTGAGGCCGAATTCCTCGACCCGAGCCTCGTCCGGCGTGATGGTCGCGCATTTGACCCCGATGCCATGCTCCTTGATCGCCTTCGCGGCATCCACCGTCACCTGGTCGTCGGTCGCGTCGCGGTTCTCGATCGACAGGTCGTAATAGAGCAATTCGACGTCGAGATAGGGCTGGATCAGCCGCTCCCTTATCCACTGCCAGATGATGCGGGTCATCTCGTCGCCGTCGAGCTCGACGACGGGGTTCTTCACCTTGATCTTGGCCATCACGCTTCCCTGCGATTTTATGGATTGGGCGGGCTCCTAGGATGCGCCGTGAACGCGCGCAACCGCGCCGTTGTGCCGCTGCATAGGCCACAGTAAGGAGCGCCGATGCCCGCGCTCGACAAGCACGAAAGCCCGCTTCCGACCACCACCGTCAAGTGGCGCTTCCCCTCGATCCACCCCGACGGGCGCAAATATGTCGTCGGCTCGGCCGCGGTCACGTTGGTCGTCTATCTCGGCGTCAATCATTTCATCGGCTGGCTGCTGGTCGGCCTGACGATCTGGATCGCGGCTTTCTTCCGCGACCCGGTCCGCACCACGCCCGACGGAGAGAAGCTGATCGTCGCGCCCGCCGACGGGCTGATCACCATGATCGCGAGGGTTGCACCGCCGCCCGAACTCACCGGCGATAGCGGGCTTGCCGGCGACGAATGCACCCGCGTTTCGATCTTCATGAGCGTGTTCGACGTGCACATCAATCGCGCCCCGATCAGCGGGCGGATCCGGCGCATCGCCTACGTCCCCGGCAAGTTCGTCAACGCCGATCTCGACAAGGCGAGCGAGGACAATGAGCGCCAGCATTTCCTCGTCGAAGGCGCCGACGGGCTGAAGGTCGGCTTCACCCAGATCGCGGGTCTCGTCGCACGCCGCATCATCTCCTTCGTCCGCGAAGGCGACGATGTCGAGGCAGGGCAGCGGATCGGGCTGATCCGCTTCGGAAGCCGGGTTGATGTCTACCTCCCCGCCGGCACCTCGCCCAAAGTGCTGCTCGGGCAGCGCTCGATCGCGGGCGAAACAGTGCTCGCCGAAGCCGGAGTGGACGCGACCCTGACGGGCATCAGCCAGTGAACGACGACGGGGGTCCGCGACGGATCCCGTTCCGGGCGATGATCCCCAATGCGATCACCGCGCTGGCCTTGTGCCTGGGCCTGACCGGCGTGCGCTTCGCGATGACCGCGCCGCCGGGCCAGACCGAGCATTGGCAGCTCGCGCTCGCCTGCGTCGTCGGCGCCGGGATTCTCGACGGAATGGACGGCCGAATCGCCCGGTTGCTCCGCGCCCAGAGCCGGTTCGGCGCCGAGCTCGACTCGTTGTCGGACAATATCGCCTTCGGGACGGCGCCGGCGCTGATCCTGTTCCTGTGGTCGCTGCAATATGCGCCCAAGTTCGGGTGGACGGCGGCGCTCGCGCTCGCGGTCTGCTGCGCGCTGCGCCTCGCGCGGTTCAACTCCCGCCTCGATGCCGGCGAGCAGCCGCACAAATCGGCGGGGTTCAACACCGGCGTTCCCGCGCCGGCGGGGGCGGGTCTGGCGTTCGTGCCGATTTTCCTGTGGCTGGTCACCGAGAGCGCCTGGTTTCAGGCCTGGTACGTCGTCATGCCGTGGACTTTGTTCGTTGCGGCGCTGATGATCTCGAGCCTTCCGACCTACAGCTGGTCGTCGATCCGAATCCGCCGCGAATGGCGCCTGTTCACGCTTGCCGGCATCGCGATCCTCGGTGCGGCGCTGCTCACCGCGACCTGGCACACCCTGTTCGCGATCGCGCTCCTTTACCTGCTGATGATCCCGGTCGCTTCGGCGAGCTATGCGCGGGTCAAGCGGCGGCGCGCCAGCGCGGCCTCGCGCGCATCGGCCTCGCAACCCGAACGCGCGCTCTCACCCGGACAGGAACCGCGATTTCGCGATCGGCAGGCTCGCCCTTGAGGGCAGCGGCGATCTTCGCGCCGCTTTCCTCAAGAACCGCGGCACCGACGACCACCAGCAGCCAAAGGGTGGCAAGAAAGGCGAGGGTGCCCAGAGCTGCGATCATTGTTCACTGTCCTTCTTTGGAGCGTCTAACCGAACTGGACCTGTTTCGTTCCAGTCAGGCGAATAGCCGCTCGGGTGAGGCGGCACAGTGTTCCTGTTTTGTTCTTATCTTGTCAACAATAATCTTGCGGCTTGCCCAGACCTTGAAACGAGGAACTTCTTCGATTAGGTGCTCGCGCATCCCACAGGCGGAGCTGACATACCGGTGCTGGCCGTGAGGCTGGTGACTGGCTCCGTCGAGGCAGAACCGGAAGGAGAACAGCCATGGCGGCCACGGTCGTCACCATGCAGCAATTGCTCGAGGCCGGAGCGCATTTCGGCCACCAGACCCACCGCTGGAACCCGAAGATGAAGCCATACATCTTCGGCGACCGCAACGGGGTCCACATCATCGACCTGTCGCAGAGCGTGCCTCTGTTCGCGCGAGCGCTCGACTTCGTCCAGCAGACCGTCGCCCGCGGCGGCAAGGTGCTGTTCGTCGGCACCAAGCGCCAGGCGCAGGACGCGATCGCCGGGGCCGCCCAGGCGTCGAGCCAGCATTTCGTCAATCACCGCTGGCTCGGCGGAATGCTGACCAACTGGAAGACGATCTCCAACTCGATCAAGCGCTTGAAGAGCCTCGAGGAGCAGCTCTCCGGCGACACCGCCGGCCTGACCAAGAAGGAAGTGCTCCAGCTCACCCGCGAGCGCGACAAGCTCGAGAAGAGCCTCGGCGGAATCCGCGACATGGGCGGGCTCCCCGACGTGATGTTCGTCGTCGACACCAACAAGGAGGAGCTGGCGATCAAGGAAGCCAATGTGCTCGGCATCCCGGTCGTCGCGATCCTCGATTCGAACAGCGATCCGAGCGGCATCGCCTTCCCGGTTCCGGGCAATGACGATGCGAGCCGAGCCATCCGCCTCTACACCGACGCGGTGGCGCAGGCGGCGAACGAGGGCCGAAGCGGCAATGCCGCGGCCCGCGGCGAGGACGTCGGCGCAATGGCCGAGCCGCCGGTCGAGGCGGCGCTGGAAGCTTAAACTCAACTTGACTGTACCCCGGCGAAAGCCGGGGCCCAGGCTTTTTCTTCTTTAGCTGGACCCCGGCCTTCGCCGGGGAACGAGAAGGACAGAACAACATGGCTGAGATCACGGCCGCATCGGTGAAGGAGCTGCGCGAGCGCACCGGCGCCGGCATGATGGACTGCAAGAAGGCGCTCGCCGAGAACAATGGCGAAATGGAAGCGTCGATCGACTGGCTCCGCGCCAAGGGCCTTGCCGCCGCCGCCAAGAAGGCCGGCCGAACCGCCGCCGAGGGCCTCGTCGGAGTCGTCGTCGAGGGCGCGCGCGGTGCGGTGGTCGAGGTCAATTCGGAAACCGACTTCGTCGCCAAGAACGAGATTTTCCAGGACTTCGTCCGCAACGTCGCCAGGCTCGCGCTCGAGCATGGCACCGATGTCGAGGCGCTCGTCGCTGCCCAATATCCGGGCGGCGGCACCGTCCAGGAGAAGCTGACCGACAACATCGCCAAGATCGGCGAGAACCAGTCGCTGCGTCGCGCCGCGGTGCTCGAGGTGAACGAGGGCGCGGTCGTGTCTTACGTCCACAATCAGGTCGCGCCCGGCCTCGGCAGGATCGGCGTTCTGGTCGCGCTCGAAAGCGCCGCTCCGGCGGAGATGCTGCAGGCGCTCGGCAAGCAGATCGCGATGCACGTCGCCGCAGCGCACCCGCTCGCGCTCACCGCCGACGATCTCGATCCCGCGCTCATCGAGCGCGAGCGGTCGATCGCGATCGAAAAGGCGAAGGAGAGTGGCAAGCCTGCGAACATCGTCGAGAAGATGGTCGAGGGCGGCCTTGCCAAGTTCCGCAAGGAAAGCGCGCTTCTGACCCAGCTGTTCGTGATGGACAACAAGAGTCCGGTCGCCGAGGTCGTCGCGTCGGCCGCCAAGGACGCCGATACCGGAATCCAGCTGCTCGGTTTCGTCCGCTTCCAGCTCGGCGAGGGTATCGAGAAGCAGGAAAGCGACTTCGCCGCCGAGGTCGCCGCGGCTGCCGGCACCAACAAGGCGGAGCCGGTCGCTTAAGCCGTGTCGTCAGTCAGCGGGTACGGCAGGTCCCAGCGGATCCTCGCGCTATCGGCAACTTGCCTTGCCCAGCTGACCACCGGTTCGATCTCCTGAGCGTGGGCCCGCAAAGCGTCGGCGAGACGTTCCGCACGGGCTTTCAGGTCGAATGGTTCTCCGGACTTCGCGTGTCGGCTGAAAATGCCGTTCGAGATGCACGCTTGGACGTCGAGCGCGAGCCGGAAATGCGACGCGATCGCCGAAACCGTCCCTGCGGTGTCGCGCATGAGTCGATCGCTGGTGGTCGAGGCGACGCGCTCCGGGCCGAGGGCTTGCGCGGCATCCCCCATCATCTTCTGGATCGACAGCCACGCCAGGGCGGCCATCTGCAAATCCGTGCAGTCCAGCAATTGCGTGTCGCTCATCGGGAAAGCGAACAGACGCGAGTTGCGGATTCCGATCGCGAGCTGGCGGCCCGCCATCCTCCCGCCGATTCCGCGCGAGGCAAACGCCGCGAGCAGCTGCTCGAGCGGGTTCTGAAGGCAGAGAAGCTGCGAACATTCGTCACCCGCTGCGATGGTCCGAGCGACGCCATTGCCGATGCCGCTCAGCTTGCAGACGATCGCTTCGCCGGGCGAGAAGGGCCGCGCGAGGAGCCGCGCGACTTCGCTCAACAGGCCTTTCGCCTCTGCCGAAGGCTGGTTTCGTCCGTAGAGGATCACATCCGTGAGGATGGGCGGCTCCTGCAGCGCGACCGCTATTCCGGGCTGCGCCAGGGCTCGCGCCACAAAGGTCGATCCTCCGAGGCCCGAGTGGAGGATCAGGTGGAGCGGAGCGCGTTCGACGGGCACCTGCGCAACCACCGCGCGCGGTACGATCCGAATCTCCGATGGAGTGGGTTTCAAGTCCCTCAGAAAGGCGAGCTCGCGATGCACCTCGGCCGGCACGAACGCGAAGTGATAATTGCCGGCGCTCGCATCGAAATGGAGCGGAAACCAGCACGGGTCGGCAACCGTCTCGGCAATTTGCGAGTCCGTCGTCATCGCTCGGCTTCTGTCGGAGAGCCGCCGTGCCTGTCCAGAGGCGCTCCCGTGATTGTGGTTGGCAACGCCGCTACTGCGCCATAAGAGCATCGCCGCCCCGCGACGTCTGAGGACAGCTGCCAGAATGACCCGACCGCGCTTCAATCGGATTCTGCTGAAGCTGTCGGGCGAGGCGTTGATGGGCGCGGGGCAGTTCGGAATCGATCCCGACGCCGTCGCCGGCCTGGCGGGCGAGATCGCCGAGGCGAAAGGGCAGGGAAGGGAGCTTTGTCTCGTCGTTGGCGGGGGCAATATCTTCCGCGGCATGGCCGCCGCCGCCAAGGGCTTCGACCGCGCGAGCGCTGATTATATGGGCATGCTCGCCACCGTGATGAATGCGCTTGCGCTGCAGAACGCGCTCGAGCGCCTGGGAATCGACACACGCGTGCAATCGGCGATCCCCATGTCGAGCGTTTCCGAGCCATACATCCGCCGGCGTGCGCTGCGTCACATGGAAAAAGGCCGCATCGTCCTGTTCGCCGCCGGTACCGGCAATCCTTATTTCACCACCGATACCGCGGCTGCACTGCGCGCGGCCGAGATGGGTTGCGACGCGCTGTTCAAGGGCACCAGCGTCGACGGCGTCTACACCGCCGATCCCAAGAAGGTGAAGGACGCCAAACGCTACGAGACGTTGAGCTTCGGCAAGGTGCTGAGCGACGACCTCAAGGTGATGGACGCCGCCGCCGTCGCGCTGTGCCGCGACAACAATATTCCAATCGTCGTGTTCAACATCCGTCAGCCGGGCAACCTTGCCCGCGTCCTGGAAGGAAGCGGGACGGCGACGATCGTCCAGACTGGAGAATAGGATATGTCGACCACCGTCAGCACCGATGACCTCAGGCGGCGGATGCACGGCGCCGTCGAGGCGCTGAAGCATGATCTCGCCGGCCTTCGTACGGGGCGCGCATCGACCGCTTTGCTCGATCCGGTTCACGTCGAGGTTTATGGACAGAACATGCCGCTGAACCAGCTGGCGACCGTGTCGGTGCCCGAGGCGCGGATGCTCACCGTTCAGGTTTGGGACCGCTCCAACGTCGGGCCGGTCGAAAAGGCGATCCGCTCCGCGGGCCTTGGCCTCAATCCGGTAACCGACGGCCAGCTGATCCGCTTGCCGATCCCCGAGCTCACCGAAGAGCGGCGCAAGGAGCTTGCAAAGCTCGTCGGCCAATATGCCGAGAAAGCGCGCATCGCCGTCCGCAACGTCCGCCGCGACGGCATGGATCATCTGAAGCAGGACGAGAAGAAGCACGAGATCAGCGAGGACGAGCGCAAGCGCCTCGAACATGAGGTGCAGAAGCTGACCGACGACACGATCAAGGAGATCGATGACCTGGCGCACGCCAAGGAAAAGGAAATCCTCGGCAAGTGAGCGCCGCATCCGCCCCCAGGGGCGCAACCGGCCTCGCGGGAGGTCCCAGGGTCCCAAGCCCCAAACCAAAGCACGTCGCCATCATCATGGACGGCAACGGCCGCTGGGCACGCAAGAGAGGGCTCCCGCGTGCAGCCGGGCACAAGGCGGGCGCAGAGGCCGTTCGCCGGGCAATGCAGGCGGCGGTCGACAATGGCGTCGAAGTGCTGACGCTCTATGCTTTTTCCTCGGAAAATTGGAAACGCAGCAGTGAGGAGATCGCGGACCTCACCGGTCTCATGCGCTTCTATCTCGAACGCGAGCTGGCGACCCTCGACAAGGAAGGGGTCAAGCTCCGCCTGATCGGCGACTATTCTGCCTTCGGCCCGGAGCTGGTGGCGCGCCTCGAACGCGCGGTCGAGCACACGGCGCAGAACAATCGGCTGACGCTGGTGGTCGCTCTGAATTACGGGTCGCGGGCGGAAATCACCGCAGCGGCGAAAGTGCTGGCCCGTCAAGCGGCTGCAGGCGAGCTCGAAGCCGAGGCGATCGGCGAAAATGATCTTGCCGAGGAGCTTCAGACAGCGGGCCTTCCCGAGCTCGACCTGCTGATCCGCACTTCGGGGGAAGTTCGGCTGTCGAATTTCCTGCTGTGGCAGGCCGCCTATGCCGAGCTCATGTTCTTGGACCTGCTCTGGCCCGAATTCGACGAGCAGACCTTCGTCGATGCGATCGAGCGCTTCTCCGCGCGCGAGCGGCGCTTTGGTGGGCGGTGAACGAACTTTTCGTCCGCAGCGCCACCGGTCTCATCCTCATCGCCGCAGCGCTGCTGACGGCGGTGCTCGGCGGCACGGTCTTTGCCATCTTCGTCGCCGCCATCGCGACGGCGATGTTCTACGAATGGACGCGAATCGTCCGGATCTGGGGTACGGCCTGGTATCTCGGCGGCTTCGTCTACGCTCTCGTGCCGGCGCTTGCGCTGCTCTGGGTCCGCGAGCGCGACGCCCACGGCCTGTACCTGCTTCTGTGGGTGTTCATCGTCACCTGGTCGACCGATATCGGCGCCTATTTTGTCGGCCGCCGCTTCGGCCGCCGCAAGCTCGCGCCGACCATCAGCCCGGGCAAGACGGTGGAGGGGCTTTACGGCGGAATTGCCGCGGCGACGTTGCTTGGCGGAGGCTGGGCGCTCGCAACCAAGCTGGGGGTGGCGTTGCTGGCGCTTGCGCCGGTTCTGGCGATTGCCGCGCAAGCGGGCGACCTGTTTGAAAGCGGGATGAAGCGACGCGCCGGAGTGAAGGACTCGGGCAGCTGGCTTCCGGGCCACGGCGGAATCCTCGACCGGCTCGACGGGCTCGTTCCAGTGGCTGTGCTTACCGCGGCGGCCCAGCTAATGGGGCTGACATGAAGCGCAAGATCGCCATCCTCGGCGCTACGGGATCGATCGGCAAGTCGACGCTGGACCTTGTCGAGCGCAATCCGGAGCGGTTCGAGGTGGTTGCAGTCACCGCCGCCACCAACGCGGACAAGCTTGCCGACATCGCGCGCCGCACGCGGGCCAGGCTCGCAGTCATCGCCGACGAATCCCGGCTGCGCGACTTGCAGGCGTTGCTGGCCGGAAGCGGTTGTCGCGTCGAGGCAGGCGAAGCGGCGCTGGTCGAGGCGGCATCGGGCGAGGCCGAGCTCGTGATTGCCGCGATTGTAGGATGCGTAGGTCTGAGGCCCGTCATGGCTGCGATCGATGCCGGCAAGACCGTCGCGCTGGCGAACAAGGAGGCGCTGGTTACGGCGGGCGAGCTGATGACCGATGCGGCGCGGTCGAGCGGCGCGACCCTGCTGCCGATCGACAGCGAGCATAATGCGATTTTCCAATGTCTTGCCGGTAATCGTGTCGGCGATGTCTCAAGAATTGTCCTGACCGCCAGCGGCGGCCCCTTCCGCACGGCTTCCCCCGATGCGATTGCTCGGGCCACTCCCGCGCAGGCGGTCGCCCATCCCAATTGGTCGATGGGCGCCAAGATCTCGGTCGATTCGGCGACGATGATGAACAAGGGACTCGAGCTGATCGAGGCGCGTTACCTGTTCGGCGTGCCATCCGGTCGCATCGACGTGCTCATCCACCCGCAATCGGTCGTCCATTCGCTGGTCGAATTCGTCGACGGCTCGGTGCTTGCTCAGCTCGGTGCGCCCGACATGCGGATTCCCATCGCTTATGCGCTCGCATGGCCCGAGCGGATCGCTACGCCGGCGCAGCGGCTCGATCTCGCCGCCATCGCCCGGCTCGATTTCGAAGCGCCGGATTTCACCCGCTTTCCAGCGCTTCGGCTGGCTCGGGACGCCCTCGAAGAAGGGGGCGCCGCGCCGATTGTTCTCAATTCGGCCAATGAAGTCGCCGTCGCGGCTTTCCTTGCGGGGCGCCTCCGTTTTCCGGACATCGCCAAGCTGGTCGAGCGGGCGCTCGATCGGTCGGACTCCGCACCTCCCGAATCGATCGATGACGTGCTGGAGATCGACCGGCGAACCCGTTCGCGCGTTGAGGCGCTGATGCCCGAGGCTTGTCACTGATGCTTCCCCAACCCCCGCTGTGGCTGGTCCTGCTCGCCTTCGTCTGCGCATTGGGGCCGCTCGTCTTCTTCCACGAGCTCGGCCATTATCTGGTCGCGCGTCTCTTCGGCATTCCGGCGGAGACCTTCTCCATCGGCTTCGGGCATGAGCTGTTCGGCTGGACCGACCGCCAGGGGACGCGGTGGAAGCTCGCCTGGCTGCCCCTTGGCGGCTATGTGAAGTTCGTCGGCGACATGACTCCGGCAAGCAATCCCGCCGAGCTCGAAACCATTCCGCCCGAGCTTCGCGACCGCGCCTTTCAGTTGCGGCCCGTGTGGCAGCGTTTCCTCGTCGTCCTCGCCGGCCCGATGGCGAATTTCCTCCTCGCGATCGCGATCTTCGCCGCGTTTTTCACCTTCATCGGAACGCCGCAGACCAACCTCGTCGGCGCGGTCATCCCGAACACCGCCGCGGCGAAGGCGGGGCTTCGGCCGGGCGACCGGATCCTCGAAGTCGACGGACAGAGCACGCCCACCTTCACCGACGTCTCCAACGTGGTCGTGATCCGTCCCAACGAGACCGTCTCGCTCAAGATCGAGCGCTCGAATGCGGTTCGGACGATGCGGGTCACGCTCGGCTCGGACATGATCGAGCAGACCCCGGGGCAAAAGGTGCGCCGCGGACTCCTCGGCGTCTATCCGACGATGCAGGTGATGGAACCGGTGCCGGTCACCCGCGCGATTCCGATGGCGTTCGATTATACGATCAGCTTCACCCGTTCGATCGTCGACGGACTCGGGCAGATTTTCCGTGGGCGCGTGTCGCCCGAGGAGCTCGGCGGGCCGGTCAAGATCGCCAGGATCGCGGGCACCGCCGCAGAGCTGGGGCCACTCGCCTTTGTCCAGCTGCTGGCGCTGCTCTCAATTAATCTCGGATTCATCAACCTCTTGCCAGTCCCGATGCTGGATGGAGGGCATCTGTTCTTCTACGTCGTGGAGGCGGTCCGGCGCAAAGCGCCGAGCGCCGCCGCGCTCGAATGGGCGTTCCGCGGCGGTCTCGCGCTCATTCTCGCATTGGTTCTGTTCGTGACCTTCAACGATCTGGGTGGCCATGGATTATTCGAAGGGCTTCAGCGCTTGATTGGCTAGGGCGGTTGGGGCAGGGCAAACCGGGGCTTGGCGGCGGAGCGCGCCGTGCGCACCATTTACTCAAAGGCGGGGACGCGTGATTTCAACGAAGATGAGTTTTAGCCGTCGCGCCGGCGCGCTGCTTCTGGTGGGCACAGGGCTCGGCGGAACGGCGGCGCCCTTGCTCGCCGCTCAGGCGGCTCCCGCGCAGCAGCAGCCCGCGCCCGCCGCGCTGGCCGTGCCGGCCGCGCCCGTGCAGCGGACGATCCGCTCGATCAATGTCCACGGCAACCAGCGCCTCGAGCCGGAGACGATCCGTGCCTATGCGAACCTTTCGCCGGGCGAGAGCTATACGGCCGAAACGCTCGATAAGGCGCTGAAGGACCTCTACGCGACTCAGCTCTTCGCCGACGTGACGATCACCGGCGGCGAAACCGGCGATCTGGTCATCAATGTTCGCGAGAATCCGGTGATCAACCGCATCATCCTCGAGGGCAACAAGCGCCTCAAGGAAGACAAGATCCTGCCCGAGATCAAGGAAGCGCCGAGGCAGATCTTCACCCGGCCCGGCGTTCGCGCCGATGTCGAC
The DNA here is from genome assembly GCA_036273235.1 of Sphingomicrobium sp. GTDB lineage: Bacteria > Pseudomonadota > Alphaproteobacteria > Sphingomonadales > Sphingomonadaceae > Sphingomicrobium. The sequence continues at coordinate 22,861 of DASUIB010000041.1, read as the reverse complement.
CGGATCCTCGAGCTCTATAAGCGGCAGGGGCGGTTCGCCGCCCGGGTCGACCCGAAGATCGTCCAGCTCGATCAGAATCGCGTCGATGTCGTGTTCGAGATTCACGAGGGCGATCTCGCCAAGGTCCGAGCGATCAATATCCTCGGCAACAAGGCCTTTCCCGATGACCGCCTGCGCAAGGAGATGTTCACTCGCCAGGCCGGAGGAGCCCTCGGGTTCCTGAAGACCAACGACACCTACGATCCCGACCGCCTTGCCGCCGATCAGCAGAAGCTGCGCGCCTTCTATTTGACCCAGGGCTACGCCGACTTCCGGGTGGTGCAGGCGCTCGCCGAGCTGACTCCCGACCGGCGCGACTTCGTCATCACCTATGTGGTGGAAGAAGGGCCGCGCTATCACTTCGGCACGGTCAAGGCCGACAGCGGCCTCCGCGATTTTCCGAATGCGAAAGTGCTCCAGATCGCGAAGGTTCGGCCCGGCAGCTGGTTCGATGCGAAGCAGGTCGAGGACGCCGTTACCAACCTCAACGAGGCGGCCGGCAACATCGGCTATGCGTTCGCCGACATCAATCCGGCATATGATCGCGATTCCGCCAAGAAGCTGATGAACCTGACCTTCAAGGTTGGGGCAACGCCGCGCGTTTATGTCGAGCGGATCGACATTACCGGAAACACCAGCACCCGCGACAAGGTGATCCGGCGCGAGTTCCGGCTGAATGAAGGCGATGCCTTCAATGCGCAGAAGGTGAAGCGCAGCCAGGACCGCATTCAAAGCCTCGGGTTCTTCGACGACAAGTTCGAGATCAAGCAGTCGGAGGGCTCGGCGCCGGATCGTGTCGTCCTCACCGCCAATGTTCAGGAGAAGCCGACGGGCCAGCTCGAGCTATCGGGCGGCTATTCGAGTCTCGAGCGCTTCATCGTGCAGCTTGGACTTTCGCAGAATAATTTCCTCGGCAAGGGCCAGATCCTGGACGCCCAGGTCAACTGGTCGCTGTTTTCGAAATCGATCCAGGCCGGATTCACCGACCCCTATTTTCTCGACAAGCAGATCCTCTTCGGAGGGGAGCTGTTCCGCAGCGATTACAGCAGCTTCAACTTCATCAACAACAACCGCAACACGACCTACAAGCAGGTCAGCACCGGCGGCCGGTTGAGACTCGGTTTTCCGCTTAGCGATTATTGGAATTTCGGAACCCGATACCAGCTCAGCCGCGACGACATCAGTCTGGACAGGAGCACCTTCTTCACCAACGGCGTCTGCGATCCGTTCAAGGCGGGTTCGTTCCTCTGCGACCAGATCGGGAATCGCACCACGTCGCTGATCGGACTCTCCACTGTCTACGACGATACCGACGGGATTCACCCCACGCGCGGACAGCAGCTCACCTTCTCCGAGGATTTCGCGGGTGTCGGCGGCGACGTGCGTTACCTACGCACCCAGGCTTTTGCGACCAAATATCATAGTTTCGGCAGCTTTATCCTCTCGCTGCACGGCGAAGCCGGATACATCAAGGCGCTTCAGAAGTCGCCCGGTCCCGGCCAGGACCCGATCCGGATCACCGACCGGTTCTTCAACTCGGATATTCGGGGCTTCGACATTCGCGGAATCGGACCGCGCGTGGTGCGCATTCCGTTTGATGCGAGCGGCAATCTGGTGCCGCTCGACGTCAACAAGCAGGTCAATGACGCGCTCGGCGGCAAAGCCTTCTATCTGGCCCGGATTGAGCTCGAGATTCCGGTGAGCGCCGCGATCAAGAGCTATGGTCTGCGCCCATCGATCTATGTGGATGCGGGCTCCCTGTGGGATGTCACCCCGCCCCAGCTGAACTCGGTTGTCGCCTTCTGCACGCCGATCTCCGTTACATCGACACTTCCGTCGTTCCAAAGCTCGACGCCCGACTGCAGCAAGACCCTGAACGGGACTCCGGTAGCGAATCCGTCGCTATTCGCCGCAGCTCCGGGCTTCAAAGAAGTCTTTTTTGGCAACTCGGCCAGGCCGCGCTTGTCGGTTGGCATTGGCGTGAACTGGCTCTCCCCGTTTGGCCCGCTCCGCCTCGACCTCGCCAAAGCGCTTCTCACTCAACAGGGCGACGATCCCAAACTTTTCACCTTCAACGTAGGGACACAATTCTGATGAAGACTATGCTCATTGCCGCGGCCTTCACCGCCGCTCTCCTCGCGCCGTCGGCGGGTAGTGCGCAGGCGCTGCCGGCCGCGGTCGTCGCGGTCGTCGATCTCGACCGGGTCACTAGCGAATGCAACGCCTGCAAGACCGCGCAGGCTGCGCTTCGCAGCCAGGTACAGTCATATCAGTCGCGCGAACAGACGCTCGCCGGGCCGATCGAAACCGAGCAGAAGTCGATCCAGGCGGAGGTCGACGCCCTGAAAGGCAAGGATGTCGGTCCGGCGTTGAAGGCGCGCGTGCAGGCCTTCCAGGCGAAGCAGCAGCAGGCGGCGCAGGAGCTTTCCGCGCAACAGAAGCAGATCCAGGCAAACCAGCAGTATATCCAGAAGCAGGTGCAGGATAAGCTCAATCCGATCTATCAGCAGGTGATGCAGCGCCGCGGCGCGAACCTGCTGGTCGAGGTGGGCTCCACGCTGGCGACCGCCCAGAACGTCGATGTGACCAACGATGTGCTCGCTGCGCTCAATGCCGCGCTCCCGACGCTCATCACCACCGCGCCCGCACAGCAGCAGCCGCAAGGCCGCTAAGCTGGCGATGAGCGAGGCGAGCGGCAGCACCGTCGGCCGCCTGGATATCAGGCGGGTCATGGCGGCGCTGCCGCATCGCTATCCGATGCTGCTGGTCGATCGTGTCGAGAGCCTCGATCCCGAGAAGGGGATTGTCGCAATCAAGGCGGTGACGATCAACGAGCCCTATTTCCAGGGCCATTTCCCCAGCCGGCCGATCATGCCCGGCGTGCTGATCGTCGAAGCGCTGGCGCAGGCCGCGGGGATCCTTGCCGTTGAGGCGCTCGGTCTCGCCGGGTCGGGCAAGCTGGTTTACTTCATGGCGATCGAGAATGCGAAATTCCGAATGCCGGTCGAGCCTGGCGTGCTGCTGCGGCTGGAGGTCGAGTTCGTGCAGAAGCGCGCGACCGTGTGCAAGTTCGCCGGCCGTGCCACGATCGACGGCAAGCTCGCCACCGAGGCGAGCTTCACCGCGATGATCGCGGACCCGCCCCGGAGCTGAACCTCACCCCGGCGTAAACGGCGCGTCCTTCGGTCCTCGATCCGAACACATCCTCGAAATGCTGGTTGAGCAGATTCGACCCGCGGGCGAACAGCTCAATTCCAGGCCTCAGCGCATAACCGAGGCGCGCTCCGGCCAGCCAATAAGCGTGAAGCGTCACGGGAGCGGCGGGAAACACGTCGAAATCCGTGTCCGAGCGCTTGCCGACATAAGCGATCGAAGCGCCGTAGGTGAACCGGCCCGCTGACCCGTCTGCCGCGATCGAGCCGCTGTGCTTCGGCCGCCGGACTTCGCGCACTTGGCCGAGCTCGCTCGCATCAGGCTGGGTCGCATGCAGGAACGCGTAGTTCGCGCTCACCCGAAAGCGATCCGAAATGGACCAGCCGAGCTCCGCCTCGATTCCCGATCGATGGCTGATGGCGGAGCGGTTGACGGTGCTCGACAGGAAGGTCGTGGGGTCGAACAGGTCGACGATCTCATTGTGGAGCTGTTGCTCATAAGCGGTGAGCGCCGCATTAAACGCACCCTTGCGGTAGCGAATCGACGCCTCGAACCCGCGCGAGCTTTCGGGTTTCAGTGACGGATTGCCGACGAAGCTGCCGGGAAAGAAGCCGAACAGATCGAAGAAGGTCGGCGGCGCGATTCCCTCGCTGTATGAGCCCGCGACCGAAAAGCCGTCGCCAATGTCGGCCAGCGCCGACGCGCGCACCGTCGTTGCGTCCTTGAAGCTGCTGAACATGTCGTGGCGAAGCGCGACGTCGACGACGATCGGAGCAAGCTCGGAGCGCCACTCCGCGGTGATCGAATTATGGGTCCGCGCCCGGTCCTGATCGCTGGCGCCGCCGAAAACCGTGTCACGCGCGTGAAAATGTTCGGTCTCGTGCTCCAGCGCGACGATCCCGGTGTTCGTGATCGCCCCGGTGTCAAAGCGATATTGCAGCTGGCCTTCGCCGTTCCAGCGGGTCCCGCTGGTGCGGTTGATCTCTTCGTCGGCGAGAAAGTTGCGGTTGGAGGAGCCCAGCAGCGACGCCGCAATCGTCCCGCTGAAGCCGGACTGATTGCTTCCGAAGCTCGCCCACGCCCGTCCTGCGGCCAGGCGGTTCCTGGTGTTGTCCAGCGTATCGGCATGGACGCCGGTCACCGGGTCGAAGCCGTCGAATTCGCTGTGCCCGGCGAGGTCGAAAGCGGCCACGCCGAGCTCGACCGAGGGAGCGACGTCCCAGGCTCCGCGCAGGCGCGCCGCGAAATTGTCGAAGCCATCCCTGTCGCCACGGCCGTTGAAGCTGTCGATCCCCGTCGCGCGCTGCCAGCCCGCGGCCGCGGCAAGGCTGCTGCCGTCTGAAACCATGGACGCCGAGGCGTTCGCGCGGCCGAAACCGAACGAACCCGCTTCGCCGCCTCCCGAATAGCCGGGGGAGGCCTCGGGGACGCCGTTCACGGCGATCACGCCGCCGATCGCATCCGAGCCCCACAAGGCGGATTGAGGACCGCGAACCACCTCCAGCCGCGAAACGATGTCGGCGTTCAACAGCTCGAACCGCGGGGCGTCGCCGGCGGCGGGGTCGTTGGCGCGAATGCCGTCGATGAACAGCAAGCTGTGATTGCCCTCGGCGCCACGGATGCGAACTTCGGTGAAGCTGCCCGCCGGTCCGCTCACTTCCACCGCCGCGGACGGAGTCAAGCGGATGAACGACGCGATCTGCGGATCGCCGAGCCGCTCGATGGTCTTGCGGTCGATGACCGTCGAGCTTGCGGCCGTCTTGCTCTTCTTTTGCGGAATCCGCGAGGCGGTGACGACGATTTCGGTAGCTGGTGGCTGAACGAACATGGGAACCTCCGTTGAAGACGACACGACATGTCGTCTCGGAGGCGCCGGATGGCCCCACGTCCCACGGCTGGTCCCGGCCGGAGAAACGGACGACGGACCGGGGCAGGTTCCTGACTTTGCCTCGGCGACATCCTCGGCGAGGCTCACAGTTGCGGGCACAGCGCCGGATTTTCGCCGGCTTCCCTTTGAACCGCCCCCGCCAAGCTTGCGCTCGTGGACGGCACCCTGGTCGCCGGCCTTGCTAGTCGGGCTGTCAAATTGCGGTCAAGCACATTATTGGGCGGGCATGACTCGCCTGATCGTCCTCCTCTCCGCAATCGTCGCAGCCGCCGCCCTGCGCCTGGTGCCACATCCGCCCAATTTCACGCCGATCGACGCCATGGCGCTGTTCAGCGGCGCCTATGTCGGTCGCCGCATGCTCGCCCTTGCCGCGCCGCTTGCAGCGCTGCTGCTCAGCGACCTCGTTCTCGGTTTCTATCCGAGCATGCTGTTCCAGTACGCCGCGGTCGTCCTGATCGTGCTCCTCGGCAGCCTCGCGCTGTCGCGAATCACGATCCTGAGGCTCGTCGGCGCCGCACTTGCGAGCTCGATCCTGTTCTTCGCGATCAGCAACTTCGGCGTGTGGGCGGTGAGCGGCATGTACGCGCATACGCCGACGGGCCTCGGCGCCTGCTATGTGGCCGCGATCCCGTTCTTCCAGAACACTCTCGCCGGCGATCTCTTCTACGCCGCGCTGCTGTTCGGCGGGTTCGCGCTCGCCGAGCATTTCGTGCCGCGGCTGAGGGCGGGGCCAAGGGGAAACAGCACGCAGCTCGCCTGAGCCTGGCTCGGTTGCAACTTCGCCGTGCGCCCTGTAGAGGCGCCGCTCAACTTGTCGCGCTGGTCGGAAACCAGCGGCTAAGCCAAGGAAAAATCACGATGAAGTCCGGTATCCATCCCGACTACCACATGATCAATGTCGAAATGACCGACGGGACCAAGTTCCAGAGCCGCTCGACATGGGGCAAGGAAGGCGACACCTTGCATCTCGAGATCGACCCGAAGGTGCATCCGGCGTGGACCGGCGGCACTCGCCAGGTTCAGGAAGGCGGCCAGGTCGCGCGCTTCAACAAGCGCTTCGGCGGCCTTTCTCTCGGCAAGAAGTGACCAGCCTGAGCTGGTCATCCTGAATCTGTTTCAGGATCCAGCCCGATGACTCTCAACGAAGCCCCGACGCTCGAAACCGAGCGTCTGATCCTGCGCGCCTTCCGCACCGACGACCTCGATCCGCTCGGCGCCATGTGGGCCGATCCCGAGGTCGTCCGGTTCATCGGCGGCCACGTGCTCAGCCGCGAGGACACCTGGCGCCGCTCGCTCGCCGCCTGCGGGCAGTGGCCATACACCGGCTTCGGCTATTGGGTGGCAGAGCGCAAATCCGACGGCAAGGTCGTCGGGCAGGCGGGGTTTGCCGACTTCAAGCGCGACATGCAGCCCAGCATCGAAGGCGAGCCCGAGCTCGGCTATGTCTTTTCGCCCAAGGTCCACGGGCAGGGCATGGCCCATGAGGCCTGCGCCGCCGCTCTCGAATGGGCCGACGCGAACCTCGATGCCGCGTCCTATCCGGCGATCATTTCCCCCGAGAATGCCGCTTCGATCCGCCTCGCCGAGCGGCTCGGCTTCGAGCGCGCGCCCGACGCAATCTATCGCGGTGAGATGATCGCGCTGTTTCGCCGCGCAAAGCCTTAGCTACCGCCGCCGCCACGCTATCAACTGTTCGCGCAATAACTCAGCGTTCAAGCCATCTTTCGAGCTTGTCTGTTCGCGTGCGACTCGAGCGGTGCTGTGTGCTGTCGCGGAGCGTTACGACATACTCTCCATTACCGACGGTGCGCATCTCAACGATGCGACTCAAGTTCACGATCCTGGAGCGATGGATGCGCGCGAACCGGGCCGGATCCAGCTTTGCTTCGAGCGCTGTCATCGTCTCACGCAGGAGGTGAACCGTGCCGTCAACGTGCAATTCGGCGTAATCGCCAGCCGCGGACACCCAATCGATATCGCTCTCTTCGATGAACTGGATTCGCGACCCAGATTTGACGACAAAGCGGAGAGCCTGCTTCACCTCCTCCCGCCCTAGAAGTTGCAACATGCGCGTGGCGAGCTCAACCTTCGACGCTTTCTCCATCTGTGTCCGGGCGCGATCGACAGCTGCGGCAAAGCGATCCCTACTGAACGGCTTGAGCAAATAATCGACGGCATGAACCCGAAAAGCGTCCAACGCATGTTCTTCATAGGCGGTGAGGAAGATCACGTTCGGTAGCTTGTCGCGGGGTAACGCGCGCAAGACTTCGAACCCGTCCATATCGGGCATCTGCACGTCGAGGAAAATCAGATCGGGAGAGAGGTCGATGATCCGTTGCACGGCGAGGCTGCCGTCCTCGCATTCGCCGACGATCTCAATGTCCGGCCACTCCTTCAGGCGAAGGGCGACTCCTCGCCGCGCCAACGGTTCGTCGTCCACAATCAGGACGCGCATCGTGCGCTCTCGCCGGCCGAAAGCGTCTGACATGGCAATTCGATGATGACCTCACATCCCCCCTCCTGCGGCCACCGCACGACGATCTCGTGATCGCGATGATGTAGCGCCTTGAGCCTGCCCCGCGTATTCGCCAGGCCGATCCCACCCGGATGCGTTGCGTGACCGCGTGCAGCCGAAGGTACGGTTCCCGAATTTTTGACCACGAGATGCAATCTGTCGCCTCTGACGCATGCGCCGATATGGACCGACACGGCGCCGCGGACAGGTGCCACGCCGTGCTTTATGGCGTTTTCGACTAGAGGCTGCAGAAGCATGTTCGGGACGAGCGCAGCCATGCATTCCGATGCGCAGTCGAGCTCGACGTTCAATCTCTTCCCCAGTCTGCCCTTCTCCACCGCGAGATAGGCTTCAATGAACTCGAGCTCGCGCTCCAGCGGAATCCTCGGGGCCGCCTCTCCAGCGAGCAATATCCGAAGCAAGTCGGATATTTTCGCAAGCATCTCGGTAGCGTCGTCGACTTTCCGCTCGAGACAAAGCGTGGACACGGCGTTGAGCGAATTGAACAGGAAATGGGGATTGAGCTGGTAACGTAGGGCGCTGAGCTTCGCCTCTTTCACCTCGGCTTCCATTCGCAGCAGCCGCTCCCGCTCCTGTGCGGCGAACTGCCATTGCTTCACCGTAAAATAGACGCTGCACCACAAGAAGATGACGAGAGTGCATTGAACCGCGGCAACGATCCAGTCGCCCGATTTGAAGCCACTGAGCCCGAAGGTGGCCAACTCGGCGAGCAACGCAACAGTGCTCCCGGCTGCCGCGGAGACAATGAAGGTGCCAAGGGCGAGCAATGGTAGCGAGCTGCTCCCGCGCATGATTGCACGACAGATAGGATGGATCACAACGCTCGCGAGGCAGAGCAGCGCGCAAGCGATGCTGTTGAAACGGAAGATGCCCGGCTGCTGCGAATTGGGAAGAGCCGCGGTCATGACGAGGAGATAAAGAGAGCACCAGCCGGCGATTTGAAGCTGCCAGAAGGATGATATCCTCGAGGGAGTGAAGCGGCGCACGCCCGACTTTAGTCTATTTTTGAGAATTGATTCACTCAGTTCACCGGCTGGAATCGCTGGTTCCGCGCAAAATTCGCTCACTTCACAGATGAGGTCACCGGACCCGTCAAGGCGTGGATATCTGCCTACCCGAGAGATTTCGAACATGGGGAGGTCCTAGTGAGTGGCAGCCGAAACTTGGACGCAGCAATTGCACGAACAATACTGATCGGTGTGACATGCCTGTTGTTCAACATGGCGGCGACCGCCCAACCGGTGACACGTCATGCGGCCCGACGCATGAGCCGTGGGCACTCCGGCGATGCGACTCTCCAGGCCCGACTGGACCAAGTGGTGAGATCATTCGTCGACGAAGGCGCTTTCATGGGATCGGTGCTCGTCTCCGAAGGCGACAAACGTCTGCTCGACAAGGGCTATGGCAGCGCCGACCTCGAGTGGAACAGGCCCAATGACCCAAATGTCAGATTTCACATCGGTTCGCTCACCAAGCAGTTTACCGCCGCGCTGATCCTTCAGCTCCAGGACGAGGGAAAACTGCGGGTCGATAACCCCGTCTCGCGCTATCTGCCGGACGCGCCCAAGAATTGGGACAAGATTACCCTAGCAGATCTGATGGGCCACCGGTCGGGTATCCCGAACTTCATCGGCGATCCCGCTTTTCACGCCTGGAGCATGAGCGCCCATACGGCCGAGGAGGAACTCGCGCTGTTTCGCGACACGCCGCTCGAGTTTGCCCCCGGCACCCGATTTTCCTACAGCAACTCCAACTTCACGGTGTTGGGGATCATCCTCGAGAAGATCACGGGTAAGAGTTACGGCGAGCTGCTGCGTGAGCGGATTCTAGCACCTCTCGGAATGAATGATTCCGGTCTCGATTCGGACGATTTGGTGCTTCCCAGACGCGCACAGGGCTATGTTCCTGCAAACGGCGGCTTCGCCCGTTTGCGGCCGGAATCGATGACGGTCGCGTGGGCGGTCGGAGGAATGTACTCGACGACCGCCGATCTGCTCCGGTGGGAGCACGGATTGTTCGGCGGAAAGGTGATCTCCGCTTCGGCGCTGAAAGCTATGATCACGCCCGGACTTGGCGGCTACGGATTGGGTGTGTTCGTCCATTCGGAGCAAGGCCTGACCTTCGTCGATCACGGCGGAAGCATCGAAGGCTTCAACGCACATCTGACTTACATCCCCGAGCGAAAGATCGGCATCGTTGTTCTGGGCAACGTCGACGCTTTCGTGCCCGACACGATCGCAGCGCAGCTTGCGAATGTCATGTTGGGAAAGCCGGTCACACTCCCGCTGAAGCGCCAGTCCGCGGCGATCGCGAAACAGGAATTAGCGCGGTTCGTGGGCGTCTACGAGGTCCCGGCGATCGGTCCTGGCTTTACCCTGACCGTCAGTATGGCGGGGGATTCGCTGTCGGCGCAATTGACGGGACGCGAGCCGACGACACTTGAATATCAAGGCGTCAAAAACGGCCATCCGCGCTTCTATGCGCCCCGCGAGTTTGCAGAATTCGAATTCATCCCGAACGCAAGCGGCTCGATCACCTCGTTCGTGCTTCATGTGGGCGGCGAGAACATCCGAGGCATGCGGCGCTGAGCCCGATCGCTGTCTCAGAGGAGAATCAGAACGCGCTCAACCCCGTAATCGCTCGGCCCATGATCAGCGCATGGACGTCGTGCGTGCCTTCGTAGGTGTTGACCGTTTCGAGGTTCGCGGCGTGGCGCATCACCTGGAATTCGGCCGAAATTCCGTTGCCGCCGTGCATGTCGCGCGCGGTCCGCGCGATCTCCAGCGCCTTGCCGCAATTGTTGCGCTTGATCAGGCTGATCGTCTCGGGGACGAGCTCGCCCGCCTCCAGACGCCGGCCGACGCGTAGCGCCGCCTGAAGGCCGAGACTGATCTCCGTCGCCATGTTGGCGAGCTTCAGTTGCACGAGCTGGTTGGAGGCGAGGGGCCTACCGAACTGCTTGCGGTCGAGCGTGTACTGGCGTGCGGCCGCGTAACAATATTCGGCCGCGCCCATCGAGCCCCAGGCGATTCCGTAGCGGGCGCGATTGAGGCAGCCGAATGGACCCTTCAGGCCTTCGACGTTCGGAAGGAGAGCATCCTCGCCGGCCTCGACCCCCTCCATCACGATCTCGCCGGTAACCGAGGCTCGGAGCGACAGCTTCTCCTTGATCTTGGGCGCGGAGAGGCCGGGCATGCCTTTCTCGAGCACGAAGCCGCGGATTTTGCCGCCGTGCGCGTCCGACTTCGCCCAGACGACGAAGACGTCGGCGATCGGCGAGTTGGTGATCCACATCTTGGTGCCGGTCAGGCGATAACCGTTCGGCGTCTTCTCGGCGCGCGTGCGCATGCTGCCGGGGTCGGAGCCGGCGTCGGGCTCGGTAAGGCCGAAGCAGCCGATCCATTCGCTGGTCGCGAGCTTGGGGAGATATTTCTGGCGCTGCTCCTCGGTGCCGTAGGCGTGGATCGGATACATGACGAGGCTCGACTGGACCGACATCGCCGAGCGGTAGCCGCTGTCGACCCGCTCGACCGCGCGGGCGATGAGGCCGTAGCTGACGTAGCCGAGGCCGGCGCCGCCATATTCGTTCGGGATCGTCGCGCCGAGGAGGCCGAGCGCGCCCATCTCGCTCATGATGTCGCGGTCGAACCGTTCCTCGAGATAGGCCGAGGTGACGCGCGGCTGGAGCTTCTCCTGCGCATAGGCTTCCGCGGTGTCGCGGACGAGCCGCTCCTCGTCGCTCAGCTGGTGATCGAGGGCGAACGGATCTTCCCAGTTGAACGGCAGCAGCCTGGGCTCATGATGCTCGTGTACGTCCGCGATGCGTGAAGTCGCCAAAATCGGTCCCCGCGATGTCAGAAATCGGGGCCGTCTTTAGACCTGTTGCTATGACTTCGCCACCCCGCCGCTCCCGCCGAAGCTCTGCTTGAACGTGAGCGCGATCCGCACATGGCTGTTGCGGAACCGGTGGTCGAGCACCGACGGCTGGCCTGCGGTTCGGTTGGGGAAGAATTCGAGGAGATTGCGGCCGCCGCCGACGTTCGAGATGTCGTTGAGATCGAGCCTCAACGTCTGTTTTGGAGTCGGCCGGTACTCGGCGAACGCGCTGACGAACACTCCGCCGTTCCACCTCGTGTCGAGACGGTTGGTGTTGAAGATGGTCGTGCGCGCATTGTCTCCGGCAGTGAAGCCGTAGGAAAGCCGTCCGCGGTCGCGGCGGACGTCCGCATCCCACTCCCACGTCGGGAAGAAGCCGCTGAAGTCGCGCAGTTCGCCCGAGATCGGATCCTCGACGCGGGTCTGCTGGACATTGCCATGCAGCTTCACCCGCAGACCCTTCCAGAACCGGTCGAGCGGCGCATCCAGGGTGAGGTCGGCGAACGTCTGACGGCCGGTCCCGATATTGCCGGGCGCGTCAAAGCCATCAGGCGTCAGGATTCGATCCTGGAGCAGGCTGATGAGATTATAGCCGAGCTCGAGCCGCGCCTTGCCTTGCCCGAACAACGGATGCTCGACCGAGAAGCGGCCTTCCCAGCTGCGCTGAGGCTGAAGGTTGGCATTGCCGCCGTTGACCTGGTTGCTGCCGAGGTCGGCCACGCTGATGAAATCGAAGAAGTCGAGCTGTGCAACGGTGCGGCGAAGGATGAGTTCGGCGTCCCAGCCATGCCCCGGGCGCCAATCCAGCGTGATGCTCGGTTTGGGGAAACTCAGCGCGCGGTCCGCCGTCGCATCGCCGCTTACCTTGAGGCGTGACGTTTCATAATTGAGGCCGAGATCCATCCGCAGCGTCTTGGTCAGCGGCCTGCTGCCGTTGATCCAGAACTCGCCGCGAAGCTCGGTCACCCGCGCATTGTCGAGCGGAAGGTCAACACGCGTTTTGACGCCGCTCTGGTCGAACGTGAACAGGTTGAGATTGAAATCGAGCGTGTTCCACGCGACTTCCGCGCCGCTTTCGAATTGAAAGCCGAGTAGCTTGGGATTGCTCCAGGTCACGCGCCCGAGCGTCTCGTTCCGCTGCGACTGCGAGAGCTGTTGGACCCCTCCGACGACTTCGGTGTGGCCGAGATTTCCGGTGTCGCTTTCATCGAGCGTATGACGGCGCTGGCGGCTGGCGAGCCCGACAAACTTCAGCGCACCGCCCGCTAGCGGGCGAGTGACGTCTCCGCCGATCTCGAAGCTCTTCGTCGGATAATTTTCAACCACCGTGTCGTCGTGCTCGGAGGCGTCAGCCGGAAATACGTGAGCGGTTTGAAAGAGGTGAAACCGGTCGAAGTGATAGCGGAGATTCAAGTTCGCGGAATCGGAAGGCCCCTCGTCGAGCGACCAGCTCGCCGAGACGAACGGCGAATAATTGTTCGTAACGTTCCTCTTGCGCCGGAATTCGATGAGCTGTCCGGTTGCGGGATCGGTGACGACGTCGGCACCTTCCTCCGTGAGGTCCACCCACGCCGTGTCGCCGGCGATGTTGAAGGTTGAAGGCCCGCGGTTGAGGCTCACGCTACCGCTTGCCGTCGGTGTCACTCGACCCGTGTAATGCCGCTCTGCGGTCACGCTGGCGTTTCCGCTCACGCCGCCCGGTCCACCCTCGATCAGGATGAGGTTGGCGACCTGGCTCTTGCTCGCATAATCGGCGCCATAGAGATCGCCGGGACCGACCTCGACGCGCTTGACCCGGCTCGCCGGAATTCGGCTCAGATAAGCATCGAGCGGCTCGGACTTGGTGCTCGGCCGCTCGCCATTGATGACGACATTGCCGGCGACTCCGGCAAAGCCGCGGATATCGGCAGGCCCGTTGCCGTTGTTATTGTTGTTTGCGCCGAGGTCGAGCGTGAACCCCGGAATGCGTTGGACGATGTCGAGCGCGGTGCGCGGCGCATATTTAGCAAAGAAGGTAGCGTCGTAGGCGGTTGTCCTCGACGCCGGCGCTGGCGTGGACGTGCCTTGCGGAGCTGCGGCGGGCCCCGGCGTTTGGGCCAGTGCCGGAGAGACGGTGAACGCCGCAATACCACTGGTGACAAGCAGTCTCCACGCCATCCTTCGTCTCCTTTGCGGGGACGAGCTATGGGTTCGAGACTCGGCATTCCAGCGCGCTTCTGCGGAACGACGAACAGGGTGTGGGATGGTCATAAGACGCGAACTTCCGTGGACGAACAGCACGCGCAAATGCGCGCGGACCGTCATTGCCGGCGCGGAAAAATCGTCAATTTGTCGTCAAAAGCGTTTTGGAATCGCTGATCCAGGCCCGACGGCTGATCGGCGGCAGGCCGAGGTTTTGGCGAACACCGTTTATTGCAATCCGGACCCTGTCTTCGATTTGGCTGAATCGAGGATCATTGGCCAGCGGTGCAAAGCACGGGTCGTAACGGAGGGCGGTGGCAGGAATGTAGGCGAGCGCCAAAGGATCGCGCCGAGACAGTTGATCGAGTCCTCGAACGGCTCTCTCCCGATCGCCGGTCATGACCGCGATCATCAGTCCGGTGAGCGATTTTTCTTCTCCGAGCAGCCCGCGATTGGGCAAGGATGCATTCCTCGATTGCATCAACGCCAAAAGCCGGTTTGCGTCGGATGTCCTCCCTGCCTCGCGCAACGCAATAATCGTACTCGGATCGGCGATAGCCGAAGCATTGATTCGGCCGCTTACAACGAGGTTACGGTCACGATCGTATCTGCGTACGATCGCGTCTGCGTGACCCGATTCGATCAGGAGACGCCCGGCGTTCCAGAAACGTGCTTCGTTCCAGTATTCGGAGCCAAGGGCATCGGTGGCGCGGACAAGCAACGGCCAGTTCGAACTCAAAGCCGCAGTGGCGACGCTGTTACCCTTCATCAGCTCTAGCGCTCGCGCGGGTTCGCCGAGTTCCGCAAGGGTTGTCGCGAAATCCAGGCGGTTTTGCCGTTCTTGAGGATAGGCGTTGAACAGCTGGCCTGAGATTCGGTACTCGTCCGCGATCCGGTTATCTTCCTTCACCACCGTCAGAAGCAGCAAGAGCTTGGCTCGCTGGTCGGTGCTGAGAGACAGGAAACGATTTAGATATCGATGCGCCTCATCCTTTCGCCCGACCAGGTACAAGGCCCCGATCAGGTGATCGTAGCTCAGCCCCCATAGAGGGTCGATTTCGACGGCCCGCTTGAATTCGGCAATCGCGTCGTCGTACCGGTCTTCGTTCACCAAGGTTTCGCCGAGCCAGCGATGAAAGTCGGGCCGTTGCGGACTTAGCTCCACGGCCTTGCGGAAATAGGGTTCAGCCTGTGGAGCGAAGCTGAAAGACAGAAAACCCAGACTGGCATAGGCGTCCCCCAGGCTCGGATCCAATTGATGTGCTCTGAGCGCGAAAGGTTCTGCCTCCGCACGCGCCTGGGCGATCGGCAGCGAGCCATAGGCCGTAGGATCATTTGCCCGGAGCATGATCACTTGTGCGAGTTCGGCAAAAGCGGGCGCATAATGTGGATCGAGCGCAATGGCTTCCCGGAGCAGTCGCTCGGCTTCGGCAAGCGTCACTTCGCGGCGCTCGCGGATTAGCTGCCTTGCGGCCAGATAACGGTCATAGACTTCGGGCGTGGTGCCTTGCGGCTCCTCAGAGGGCGCGAACGACTCTGCGACCCGTGAAGCGACCGAACGTGCGATATCGCCCTGAACGGCAAAAATATCGCCAATGTGCCGCTCGTATCGCTCGGACCAAACCTGCGCTCCGTCGGAGACGCGCGTGAGCCTTGCAATGACCAGCACGCGGTCGTCAGCAGTGCGAAGGCTGCCGTCGAGAAGATAGGTGACTCCCAGCTTCCGCGCCGTTGTGAGCGAATCACGGCCGCCAGCGACCTGCTCGGCCGATACTCGGCCAAGCACCTTCATCGCCCGCTGGTGAGCGAGAAGGTTCAAGATTTCGTCGGAAACGCCCGAGGCGAAATAATCATCCTTCTTTCGACCCAGATCGTCGAATGGCAAGACGGCGACAGTGGGCGTTGCGGCAGCAGGCAAAAAACGAAGGAAAACGTATCCGGCGACGGATCCTATTGCCAGAGCAACGGCAACAATGACTGCGATCGTTTTCCGCTTGCCGGGCCAACCAGCCCTGGAGCCTGCTCCCGGCGCGTTCCGATCAGACGTGGCCGGACCCGGCGCACTCACATCTCGAAGCAGCGCGTCGGTATTGGGCGACGGTTCGAACCCCAGCTGCTCTTTTAGACGCTGCTTGAACCGGCGATGCCGACGCATCGCCGCCGACCGGTCGCCCGCCGCGATATCCGCTCGGATGCCGAATTGAATGACCCGTTCGTCGAGCGGATCGAGTCTTTCGAGCTGATCCGCGATTTGACGCGCGCCCTCAAAATTGCCGGTGCCAATCTCCGCCCCTGTAAGCTCGATGCATTTGCCGATGATCGTCGCTGAGATTCGCGCGCGTTCGTCGCGAAGCCACTCGTCGAGTTCAGGCGTGATGTCGTCGAGCATCGCCAACAATGGGTAGTCGATGTCCCGAAGCGCGGCAGCAACGCCCTCTGCATCATGGTTTTCAAGCCGCCGCTGAAGCAGAGAGAAGTCGCTCGGGAGCTTCTTCCCACCGAGAGCGACCGATTCCCGGTTAGCGACCACAAAGCCGCTACTCGCCAGCTCACGCAGCTCGTAGAGCGCTTGACGCAAGCTTGCCTTGGCCTGCTCCTCTCCCCGGTCGCCCCAGAGTAGCTCGGTCAGGCGCGATCGAGTGACAGCGCCCTTTGACAATGCCAGAATGGCGAGAAGAGCCCGGGTCTTGCGGGCCTTGGGGGTGAAATCGTCCCCTGCCGAATTGCCGAGCCGCACGGGTCCAAGCAGGTCCAGCCTGATTTCGCTGGACCATAATAGTTCAGCGTTCTGCCCCTGGTCGGCCATTCAAACGTATCGGATAGCTAATGCAGCTCTCATTGGCGAGTCGCCGAATCCGGTCTGCCCTGGTAACTCCTCTGCGGCATTCCCGTTTCGACCAAGAGGTCCAATGGACCCACCAACGTGGTTGCGGCCGAGGAGCTCTTGTCAGTGGCTCCTGTCGAATGCCTTAAGCTGCACGAGTTTGTCGACAGGCGGCAGCGAAGCGTCGACCGCGGCTACCCGTTGGACGAATTCGGGCGTGACGTTCATCGCTTTGAGCTGGACCAGCTGATCGACCGGCAGGTGCCGGTAGCCGATGCGGTCGAAGCCGGCGATGAACTCCGGCGTGATGTCGAGCGCCTTCAGTTGCACGAGTTCGTCGCCCGGAAGGTCCGCGTAGCCGATGCGGGCGAAGCCGGCGATCCACTCGGGTGTGATGTCGAGCGCCTTGAACTGGATCAAGGTGTCGATGCTCTGGGGGCGATAACCAACACGAGCCATGTCGCTGATGTAGGCGGCGGTCACACTCAGCGCCGAAAGCCCCATCAGATTGTCGATCGAAGGCGTGGGATAACGGGCCGCAGCGACCGCGTCGATCAGGTCGTGGCGGGCGTTCACCGCCATCAGCCCGAAGGCCTGCTCATCGGTAGGGCGACCGATGCCGCGAGCCTCGAGAAGCCGGACAAAGCCGGCATCGGGCGTGAAGCTGCAATAGCCGGCCGCATAGCCGGCGCCGCCGTTGCCGGAGCAATCCAGTCTTCCGGCTTCGCGGATCACGGCGAAGCGGAGGGGGCGGCTGCCGGCGCCACGAAATCCCGCAAGGTCGAGTCCCACGAAGTCGGACGGGCGAAACCCGGTCGACCAATTGTTCTCGTGGTCGCGAGAGTCGTGGCGAAAGCTGGCTTGAATCCGGTCGCCGTCGCCACGCTGCGGCTCGAGCGTGAAGTGGATCCATTCGGCAGGTGCGGCGGTGCACGCCGATGCGACGCTGATGAAGGCAAGGATCAGGGCGCCGATAAGAGCGAGACAGCGGTTCATGGTCGGGTCTCCTTTCAAGTCTTGGAGCAAAGTTCTCCCGTTCGCCTGTTCAGGCGTTCGAATTTTGACCAAAATTGATCAGTTCAGCGGGTCAGGCGGAGCTTACGGGTCGTCTCGGCTTGCCCTTATTTCTTCGGGGGTGAGGCCGAGCGTCTTCGCCTGGACGAGCTCGTCGACGTCGAGGTGGGTGAAGCCGGCGCGGCGGAAGCGCTCCACATCGCTCGGCATCACTCCGACGGCTCGCATTTCCGTAAGCTGGCGAAGCGAAATTCGCGGATAACCCACAGCCGCCATGCCACGGATGTAATCGGAGCGTACCCCCACAGCATAAGCGCCGGAGATGTCGTCGGCGGTTACGTCGCGATATCCTTGCCGCGCCAGCTCATGAATGAACTCGGGCGTGACGCCGACCGCCTTGAGCGAGACGATATCGTCTGCCGTCAGCCGGAGCTGAGGAAGCACGGACCTCATCGAGGCGACATATTCCGGCGTTGCTCCGACCGCCCTCATTTGGATCGCGTGGTCAATTGCACTCTTCTGCCTTGCTGACGGGGGCGGCGGCACTGGGGGCACTGGCGGCATTGGCGGCATTTCGCCTGGGGCCAGATAGCTGACCAGAGTCCCCTCCGGGCTGCTGAGCACCGCCCTTCGACGGCCGCTTGAATCCGGAGGAGAGACGGTGATCGTGCCTTCGGTGGAACGAAAAATTGTCTCACCGTTGGATTTCGAGACGATCCTGTTGCCGTTCGCGGCGACCATGCTGATAGGAGCGGGGTCCGAGACCACCGTTCGTACCGGCGCCATCGCCGCCGCCGCCGTCGCGACCGACGTCGAAACTCCGCTCGCGATGATGTGCGGAAGGTCGGCCGGAACCTCCGCCACCGGAACGGTACGGCCGTAGTAACGCGGCGATTCGCCGGCGCGTGCCGCCAGCGGCTTGGCGAGCGTCGGACCGCCCGGCGTCAAGGTGAGGGCGGCGAGCGGGGCTGCGACCAGGACGGCGCCCACGAACACGCCGACCGTGAACCCACGAGCGACCGGTCCACGGACCGACTTGCCGTCGAGCACCCGCGCCACGCGCCGCGCAAGCGAACTCTTGGACGGAGCGACGCCGTGCGCGCCGAGCAACAGGCCGGAGCATTCGTGCCGCGCGACTCCGACCAGCAGCTGCGCGTAATCGGTATCGGCGATGTCGGCGGCGAGCACCGCGTCGTCTGCCGTCTCCTCGCGCAGCTGGTGCGCTTCGCGGGCGAGCACCCATACCAGCGGGTTGAACCAGAACAGCGCGGTCGTGAGCCGGGCCAGCAGCAGCTTCACCCAGTCCATCCGCGCCACATGCGCGAGCTCATGAGCGAGGATCGCCTCCGCCTCGTTCGATGCCTCGACCGCGCGGCTGTTGAGCAGGATGACCGGCCGCACAAGTCCCCAACTGATGGGTGAGGCGAGCGCATTACTCGTAAGCAGGGCTGTTCCGTGCTTGAACCCCATGCGCTTCTGGGCGCGCGCGAGGGCGGTCAGCCAGTGGCCGTCCACAAGCACGTCGGCGCGCGCCCGCAGGGCGATCAGTCGCGCAAGCGCAAGCAAGGTGATGAGCAGCAACACGGCCGCGGGGACCGCATAGACGGCCGACGCCACCAATGCCGCGCTCAGCCTCGGCCGCGATGCCGGAGGGGTGAGGGGCACTGGAGTGGCTGGCGCGCCGGACCGGAGACGGGTGAACTGCGCGACCGGGAGGGGGCTCGCAGCAGGAGCCTCGGTGGCCGGGCCCTGGGCGAACAGCGCAGGGGCCTCGACGTTCCAGCTCGGCAGCGCGAGCGGGGCAAAGGCCATGATCATCAGTGCCAGAAGGCCGATATGGGCAACCCACGAGCGCTCGGCCGCTGAGCGGTGCCTCATTAGCGCAAGCAGCCCAAGCGTGAGCCCGGCGACCAGCAGCGACTTGAGCGCGATGGCGATCAGGACGGACATTACTTCTTTCCTTTTGCCTGGCGGGCGCGAGCGATCATCTGTTCGAGCTCGCTGAGCTCATCTTCCTTGAGCTTTTCGGACATGCCGAGCAACGCGCTCGCGGCATTCGCGGGAGAACCATTGAAAAACACCCGGACAATCTCGCTCAGCGCCGATTTCTTGGCCGCGGATTCAGAAACGGCGGGACTGTAGATGAACCCGCGAGCCGATTCGTTGCGCCGGACGAAACCCTTGTCCTCGAGTCGCTTGAGCATCGCGCGCACCGCCGAACCGCTCAGCTGGTCCGGAAGCGCCTCGCAGATTTCCGAGACCAGCACCGGCCCTCGCTCATAGAGAATATCGACGATCTGGCGTTCGCGGGGCGGGAGCTTGCTGAGCATTTTCATATCCTGTCCAAAGCGGCCGAATCGCCGCGCTACATTTGTTGTTTAGCTACAATTGTAGCGTTAATGCAAGCTGAATGTTTAGCAGCGCTAAGCCAGCGTTGCATGCCTGCCGATAAGGAGTCGTGGCGGCTTGGCGGATGGGGTGGGATTCGAACCCACGGACGCTTGCACGTCGCCGGTTTTCAAGACCGGTGCCTTAAACCGCTCGGCCACCCATCCCGTCCCGATACGCCGGAGCTATCGCGTGTCGGGACGGGACGTGCAAGGCGCGCGGTGAACCAAGCTGGCCGCCCGCGGGTTTTTCACTCTAGCCTCGGATGTCTTGAGGAGGGCGTTTTGCCGGGAATGAGCAGTTGGTCGTGGATTGCAGCGGCTGCCGCGTCGATCGGGTCGGCGTCGGCGCCGATCACCCAGCAGCCGGTCCAGCTCGCTCAGGCAACGATCCCCACCATTACTCCGGCACAAACCTCCGCTTATGGCTGGGATACCTATAAGGTCCGCCTTGCCGCACTCGCGAGGCTCCAGGGGGTGCGCGAGCCGACCATCCAGGCGAATGTTCCGGGACTCTCGGTCAACGACAGGGTGATCGAACTCGAGAGAACCGAGCCGGTTGCTCATAGTTTCGGCGGAGTCGTCGGCGTGCTCGCGCCCTACCTCCGCACCCATGTCACACCATCGCTGATTGCGCGCGGGCAGGCCAATTACCGTGAGCATTACGATGGGCTGAGCCGTATCTACGCGCGCTATGGAGTCGATCCCGCGATCCTTATGTCGATCTGGGGGATGGAGACCAGCTACGGTACCGTGACCGGCGACACCGACCTGCTACAGGCGCTCGCCAGCCTCGGATACTATGGCCGACGCCGTCAGCTGTTCGAAAGCGAGTTCGTCGATGCGTTGAAGCTGATGGATCAGGGCGTTCCGCGCTGGCGCCTGAAGGGCAGCTGGGCGGGGGCGACTGGCTATCCGCAGTTCATGCCTTCGGTCGTGCTTCGACTGCGGGCGGATGGGGACGGCGACGGCTATGCCGACATCTGGTCGGACGAGCTCGACGGGCTCGCCTCGATCGCCGCCTACATGCGCGATGCGGGCTGGAAGCCGAACGTAACCTGGGGCATCCCGGTGCGCACGCCCGCGAACCTCAACCGCTACGCGATCGTCTCGCGGATCACCTCCCCGCGCTGCCCGCAGGTGTACCGCCGGATGAGCCGCTGGCTCAGCATGCGCGAGTGGCGCTCGCTTGGGGTGACGCCGCTTGGGCGGTCGCTCCCCGACAATGAGATGGCAAGCCTGATCGAGCCCGACGGCCCGAACGCGACCGCCTACCTGCTGACCACCAACTATCGCGCGATCCTCGATTACAATTGCTCGAATTTCTACGCGATTTCGGTCGGGGTTCTGGCGGATGCGATTGCGCGGCGGTAAACAGCGACATTCATCAGTCTCAATCGGGGGAAGACAGAGTTTCGATGCCGCGCAATCTCCTTCTCTCCACAGCCGCCGCTTGCGTTCTCCTTGCCACCGGCGCGCCCGCCGCGGCGCCGCAATTCGATACGCCGGCGAAGGTCGCCTACCTCTACGACGTCAATTCGGGCGCGGTGCTGTATGCGAAGAACCCCGACGCCCACATGCCGCCGGCGTCCATGGCCAAGATGATGACCACCGAGGTCGCGTTCGAGCTGATCGACAAGGGGCAGCTCTCGCCCAACAAGATCTGCACCGTTCGGCCCGAGACCTGGCAGAAGTGGCACGCCCAAGGCTCCACCATGTTCTTGAGCCCGAACGAGCAGGTCAGCGTCGACAACCTCATCAAGGGGGTTGTGACCCTTTCCGGCAACGACGCTGCGGTCGTGCTCGCGGAATGTATCGCGGGCACCGAGCAGGCCTTCACCGGCCAGATGAACGCGCTCGCCAAAAAGATTGGCGTCACCAACAGCCATTTCGGAACGGCGAACGGCTGGCCCGACAACGGAGTCACTTATGTAACCGCCCGCGACCTCGCGAAGATCGCGCAGGCGACGATCGAGCACCATCCGACGCTTTACAAGAAATATTACGGCCTCCCCAGCTTCACCTGGGGCAAGACGATGGGCGCTGGAAAAGACATCACGCAGGAAAACCGCAACCCGATCCTCGGCCACGTTCGCGGCGCCGACGGCCTGAAGACCGGCCACACCGACGAGGCAGGCTATGGCTTCACCGGCTCTGCCGAGGAGAACGGCCGCCGCCTGATCGAAGTACTCGCCGGGATGGAGAGCTGGAACCAGCGCGTGCAGGAATCGACTCGGCTGATCGAATGGGGCTTCAACGCGTGGAACGACAAGCCGCTGTTCAAGTCGGGCGCAAAGGTGGGCACCGCCGACGTGCAGATGGGGAGCTCGAGCGAAGTCCCGCTGGTCGCCTCGCGCGACCTCGCGGTGACCGTGCCCGCAGGCCTCGCCAGCGGCGCGACCAGCATGAAGATCCGCTACGACGGTCCCTTGATCGCGCCGATCGCCAAGGGGCAGGAGGTCGCGCAGCTGATCGTCACCACCGGCGACACGCCCCCGCAGGTGGTGCCGCTGGTCGCCGGCGACGATGTCGGCCGCGCGGGCTTCTTCGGCCGCATCTGGCTCGGCCTCAAGCAGCTCATCTAGTGGCGTGAGCCGCGGCAGGTTCATCACGCTCGAAGGCGGGGAGGGGGTCGGCAAATCGACACAGGCGAGAGCGCTGGCCCAAGCGCTTCGGAGTCGCGGCCTAGATGTTCTGGTCACCCGGGAGCCGGGCGGAAGTGATGGAGCAGAGAGAATTCGCGAGCTGCTGTTGGCGGGCGCCGAAGAACGATGGGGAGCGCCCGCTGAAGTGCTGCTGTTCGCCGCCGCGCGCGCCGACCATGTGGAGAAGGTGATTCGGCCTGCCCTGGAGAGTGGCCGCTGGGTGCTTTGCGATCGGTTCGCCGACAGCTCACTCGCGTACCAGGGGGGCGCGGGCGGTCTC
Source organism: Sphingomicrobium sp. (assembly GCA_036273235.1). GTDB lineage: Bacteria > Pseudomonadota > Alphaproteobacteria > Sphingomonadales > Sphingomonadaceae > Sphingomicrobium. The sequence continues at coordinate 38 of DASUIB010000041.1, read as the reverse complement.
GGCATCGAAACGGTCCGGTCCATCAACGCTGTCGCGGT
>DASUIB010000040.1:0-9958 GCA_036273235.1 Sphingomicrobium sp. | reverse complement strand
GGAAGCGCCTCGCGCCGCTTCTTCGGGATCGGCTCGCCGCAATCGTCGCATTCCTCGGCGCTGTCGCCCTTCGGCGTCAGTGCGCGAGCGCGAAGCACAGCGTCTTTCACCGTGTCGTCGATCTGGTCCTGAACCGCGCCGTCGCGCGTCCAACCGCCGGCCATGACTCTACTCCCGTCATGCTGAACTTGTTTCAGCATCCATGTAGGAGACGAACGGCGATCTTCAAAGAAATGGATCCTGAAACGAGTTCAGGGTGACGGCTATTGCTTCTTCTGCGGAGCAACATAGGGATGGAACGCGCCGCCCGGAACGGCGGAGGCGACCGGGCTCTCGAACCCGTCCCTGCTGACCGAAGCGACTCCGAACACCCAATCGTCGACCCGAATGTGGGGCAGGACCATCTTGCACGTCGCGGCGCAGCCACTCGCTGGCACGCCGCGGGAGACCTCCCACTGGTTGGCGTCCGTGCGCCGCCAGCGGATATCGTATGCGGCGGCGCCCTGAACCGGCGTCCACGTGACCGTCGTGTCCGTGCTCACCCCGCCCTCGACCTTCGAGTCCGGCGGCGGCGGCGCGCTTGCGATCGCCGCGAGCGCGGCAACGTTCAGCTTCGTCATCTTCGCGAGATAGGCGAAGTCCACATGGTCGATCGTGTCGCCGTAATGCACGCCGTTCTCGACCCGCACGTCCTGGTGCTGCCAATTGTAATTCTCGACCGCGACGGTGATCCGCGCCGCGGGAAAACCGAGCTGCAGGAACGGGATGTGGTCGCCGCCGCGCTGAAAGCGGTCCGTGCGCCAGATCTGCCGCACAGTGAGGCCGATGTGCAGCCGGTCGGCGAGGCTGGCGAGAAAGCGCGAGATGTTGCGCGAGGGAGCGTCATTCTCGCCGCCGAGGCTGTGGGTCGCGGCCATCAGCTCGGTTTCGCCCTGCGACCGAGGCCCTTCGGACAGCACGCGTGCATGCGTCGAGTCGCACACGCCGTCGGACGAGCAGCTGTTGCCGATGATGTCGTTGTTGAGATCGGCAATGACGTTCCAGCCTTGCGCCTTGGCATAGGCCGCGATCACCTTCGCGCCGTAGAGCCCCTGCTCCTCTCCCGAGTCGAGCGAGTAGACGATCGTCCCGGGGAACTTGTGCTTGCTGAGCACGCGCGCGGCCTCGAGCACTGCCGAGGAACCGGAACCGTCGTCATTGGCGCCGGGCTCGAACGCATTGGCGTTCATCGGATCGCTGACCCGGCTGTCGATGTGGGCGGTGATGATGACAACGTCATTCGGCCGTTCGGTCCCGCGCTGGATCGCGACCATGTCGCAGACCCGCGTCGGCGACGGCAGCCGGTCGCCGGTAAACGTATCGCAGGGGCGCACCGTCGGAAGGCCGTCGCTTTTGAACTCGCTCTCAGCCCAGTTGAGCGCCGCGCCGATCCCGCGCTTCGAGTCCGTTTGCGAGGAGAGCGTGTGCCGGGTCCCGAAACTCACCAGGGTTGCGTCGTAACGCCTGAGCTGCGCCGCGCTGACCGGAGCGACGATCGCCCGCAGCTTCGCGTCTGGTGAAGACACCGGCGTCGCACCCATCAGGCTGACGCACATCAAGATCGGGATCTTACGCATTCGACTCTCCCCTTTGGCGCTCCGGCAACTGGCATTTGCTTCAGCCTGGGTCTAGGGGAGCGCCGACCCCAAACCAGCAAATTGAGGCGTATCCATGTTGCGCAGCATCGACCATTTCATCGGCGGTTCCACCTTCGCCAGCGGTGAGCGGAAGGGCGATGTGTTCGATCCCAACCAGGGCCAGGTCCAGGCCAATGTCCGCTTCGGAACCTCGGCCGACCTCCAGAAGGCCGTCGATGCGGCCAAGGCTGCACAGCCGGCCTGGGCGGCGACGAATCCGCAGCGCCGCGCCCGGGTGATGTTCAAGTATCGCGAGCTGGTCGAGAAGAACATGGACGAGCTCGCGCACCTGCTGAGCTCCGAGCACGGCAAGGTGCTCGCCGACTCCCGCGGCGACGTCCAGCGCGGCCTCGAGGTGATCGAATATGCGTGCGGGATCCCGCAGGCGCTGAAAGGTGAATATACCCAGGGCGCGGGGCCGGGAATCGACGTCTATTCGATCCGCCAGCCGCTCGGCATCGGCGCCGGAATCACGCCGTTCAACTTCCCCGCGATGATCCCGATGTGGATGTTCGGAATGGCGATCGCCTGCGGCAACGCGTTCATTCTGAAACCGAGCGAGCGCGACCCGAGCGTCCCCGTTCGCCTCGCCGAGCTGATGAAGGAAGCGGGCCTTCCCGACGGAATCCTCAACGTCGTTCACGGCGACAAGGAGATGGTCGACGCGATCCTCGACCATCCGGACATCGCGGCGGTGAGCTTCGTCGGCTCGTCCGACATCGCCCAGTACATCTACGCCCGCGGCACCGCGAACGGGAAACGCGTCCAGGCGATGGGCGGCGCCAAGAACCACGGCATCGTCATGCCCGACGCCGACCTCGACCAAGTGGTCAACGACCTCGCCGGCGCTGCGTTCGGCTCCGCCGGCGAGCGCTGCATGGCGCTTCCGGTTGTCGTGCCCGTCGGCGATGAGACTGCCGACAAGCTGCGCCAGAAGCTCATCCCCGCGATCGAAGGGCTGCGCGTCGGCGTCTCGACCGATTCCGAGGCGCATTACGGCCCGGTGGTCAGCAAGGCCCACAAGGAGCGGATCGAGAATTACATCCAGACGGGCATCGACGAGGGCGCCGAGCTGGTGGTCGACGGCCGCGGGTTCATGCTCCAGGGGCACGAGGAAGGCTTTTTCATCGGCCCGACCTTCTTCGACCGCGTCACGCCCGACATGAAGACCTACAAGGACGAGATTTTCGGCCCCGTCCTGCAAATGGTCCGCGCGAAGAATTTCGAGGAGGCGGTCCGCCTTCCGAGCCAGCACGAATATGGCAACGGGGTCGCGATCTTCACCCGCAACGGCCACGCCGCGCGCGAATTCACCGCGCGGGTCAATGTCGGGATGGTCGGGGTCAACGTGCCGATCCCGGTCCCGGTCTCCTACCACAGCTTCGGCGGCTGGAAGCGCTCGGGCTTCGGCGACATCGGCCAGTACGGCCAGGAGGGCTTGCGCTTCTGGACCAAGAACAAGGTCGTTACCCAGCGCTGGCCGGACGGCTTCGTCGACGCCGACAACAAGACCGCGTTCATGATCCCGACGATGGGCTGATGCTTATCGGGGCACTTCTCGCCGCCGCAGCGCACCTGCCCGCACCTCGGACTGTAAATGGCGCCGTCTTAGGGGACGCAAAGGACTTCACCACAGCTGGGCCGGCACGCGTTTGCCTAGGTGATTTAATGATCACGGCCAACGCAGGCGAGTCCGTATCGCTGAGCTATTCCGGAATTCACAATGGGATGCTGAGACTGAATCTCGGCACATCGTGGGTAAATGCGGGCTTCAGCGAGAACTGGGCTCAGCCCAAACAAATGGGTGACGTGGTCGAGCGACGGCGAAGATCTTATGTCGCCGACATCAGTGATTCGGCCAATCTTCGCTACGGCCTTTTTGCTTACGAGCATCCGCATAGTCCCTATCTGCTTCTCGTGCGCGTTGATGGGCCAGTGCTTGTTGGCGACCATCGCGACGAGTCAATTCTGCATAGAATTGAGATCAGGCATGACGAGTCTCCGCCTTGCGACATTACCTACCATTATGGTTTCGGGGTGATCTTCGGCGAAGAACCGCTGGTAGAGCGCCGCAAGTGAGGGATACCGGCCGCGTTCAATAGCGTTGATAGAGAATGCGCTTTCGCCTTCCGCTCGTGACCTTCGCCCTTATCGCTTCAATCGCGGCCTGCTCGAAGTCCGATCCGGTCGCGAAAGGGGCGAACGCGGTGACGGCCCTGCCGCTTCCGGCGAACCAGGCGGCGCCGAGCCCCGCGGGGGCGCCACCGGAGAATGGCGCCGCGCCTTCGGCTTCTGCCGCGTCGACGTCAGCCTTACCAATTCCTCCGGCGCTGCAAGGCCGCTGGGGCCTCACCCCCGCCGACTGCACCGCGCCGCTCGCCAATGCAAAGGGCCTGCTGGTGATCAACACGAACGAGCTCCGCTTCTACGAATCGCGCGGCGTGCCCCTGAACGACGTCCAATCGAGCCCGCAGGCGCTGAACGGTCGTTTCGGCTTCAGCGGAGAAGGCAAAAGCTGGACCCGGTACGAAGCCTTGAAACGAAACCGCGACAAGCTGACACGAACCGAGACCAACCCGGCAGCGAGCTACACCTATGCGAAATGCTAAGATCATCGTCCTGCTCGGCATCGCAGCACTCGCGCCTGGCGCCTGCCACAAACAGCAGCAGGCGCAGAACAACACCATCGCGATCGACGAAGGGATCCCTGACAATCAAGTGGCTGCGGGCAACGTCCAGATGGAAACGCTGCCCGCGGACGAAAGCAGCACGACTCCGTCGAACCAGCTCCAGAACGGCTTCGACAATCCCGATGTGAACAGTCTCGGCACCACCAACTCGCAGTAAAAGGAGACTAAGGATGATCCTCTATTATTCGCCGGGCGCCTGCAGCCAGGCGCCGCACATCCTGCTCCACGAGATCGGCCTGGACCATGACGCCAAGCGCGTCGACTTGAAGGCCAAGACGCTCGAGGACGGCAGCGATTACCTGAAGGTCAATCCCAAGGGCGCGGTCCCGGCGCTCGAGCTCGACAGCGGCGAGGTGCTGACCGAGAATGCGGTGATCCTTCAATATCTCGGCGACCGCGCGAGCTGGCCCGAAGTGCTGCCGCCCGCTGGCGACTTCCGCCGCTACCGGGTGCTCGAGCTGGTCAATTTCATCACCACCGAGCTGCACAAGAGGTTCGGCTTCCTGTTCAATCAGAATGCGACCGACGAGTTCAAGCAGTTCGTCACCGGCGACCTCAAGAAGAAGCTCGACTATATCGACAAGCGGCTCGGGACCGGGCCTTTCCTGATGGGCGAGGATCTGACGCTGCCCGACGCTTATCTGTTCGTGATCACCGGCTGGGCGGAAAAGATGATCGGCCTCGATCAATGGCCCAACCTCCGCGCCTTCCGCGAACGCATGATGCAGCGTCCGTCGGTTCGTCACGTCCTCCGCTTCGAAGGATTGCTTCAGGAGGAACCGGCTTAACCGATGGCAAAGCCGGTTTGCGTGGTGGTTGGCGTCGGCGAAGGCAACGGCGCCGCCTTTGCGAGGGCATTCGCGCGGGAGGGCATGAGCCTGGCCCTGCTCGCCCGCGGCGTCGAGTTCACCCAAAGATTGGCAAATGAGATCGGCGATGCGCGCGCCTATTCGTGCGACGTGACCGACCCCGGAAGCATCACAGAGACGTTCAAGGCGATCTGCAGAGACCTCGGAGATCCCGGCGTGCTCATCTACAATGCGGGTTCGGGTGTTCGCGGTGACGCGGAGAACATCAGCCTCGAGGCATTCGAGAATGCGTGGCGCGTCAATGCACTTGGCGCGCTCGCGTCGAGCCAGCAGGTGATCCCGGCGATGAAGGCCGCAGGGCGCGGAGCGATCATCTTTATCGGCGCGACGGCGTCGCTTCGCGGCGGCCCGCAGACTGCAGGCTTCGCTTCAGCCAAGTCAGCGCAACGCATCCTCGTCCAATCCATGGCGCGATCATTGTGGCCGCAGGGCATCCACGTCTCGCTAATCGTCATCGATGCGGTCGTCGACCTGCCGCGAACGCGCGAGCGGATGCCGGACAAAGCCGACGATTTCTTCATCAAGCCGGACGACGTTGCCGCGACAGCGCTTTGGCTGGCGAAACAGCCGCGATCCGCCTGGACGTTCGAGACGACGGTCCGGCCGTTCGGCGAGAAATGGTGAGCCTGTAGCGGGCTTGCTGACAATCTGAGCGCGCCCTAGGAGGCGCGACGATGAGCCAGTTCGACCTGACCGAAGACCAGCTTCAGATCCAGGAAATGGCGCGCAGGTTCACCGCGGACGCGATCACGCCCAACGCGGCCGAGTGGGATGAGAAGCACATTTTCCCGCGCGACACGATCCGGGAGGCCGCCGAGCTGGGCTTCGGCGCGATCTACGTCAGCGAAGAAAGCGGCGGCATCGGGCTGGGACGGCTCGAGGCCGCGCTGATTTTCGAAGCCATGGCTCATGGCTGCCCCTCGACCAGCGCCTTCATCTCGATCCACAACATGGTCTGCTGGATGATCGACCGCTTCGGCTCGGCCGAGGTCAAGCAGAAGTATCTGCCGAAGATGATCACCATGGAGCATATGGGCAGCTACTGCCTGACCGAACCGTCCTCCGGCTCGGACGCGGCGGCGCTCAAGACCAAGGCGGTGCTTGACGGCGATCATTATGTAGTCAGCGGCTCCAAGGCCTTCATCTCCGGCGGCGGGGCGAACGACGTCATGGTCGCGATGGTCCGCACGGGCGAGGAGGGGCCCAAAGGCATCACCGCGCTGGTGATCGAGAAGGACATGCCCGGAGTCAGCTTCGGCGGACAGGAGCGCAAGCTCGGCTGGCATTCGCAACCCACGTCGCAGGTCAATTTCGACGAGGTCCGAGTGCCGGTCGCCAACCGCGTCGGCGCCGAGGGTGAGGGCTTCCGGATCGCGATGATGGGCCTCGACGGCGGGCGCATCAACATCGGCGCCTGTTCATTGGGCGGCGGCCAGCGCTGCCTCGACGAGGCGATCGCCTACACCAAGGGCCGCCAGCAGTTCGGCCAGCCGATCGCCGACTTCCAAAACACCCGGTTCATGCTCGCCGACATGGAGACCGAACTCGAGGCCGCGCGCTACCTGCTCTACGTCGCGGCCGCGAAGGTCACCGCCAACGCGCCCGACAAAACGCGGTTCGCGGCCATGGCGAAGCGCCTCGCGACCGACACCGGCTCCTCCGTGGTCGATCGCGCGCTCCAGCTCCATGGCGGCTACGGTTATCTGATGGACTATCCGATCGAGCGCTTCTGGCGCGACCTTCGAGTCCATTCGATCCTCGAAGGTACCAACCAGATCATGCGCGTGATCGTCAGCCGGGACCTGCTTCGCCAGTGACCGACGACGTCCTGATCAGTGTCGAGGGCGGCGTCGGCCGCCTTCGCCTCAACCGGCCGAAGGCGATCCACGCCCTCACCACGCAGATGTGCGAGTTGATGAGCGAGGCGCTGCTCAAGTGGCGCAGCGACCCAGCGGCCGAAATCGTTCTGATCGACCATGCCGAAGGCCGCGGCTTTTGCGCCGGTGGGGACGTCGTCATGCTCGCGCGCAGCGGGAACGAGGATGCGGAGGAAGCCAAGCGCTTCTTCTGGGCCGAGTATCGCCTCAACCACCTGCTCTTCACCTACCCCAAGCCGACGCTGGCGATCATGGACGGAATCACCATGGGCGGCGGGGTCGGAATCTCGCTCCCCTGCACCTATCGGATCGCGACTGAGAACACTCGGCTCGCCATGCCGGAGACGAGCATCGGCCTGTTCCCTGACGTGGGCGGCGGCTGGTATCTGTCGCGGCTGCCGGGCCGCGTGGGCCAGTTCATGGTGCTGACCGGCGCCCGGCTCGACGGTGCGGAGTGCCTCTACCTCAATCTCGCGAGCCATTATATCGAACAGTCCGGGATCGATGAGCTGGTCGAGCGGATTATGAAGGCCCCCGCCCGCGCCAACGGCGCGCTTGGCGCGGCGTCCGCCAATGCACCTGAAGCGAAGATCGAAGCGAACCTGCCGCAAATCGCCAAGCTGTTCGCGTCCGACCGGCTGGAGGATGTCCTCGCCGCGCTTGAAGGAGACGAGAGCGAATGGGCGCACAGCGAGCTGGCGACGGTGCAAACCAAGAGCCCGCTGTCGTGCAAGGTGTCGCTTCGCCTGCTCGCCGAAGGCGCAACCCGCGCCAGCTTCGCGGACGAGATGCGCGCCGAATATGCGCTCGCCGGGCGCGTCGTCCGAACCCACGATTTCCGCGAGGGCGTGCGCGCCGTCCTCATCGACAAGAGCGGCGATCCGCAATGGGATCCGCCGACGCCTGAAGAGGTGACCGAGGAAATGCTCGATGTCCTGTTCGCCCCGCTGCCGCCGAGCGAAGAATGGACGCCCTTCCCGCAAGCGGAGACGGTCGCATGAGCGAGTACAATATGGTGCTGGTCGAGAAGCGCGGCGCGGTGACTCTGGTGACGCTGAACCGCCCGCAGGCGCTCAACGCTCTCAACAGAGAAGTTCTGAAGGAGCTGATCGAGGTTTTCGCCGCCTACGACCAAGAGGAAAGCCAACGCTGCCTCGTCCTTACCGGCAGCGGCGAGAAGGCATTCGCTGCCGGCGCCGACATCAAGGAGATGCAGCCGCAAGGCTTCGCCGAGATGTATTCGTCGGACTTCTTCGGCGGCTGGGAGAAGGTCACCGCCACGCGCAAGCCGTGGATCGCCGCGGTCGCGGGCTTCGCGCTCGGCGGCGGCTGCGAGGTCGCGATGATGGCCGACTTCATCATCGCCGCCGACAGCGCGAAGTTCGGCCAGCCCGAGATCAAGCTCGGAGTCACGCCTGGAATGGGCGGCTCGCAGCGGCTCACCCGCGCCGTCGGCAAGGCCAAGGCAATGGAGATGTGCCTCACCGGCCGGATGATGGACGCCGCCGAAGCCGAGCGATCCGGGCTGGTCGCCAAGGTCGTACCGGCGGATCGGCTGCTCGAAGAAGCCCTCAAGACCGCTGAGGCGATCGCCGCCATGCCGCCGCTCGCCGCGATCGCGGTCAAGGAGATGGTCAATGCCGCCTTCGAGATGCCGCTGGCGCAGGGGCTTCGGTTCGAGCGGCGGCTGTTCCACGGCCTGTTCGGGACCGAGGACCAGAAGGAAGGCATGGCCGCCTTCGTCGAGAAGCGGCCCGGCAAGTGGAAGGGGAAATAGGCTATCTTGCGTCGTCATTGCGAGGAGCGCAGCGACGAAGCAATCCAGTGGCGCGAAGCTGGATTGCTTCGCTCCGCTCGCAATGACGAGGAGTAGTGAGTTGGCGAAAATCGCATTCATCGGCTTGGGCCACATGGGCGGCGGAATGGCGCCGAACCTCGCCAAGGCGGGGCACGAGGTCCGCGCCTTCGACCTGGTGCCGGAAGCCGTGGAGAAGGCCAAGAACGCAGGATGCTCGGCCGCCTCTTCGGCGACCGACGCAGTGACGGACGCGGACGTGGTCATCACCATGCTCCCCGCCGCCAAGCACGTCCGTGCGGTGTTCACCGATGACGTTGCGCCGAACGCAAAACCCGGCACGCTGCTCATCGACTGTTCCACCATCGACGTGCAGAGCGCGCGCGAGGTCGGCGAAGCCATGCAAACCAAGGGCTTCGACTTCCTCGACGCACCGGTCTCGGGCGGAATCGCGGCGGCGGCGGGCGGCTCCCTGACCTTCATGGTCGGAGGCACCGACGGGCAATTCGAGCGCGCGAAGCCGTTCCTCGAACCCATGGCCAGGGCGGTGATCCACGCCGGCCAGCTTGGCGCGGGGCAGGCCGCGAAGATCTGCAACAACATGATCCTCGGAGCGACCATGGCGGTGACCTGCGAGGCCTTCGTCCTCGCGCAGAAGCTCGGGCTCGACCCGCAGGTTTTCTTCGATATTTCATCCAAGGCATCGGGCCAGAGCTGGTCGATGACGAGCTACGCGCCGGTGCCGGGCGTCGGCCCCGAAACGCCGGCCGACCATGATTACGAGGGCGGGTTCGCCGCCGCCTTGATGCTCAAGGACCTGAGGCTCGCGGCTGAAGCCGCGCGGAGCGTCGGCGCCTACACGCCGATGGGCGGAGAGGCCGAGGAGCTGTTTCAGCGGTTCGTCGATCGGGGCGGCGGGAACAAAGATTTCTCCGGGATCATCAAAATGATCGATGATAGCTGGAAAGTGCCGGATCAAGGCTAGGAGACGACATGCGTTCGAAGCTTCTTGCCGCTGCGGTGGCGTGCTCATCGCTGGCGGCCTGTAACG
>DASUIB010000039.1:0-4697 GCA_036273235.1 Sphingomicrobium sp. | reverse complement strand
GCTGGGCCAGCGCCGACCGAAGCAGCGCGTCCTGCTTCGCGGCATTGAGGTCGTTGTCGGCCACAAACCAGTCGATCCGGGCCGGCTTCTTCACATGGCCGAGCGCGAGATCGGACGAGACCAGATCGAAGCGCTGCGTGGCCGCGGCCGACAGCGCAGTGATGTCGTTCGAGCCGATCGCGGCGAGAAGACCCTGCGGGTCGTAATCACCCGGGTTGAGCCCTTCGGCTCCGATCTGCTGAATGTAGTGGAGCAGGTCTTCGGCGCTGACCAGATCCCAGACCGGCGGCGGAAGCGGCGCCGGCGCGGGAGCGGCCGCCACCGGCTGCTGCTGGTCGGGCGCGAAGTCGGGGTTGGCGGGCACCGGCGCCGCCGGCACGGACCGCGTCGGCGCTGGCGGATTCGTCCTGACGACCGCTGGAGCGCGCGGCGGAGCGACTTGCGCGCCGGCCGGCAGCGCGACCATTGCGGAAAGCGCGGTGAACAATGAGAGTGGCTTCACGCCGGCGGCCTTCGGTAGCATCAACCCGTTCATTTCAAACGATAACCCCCAATCCGATCATCCATACACCCGAGTTTGGCCGCTCGCCAGTGACGGCAAGCCACACTCGCGGAGCTTCCTGCTCCTTCTGTCGCAAACCAATCCTTAAGCGAGCATGGCTAAAGTCCGGGCCTGGCGTGTGTGGGGAGGCAGATCAAAGTGGCGTCCGGCTTCTTTCTCGACGGCGGAATGATTCCGCGAACTGCAAAGCGGACCATCGACGAGCGCGTCGAGGCGCGTCACTCGGCGGTGTCGAACACCGCCGTGCTCGATTTCCGCGGGCGCAAGCACGTCATCCGGCTGGTCAACATCTCGTCGTCGGGCGCGATGGTGATCTTCCCGCACATCCCCAACATCGGCGAGCGGCTGGTGCTCCAGCTCCTTGACCGCGGGCTTGTCTCGTCACAGGTGCGATGGGTGAAGGACGGCCGCATCGGGCTCTCCTTCGACGCGCCGCTGGAATAGCGGCGGTGGAGATGAGCTTCGTGACGATCAAGGCGCGTATTGCCGAGGACCACAGCGAGCGGCGGCGCTTGTCGCGCGTGCCGGTCGAGCTCGAGGCGAAGATGCGCGAGCTCGGCGCGAGCGGAGTCGAAGCGAAGGTGCTCAACATTTCCGAGCGCGGCTTCATGGCCGTTGCCGAAGGTCATTTCGAGGTCGGCTCGCGCGTCTGGCTGATGCTCCCGGGCCGCGACCGCGCCAATGCGGTGGTCAAATGGACGGCCGGCGACAAGCTCGGCGCCGAATTCGCCGAGCCGATCTCGGTCGAGGGAATCGCCTCCTAACGGGACGGCCGGCCAGGCGAGGCTCGCCTCGTCGCGTCCATTCGGCTTAACCGGCGTAAATGGATGCAACCGCGCGCAGCCTCGCTCGTTGGCGCGCGCGAAAGGAAATCATCATCATGCCGATTTCTTCCAGCGAAGCCTGGAAGCCTTATGAGCGGGGCTACCACGCAGTTTATCGCGAGCATGAGGTCAACCATTGCCCGGGCTGCGGCCGGACCCAATGGCTGATCGGACGAATGTCGGCCGAATGCGCCTTCTGCTCGACCGCCCTTCCGCTGGCCGAAGCGAGCATGCGCTCGCATAACGGCCCGGTGATGATCCAGCACAAGAACCGCGCGCTCCACGACTGGGCGGCGTGAATCCCCCTCTCCCTCAAGGGAGAGGGTTCTTCTTCCTCACCGGCACCTGGACGTTGCACAGGTCCACCCCGCCGGCTGGGTGGTCATAGAAAGCGTCGTGGCGGTTGGCGCGCAGGTGCAGATAGCGCGCGAAGGTAGGGCTTTCCGTATCCATATATTCATAGGCGGGCCGCTCGGCGGCGGGCATGTCGTTGGCCAGGCGGATGCGCGCGATCGGCACGTCCTGCACCTTGTCGGTATAGAAACCGAGGTCGCCGGTGCCGCGCGGGAGCGAGCTCAAGCGGTCGATGCCGTCGATGACCCGGCCGACCAGCGCGATGTTGCGGTCGAGCTGACGAGGCGCGTGGCCGATCACCGCATAGAGCTCGCCGCCCGTTCCCGTGTCGGGCGAGAGGTCGCGGCCGACGCCGACGCTGGCGTAGCAATGGGCAAGGTCGGCCCAGCCGCTCTTCGGTGAAAAAGCGACCGGCCAGCCATCGGCGAAGCCGGCGCTCGGCGCATAAGGATCGGGCGAGCCGAGCCGCGTGATCTTCAGGCCGTTCAGCCGCCGGGTATATTCGGCGGGGGGCTTGGCGGTCACTCCGGCTGGCCAGGGCCTGGTGCTCTCATTCTGGCCCCATTGCGCGACGTAATCGTCCTGGACGCGGTAGACGGTCGCGCCATTCCAGTAGCCGCCTCGCGCGAGAGCTCTGATGTTGGCGACGTGCACCGGCGCGAAGGCGGGGGCGAGCTGGATCACCACTCGGCCGCCGTTGGCGAGGTCCATCACCAGCAGGTCGTCGGCGGGGATCGGCTTCCATGCGCTTGCCGGCGCCTTGGCGACGATGTCGTTGGGCGTAAGCAGCTTCTTCGCGGGAGCGGCTCCAATCAGCAAGGCCGCGGCGGTGACGAGCAGCAATGTACGCATGGAATCCCCCTCCGTTGGGCGCGGTCTAGCCGAGCAATCGCCGTCCGGCTATCGCCCGCACATGTTCACCGCCACCTTGATGCTGCTCGGCTCGGGCGAGCTGGGGCGCGAGTTCACGATCTCCGCCAAAAGGCTCGGCTGCCGGATCGTCGCCTGCGACCGCTACGCCAATGCGCCGGCGATGCAGATGGCGGACGCGTTCGAGGCCTTCCCCATGCTCGACGGCAGGAAGCTCCGCGCGGCGGTCGAGAAGCACAAGCCCGACGTCATCGTCCCCGAGCTCGAGGCGATCGACACCGCGACGCTTGCCGAGCTCGAAAAAGAAGGCTGGCGCGTCGTTCCCTCCGCCAAGGCCGTGCAGCTGACCATGAACCGCGACGGCATCCGCGACTTCGCGGCGCGCGAGCTCGGACTCGTCACCTCCAAATACCGCTTCGCCGAGAGCCGCGACGAAGCGGTCGCGGCCGCGGAGGAGATCGGCCTTCCGTGCGTGATCAAGCCGGTGATGTCGAGCTCGGGCAAGGGTCAGAGCACCGCCAAAACGACCGAGGAGGTCGGCACAGCCTGGGACTATGCGGTCGAGAAGATGCGCGGCGACCGGCCGCGGGTGATCGTCGAGGAGCTCATCCAATTCGACAGCGAGATCACCTTGCTCACCGTCGCGACCAAGGACGGCGTGTTGTTCTGCGCGCCCGTGGGTCATCGGCAGGAGCTGGGCGACTATCGCGAGAGCTGGCAGCCGGCGGGGATCCCGCGCGAGGCGCTCCAATCCGCGCGATTCCAGTCGCGCAAGGTGGTCGAGGCGCTCGGCGGCCACGGAATCTTCGGGGTCGAGTTCTTCGTCCGCGGCGATCAGGCGATCTTCTCCGAGCTGTCGCCCCGCCCGCACGATACCGGCATGGTGACGCTCATCTCGCAATTCCCGAACCAGTTCGAGCTGCACCTGCGCGCGATCCTGGGGCTGCCGATCCCGTCGATCGAGCTGATCGGACCGTCCGCCTCGGCGACGATCCTCGCCGACCGCGAATGCGACGATTTCTCCTACGAAGGAGTGTCCGAATCGCTCGCGCTTGGCGCGCCGGGAAGGCCGGTCGACCTCAGGATCTTCGCCAAACCGACGACGCTCAAGAACCGCCGAATGGGAATCGCGCTCGCCCGCGGGGAGGGCGCGGACGAGGCCGTCGGCCGAGCCAAGGCCGCAGCCTCGCGCGTCCAGATTCGTTATCGCGGCTGAAGGAGGTGCAAATGACCCGGATGCCGACCGCCGTCCTCCTCGCCTGCATGGCGCTTGCGGGTTGCGACAAGCAATGGGGGCGATCGGAGACCAACCAGCCGCAAATCAGGGTCGTCGGGGACGAGCAGAAGCAGCTTCACCAGCTCGACGCCTTCAACCTCGCGATCGGCCTCAAGCGCGCGATCTACGACGCCGGCTACACCTGCAAGAAGATGACCGACGCGGGCTTCGTCGGCACCTGGCAGAACCTCGACGAATGGACGGCGCACTGCGTCTACGACCACGGAACGCCGCGCGATTGGGCGATCTTCGCCGGTCCCGACGGAAGCGCTCAAGTCCGCGATTGCAAGGACGTGCCCGCGAGCGGCCTTCCGGCCTGCGTCATCAAGCAGCGCCCGAAGGGCAGCTTCATCGTAACGAAATAGCCGGCCGAAGCTCAGCTAGGATTGCACTGGCGCGTTTCTTTATATTCGCCCGTTGCCGACTTTTCCTTCACCGTGACGCAATTGCCCTGGCGGACTTCCTCGCGCCAGCTGCCGTCCGGGTTCGTCACGCGATTACCCTTCGGCACGCGCTGGCCGTTCTGGATGTCGTAGCTCCAGCCCTTGGGGGTCTTGGCCGACTGGTCGTGCGCGGGCGGAGCAGCAGCATAAGCCGCCGTGGCGCAAAGCGCCGCAGCGCCGACGATCAGCAGCTTCATCGCAGTCCTGTTCATCACACGGCTCCTCATGGGCCAAATTGTAGGCTGGCCGACGTTAACCCGCGATGACGCGGGCCTGCGAGCGGCAAACCGGCCGATAATCGAGGAATATGTGGGGATTAGAGCGCGCTATAGCAACGCTCGCCAGCAGCCGGAGCTTAGCCCTGGCGC
>DASUIB010000038.1:0-7521 GCA_036273235.1 Sphingomicrobium sp. | reverse complement strand
CACCTTGAACGGGGCAAGGTCGAGCTCGTCGTGGAAGACGGTGAGCGCATCGATGCCGAGCTTGTAGAAGCGAAGCGACTGCTGAACCGCATCGCCGCTGTCGTTCATGAAGGTCTGAGGTTTCATTAGCATGACCCGGTGATCGCCGAGACGGCCTTCGGCGACGACGCTGCGGAACTTTTTCTGCCACGGGCCGAAATCATGCGTCTCGGCGATGACGTCGACGGCCATGAAGCCGACATTGTGCCGGTGCAGCGCATATTGCGCGCCGGGATTTCCGAGGCCGACCCACAGCTGCATCCGCGCTCGCTAGCAGGAGCGGGGACAAACAAAAACCGCCCGCCCTTCCGGGCGAACGGTTCCTGATGGTTGGCAGGGTGGCGAAGACTTACTCTTCGCTCTCTCCCGCGCCTTCGGCTCCGGCTTCGCCTTCGCCTTCTTCGCCCTCGACGGTCGGGACCTCGCCCGCGGGCGCAGCCTCTTCCTCTTCGGCCTTCATCGCCGACGGGGCGACGATGGTGGCGACGGTGAAATCCTCATCCTGGTTCGCGGGCAGGACGCCGTCCGGGAGCCCGACCTGGCCGATGTGGATCGAATCGCCGATCTCCAGCCCCGCAAGCGAGATATGGATCTCGTTGGGGATGCTCGCGGCGTCACACACCAGCTCCAGCTCGTGCTGGACGACGTTGAGAACGCCGCCGCGCTTGAGGCCCGGCGAATCCTCGTCATTGTCGAAGCGCACGGGCACCGCGACGGTGACCTTCGTGTGCTCGCCGATCCGCAGGAAATCGACGTGGATCGGCCGGCTGCTAACCGGGTGGAAGTCGACCGCCTTCGGCAGTGTACGGTGGGCGTCGCCCTTGAAATCGATCATCACCACCGAGTTCATGAAGTGACCGGTCGAAAGCATTTTCGACAGCAGCTTCTCCTCGACGTGGATCGAGAGGGGGTCTTGTCGTTCGCCGTAGACGACGGCGGGAACCCGGCCGTCGCGGCGCAATGCTCGGGAGGCTCCCTTGCCAGCCCGGTCGCGCGCCTCGGCGGGCAGCGTCAGCTGTTCGCTCATTTGGCTATACTCCGATTGCTAAAAGCCCGCGCCACGCCTCCAGGGATGACCATGGCCGGGGAGCGCGCCCACTAAGGGACGCCGCCCGGAAAAGCAAGTAATCCTCCGCGGAACGGGGAGGGGGACCAGCGAAGCTGGTGGAGGGGGCGGCGTGCAGGGCTCCAACCCCCCTCCGTCAGCCTTTGGCTGACACCTCTCCGCTTGCGGGGAGGATCAATAGACCCGTTCGGACCCGATGCCTTTTTCGGCGAGGCGGACGAGGACGCTGTCCCTGCCCGCGAGATGGCCCGCGCCGACCGCCACGAATACCGTGCCCGGAGTCTGCATACGCGCGGCGATCCAGTCGGCCCAGCGCGCGTTCCGCTCGGTGAACATCATCCGGTAGGTGTCGGGCGACGCGGCATCCAGCTGGTCGAGCATGCGCACGAACACGCTCTGATCGCCGCGTTTCCATGCCGACTGCATGTCGGCCATGGTCTTCGACAGGTCCTGAATCGACTCATCCTCGACCGGCTGCCCCGCCTTCGCCGTCGCAGGCGGCGTTGCCGCCGCTGTCGCCGGCAGGTGATTGAACATGTTGAGCTGGAACTGGAGCGTTTCGAGCTGCTCGACGGGTTTACCCTCGGCCTCGGCGATGTGCCGGAGCACCGCGTCCGCGCCATTGTCGACCTGCATCCCCTGCGCACGGCTGGCGGTAATCGCCATCCGCGTGGTCGCGAGGAACGTCGCCGAAGGCCGGACGGAGGGCGTGGCCGCGGCCTGGCTGAGCTGCTGCGCCGCATCGGGCCCCTCGGGCAGCAAAGTCTCGAGCACCAGCTCATTGGATTGCTCGAATGCGGAGCGCACACCCTGCTGGAACCAGTGCGGATCCCCGTCGAGCGCGTGGAATGTGCCGAACAGGTAGATGGTCGTGTCCGCGTCGTGGACCACGAACATCGCGGGCTCCGGCGCCGGCTGAGCGGGTGGGGCGACGGGCGTTGCGGCGGCCAGCGCAGCAGCGGCGAGCAAGTTGACCATCCATCACCCTCCCGAGGTGGACGGCACTGGCGGAGAAATCAGCCGAAGGGACGGCGGGCGCAACTTACCCGTGGCGGGAAAACGCCCCGCTTTTCATCATCTTCGTGCATCAGACCCCCCAGCCCGATACCTTGGGATTATGGTCACCGACTTGTTAACAAATGTCTAGCGGATTCGGGGGAAAGGTGAACTTTTATCGATGGATGGAGCGGGCCGCGGCTTTGCCCGCGGCGCCTATTGGAGCCGCTGGACGTGATAACCGTCCTTTTGCAGCAGCGCGATCACTGAATCATTTCCTGCCAGGTGACCTGCGCCGACCGCGATCATGATGGTTCCGGGCTGCGCCATCCGCAGCTCGATCCATTTCGCCCAATTGGCGTTGCGCTGCTCGAGAAGCGCCTGTTTGAGGTCGGGCGAGTCCGCGAGATCGTGGTTGAAGGTGCTCGCGATCTCCTTGACGTCGCCGCGCGACCAAGAAGCGAGCATTCCATTATATTCCTTGTCCATGCCTTTTTGAGGCTCGATCGCTCCGTCGAGCAATGACCGCTGCGCCTTTTCGGGCAGCCGGTCGAAATAGCCGAACTGCTCGGCGTTGGTTTCCAGTTGGCCGATCGGCTTGTGCTGCGACAGGAATTGCTGGCGAAGGATCTCTTCGGGCCCGTCGCTTCCCTTGAGCCCCATGGTGCGGAACTGGACCCCGAGCAGCTGGATGGCGGCCAGCCAGGTCTTCATCTGGTCGAAATATTTCTCCGGAACCCCGGTCGCGGTAATCGCGGCGCGAAGCTTCGGGACTTCGGCCGCCGGCACGCGCTGCGCGATCGGGGGAAGGCCCTGCTTGAATCCCAGGCTGAACTCGGCCGCCTGCAGGCTCTCGGGGTGCTGCTGGTCGACGATCGTTTCCACGACCAACTGCTGGGCGCTATCGAGCGCCTGGTCGAACCTGGCGGTGCGCCATTGCAGATGTTCGGGAAGAAGGTGGATCGTCCCGAACAGATAGACGGTCGTGTCCGCGTCCGAGACTTCCCATAGCGCCGGTCGCGCGGTCTGCGGCGCTTCCGCAGCAGCTGGCACACCGGTCGCCAGGCCGGCGAGGCCGAGCGCGGCAACGGCGCGCCGGAAGAAAGATTTCAGCATGGATTCAAAAGCCTTTCGGTGAGGCGTTCGCATGGGTAGCTAGCCGCCGCAAGCTGAACCTCCACTTGCCCCATTCGATACCATCCGCCAAAGCCCGAACGACTTTGGTGACCGGGGCAATTCGCTTGAGCCTGAGCTTCCAGGACCTGATCCTCACGCTCCATCGTTACTGGGGCGCGCAAGGCTGCGTCATCCTCCAGCCCTATGATATGGAGATGGGGGCGGGGACGTTCCACCCGGCAACGGTGCTGCGCTCGCTCGGGCCCGAGCCGTGGAGGGCTTGCTATGTCCAGCCGTGCCGCCGCCCAACCGACGGCCGCTACGGAGAGAACCCGAACCGGCTCGGCCATTATTACCAATATCAGGTGGTGCTGAAGCCGAGCCCCGATGACCTGCAGGACCTTTACCTCGGCAGCCTGGTCGAAATCGGGATCGACCCGCTGAAGCACGACATCCGCTTCGTCGAGGACGATTGGGAAAGCCCGACTCTCGGCGCCTGGGGGCTTGGCTGGGAGGTCTGGTGCGACGGCATGGAGGTGACCCAGTTCACTTATTTCCAGCAGGTCGGCGGGTTCGAATGCAAGCCCGTGACCGGCGAGCTGACCTACGGGCTCGAACGTCTCGCGATGTATATCCAGGGCGTCGACAATGTGTTCGACCTCAGGTTCAACACCGAGGGCGTGACCTACGGCGACGTGTTCCTGGAGAATGAGCGGGAACAGTCTGCGTACAATTTCGAGGTCGCGAACACGGACCGGCTGTTCGAAGCATTCCGCGAGGCGGTAGCGGAAAGTGAGCTGTGCATTGAGCGCAAGCTTCCGATCCCCGCCTATGAGCAGGCGATCAAGGCGAGCCATGTGTTCAACACGCTCCAGGCGCGGGGTGTGATCAGCGTCGCCGAGCGCCAGGCCTATATCGGCCGGGTCCGCGATCTTTCCAAGGCAGCATGCGGAGCGTGGCTGAAAGCTCAATCTCCCTCTCCCCGCCGGGGAGAGGAGTAGTGGACTTCCTGCTCGAGCTGCTGTCGGAGGAAATCCCGGCGCGGATGCAGGCGAACGCGCGCAACGTGCTTGCGCGGCTGTTCGCCGAGTGCGCGGAAGAAGCGGGGCTTGGTATCGGACCACTCGACGTGTTCTCGACGCCGCGGCGACTGGTGCTGATCGCGCGGGATGTGGGGAACGCGACCGAAGCCATGCGCGAGGAGATCAAAGGGCCGCGCACATCGGCGCCGCCGCAGGCGCTCGACGGCTTTCTGCGCAAGACCGGTCTCGCGCGCGAGCAGCTGGAGGAACGCGACGGCGTTTATTTCGCCGTGGTCGAACGGCCGGGCAGGGCGGCGTCTGAAATTCTCGGCGAGACCGTGAAGCGGATCGTCGCTGACTTTCCCTGGCCCAAGTCGATGCGCTGGGGCGACGGATCGCTGCGCTGGGTTCGGCCGCTGCACGGCATCGTCGCCATGCTCGGCGAGGACATCGTGCCGGTCGAAGTCGGCAGCATCGCGTCGGGCGCGACGACGGTGGGGCACCGCTTTCACCACCCGGGCGCGATCACCGTGGGGGGCGCTTCGGATTATGCCGAGAAGCTGCGCGCCTGTCATGTGATCGTCGACCAGGAGGAGCGCGAGCGGATCATTCGCGAGGGGGCCGAAGCCGCGGCAGCCCGGTCGGGCCTCACGCTGCTCGCCGACGAGGGCCTAGTGGTCGAGAATGCGGGACTCACCGAGTGGCCGGTGCCGCTGCTGGGGGAGTTCGACGAGGATTTCCTCGACGTCCCGCGCGAAGTGATCGTTCTCACCATGCGCACCAACCAGAAATATTTCGCCTGCACCGCGTCCGACGGCGGCCTGGCGCCGGCGTTCGTGTGCGTCGCGAACGTGGCGGCAAACGACGGCGGCACAGCGATTGTCGAAGGCAATCGCCGAGTCCTCGCCGCGCGCCTCGCCGACGCCCGCTTCTTCTGGGAGCAGGACTTGAAGGTCCCGCTCGAGGAGCAAGCGAAGAAGCTCGACGGCATCATTTTCCACGAGAAGCTCGGCACCGTCGCCGACAAGGTGGAGCGGGTGGCGAAGCTCGCGCGGTGGCTGGTTGAGGAGGGGATCGTCGGAACCCTCTCCCCAGCGGGGAGAGGGCAGGGTGAGGGGCCTGCGACCTCATCAGAAGCTTTGGAACCCCCTCATCCCAACCCTCTCCCCCACGGCAAGAGGGAGGATCTAGCCGACCTCGCCGAACGCGCCGCGCGGCTCGCCAAGGCGGACCTCGTCACCGGAATGGTCGGCGAATTCCCAGAGCTGCAGGGCGTGATCGGCGGCTATCTCGCCGAGGCCCAGGGCGAGCCCAAAGCGGTCGCCGACGCAATCCGCGACCATTACAAACCGGTCGGTCAGGGAGATGAAACTCCATTCGCGCCGGCCAGCTTGGCGGTTGCTCTCGCAGACAAGCTCGACACCCTTACGGGGTTCTTTGGAATTAACGAGAAGCCTACCGGCTCGAAGGATCCGTTCGCCCTTCGCCGAGCGACGCTCGGGATTATCTCTTTGATAGTGGAGAACGATCTTCGCGCGGGGTTCCGTGTCCTACTCGGACAATCGTTGATGTTGCATGGGGCATTCTGGTGGAATCGACTGATGCGCGCCTTGAAGTCAGTCGATGTGGCGCTCCATGAGCGAATGCAGAGTTTTCTTGACTTAGCTGCGAGAGCGACTGTCCCGAGTACAGACTATCAAGCTACCAGTCTCGAGAATCTCTTCGCCAAGCGTATTCCCGAAGACCAGCTTGAAGATGCTGTATTCGCGTTTGCAGACATGAAGCAGCAGGAGATTGTGCCGTTCTTTGGTGAACGGCTGATAGTTCAACAGCGTTCGGCTGGTATCAGGCACGATATCATCTCAGCCGTTTTTGCGTTGAACACAGAGGACGATCTCGTACGCCTACTGGCGCGCGTGAAGGCGCTGCAGGATTTTGTCGAAACTGGCGAAGGCGGCGACCTCCTCACCGCCTACAAACGGGCGGCGAACATCCTCAAGAAAGAGAAATGGGAGGCCGCGGCAACCTCCGATCGCGGCGATTTGGAACCGCAGGAGCAGGCGCTGATCGATGCGCTCGACCAGGCGGAGCCGAAGGCGTCGGCGGCGATCGATAACGAGGACTTCACCGGCGCCATGGCCGCGCTTGCATCGCTAAGGACGCCGATCGATGACTTCTTCGATCATGTGACGGTGAATGATTCCGATCCGGGCAAGCGCGAGCGTCGCCTGAATTTGCTCATGCGCTTCCGCGATGCGGTGAACTGCGTCGCCGACTTCAGCAAAATCGAGGGCTAGAAAGCCCCGTCGGCGGGATCGCCCCGGTCCTTCGCCGCCGCGCCCCGCAGGCTGTCGCGCTCGCGCCATTCCTTCTCGCGGTCGGCATGCTCGCGCTCGAGCGTTTCGCGCCGGTCGACTTCGCTCCGGTAGCGCTCCCGCCATTTGCGCCTTCCGCCCGACGCGAGGAAGGCGCCGATCAGCAGCCCGAGCAGGAAGACGAGGATGCAGATCGCCCACAGGTTCGGGTCGGTGGTGATGTTCATGGCGCTTCCCCAATGACGATGGAACCGCTGCGACTACGCTTCAGCGCGCCGCAGCGTTCCGTCATTGCGAGGAGCGCAAGCGACGAAGCAATCCAGAGCGGCCGGATTGCTTCGCTTCGCTCGCAATGACTGTTGAGCGTCAGCCGTGGAGGAAGCTGTCGTTGATCGAGCAGCTCGCCGGACCCAGGATGACGATGAACAGGGTCGGCAGGATGAACAGGATCAGCGGCACGGTCATGATTGCCGGAAGGCGCGCGGCCTTTTCCTCGGCGCGCATCATGCGCTGGTGCCGGAACTCGGCCGAGAGCACGCGCAGGGCCGATGCGAGCGGCGTGCCGTATTTCTCGGTCTGGATCATGGTCGTGACCACGCCGCGCACCGCTTCCAAATCGACTCGCTGCGCGAGATTCTCGAACGCCTGGCGGCGCTCGTTGAGGAAGCCGAGCTCGATCGCGGTCAGGCCGAACTCGTCGCCGAGCTCGGGATAGGCTTTGCCGAGCTCCCGCGAGACCCGCCCGAAGGCGGCGTCTACTGTGAGGCCGGCCTCGGCGCAGATGACCAGGAGGTCGAGCGCGTCGGGCAAGCCCTTGCGGATCGCCTTGCTGCGCTTGGTGACCTTGTTCTTCAGCCAGATGTCGGGCGCCTTGTAGCTTCCGACGAGAACGCCCGCGACGGTGATGTAGCGGCGCAAGGCGGACCATTGGGGCTCGAAGCCGAAAACATAGAGCAGCAGCACCGCG
>DASUIB010000037.1:0-12487 GCA_036273235.1 Sphingomicrobium sp. | reverse complement strand
CGCACTAAGTTCCGTAGGAGCTTGTCCACGATCATTCCCCTGACAGTTGAAGCGCGCCGTTCATTCGGCGTCGACGATCTATTATGTAGTTACGTAAAGCTGCCGTGTCAAACTTCCGGAGTTCAGTGGGCAGCCACATTTGTTGTTGCAACTCTGAACCAAATCGATTCAATACCCAGGCTCGGTCTGTTCTTGCGCTGGAGGTTTACGTCGTCAGGCGCTTAACCAGCAGGGACTCGTCCACGTGACGGGCATCCCTATCAATCGAGACGTTCTGGAATGGGCGCGGGATTTCCGTCGCCTTTCCGAAGAAGATGCTGCTTCCAAACCTGGGATGGGCGCGCAACGTTTCCTTCGCCCATTCGCGTGAAACAAAAAAGGGCCGCCCCTTTCGGAGCGACCCTTCCTTGTTCTAGCACTCGATCGAAGTACCACTTCGATCAAAACTGCCCCAGCATTTCCTGCTCGAGCTTCTTCGCCATTTCCTCGATATTCTCCGGCGGCCAGCCGGAGAAATCACCAACCGCAACCCCGGGGCTCAAGCCGCCTTTAGCGCGGTCAGCGGCACATCAATCGCTTCGAGCGTGGTGAGATCGAGCTTGCTCGCCCCGTCGATATCCAGCCCGACGATCATCCCCTCCGCATCGAAATCCGCATTCACTCCCGGCGCGACCTCCCGCGTTTCCGCGCCCGGTTCTGACCTGAGCTCGATATAGAGACTGTCCGTCTCCGGGTAATAATGCAGCTTCATCACGCTTCCTTGTGAAAATTGCGGTCGAAAAAGGCGTTGTGAACCGTTTCGCCATCTTCAAGCATCACTACCCTTAGCACATATCGCGCGTCTTGGCGCGGCAACTCCACTTCGCGCCAGAAGCGGATGCGCCCATCATCCTGGACCTGCCGTCGAATCGGATCGGCGATCGCCTCGACGCACCATTCCCGCCGAATATAGGGCCGCTTCCTCAGCACCTGCTCCTCGAAATAGCGCGTCGTCTTCATGCCCTCGGCAGGGGTAGATGCCGGAGCGCAAAAGAAAAGGGCCGCTCCACTGGAGCGGCCCTTCCTCGTTCCTGAATCGGAGAGCCGCGGGCGCTACCCAAGCATCTCCTGCTCGAGCTTCTTGGCCATTTCCTCGATATTCTCCGGCGGCCAGCCGGGGATGTCCATCCCGAGACGAAGTCCCATGCTCGCGAGCACTTCCTTGATCTCGTTCAACGACTTGCGCCCGAAATTCGGCGTGCGCAGCATCTCGGCCTCGGTCTTTTGCACCAGGTCGCCGATGTAGATGATGTTGTCGTTCTTGAGGCAGTTGGCGCTGCGCACCGACAGCTCCAATTCGTCGACCTTCTTCAGGAGGTAGCGGTTGAGCTGGTTGGTGTCGGTCGCGATCTGCTCGGCGGCCATCGGCATCGCCGCGGCGCCGATCATCGTCGGCGCGGCCATCCGCACCTGGCTCTCGTCGAAATGGACGAACAGCTGCAGCTGGTCCTGGAGGATGCGCGCAGCATAGGCGAGCGCGTCCTCGGGGTTGACGGTGCCGTCGGTCTCGATCGTCAGCGTCAATTTGTCGTAATCGAGCTCCTGGCCGACGCGGGTGTTCTCGACCTTGTAGGCGACCTGGCGCACCGGGCTGTAGAGCGCGTCGACCGGGATCAGCCCGATCGGCGCGTCGGCGGGACGGTTGGCGGCGGCCGGCTGATAGCCTTTGCCGATGTCGACCATCAGTTCGGCGTTGAGGGTCGCGCCTTCGTCGAGGTGGCAGATGACGAGGTCGGGGTTGGTGATCTCGATGTCGCCGGTGACCTGGATCATTCCCGCGGTGACTTCCGTGGGACCGGTCGCGGCGAGGTGGAGGCGGCGCGGCCCCTCGCCTTCCATCTTGAGGGCGATCTGCTTGATGTTGAGCACCATGTCGGTGACGTCCTCGCGGACTCCGGCGAGGCTCGAAAATTCATGGAGCACGCCGTCGATCTTGATCGAGGTGATCGCGGCGCCCTGAAGCGAGGAGAGGAGCACCCGGCGAAGCGAGTTGCCGAGCGTCATTCCGAAGCCGCGCTCGAGCGGTTCGGCGACGAAGGAGGCGCGGCGGCGATTGTCGCCCCCCGCCTGCCTCTTCTCGAGGGCGTGAGGCTTCTTCAGTTCCTGCCAGTTCTTTGCGTTGACGGCCATTTTCATCCCTTGGCAGCTGGGGACCTAAGTCCCGATGTTCAAATCTCTTTGTTCCCCGGCGAAGGCCGGGGCCCGAGTCCATCAAATCAAACCCGGCGCCGCTTCGACGGCCGAACCCCGTTGTGCGGGATCGGGGTCACGTCGCGGATCGAGGTAATCGTGAAGCCCACCGCCTGGAGCGCACGGAGCGCGCTCTCGCGGCCGGAGCCGGGGCCCTTCACTTCGACTTCGAGCGTCCGCACGCCGTGATCGGCGGCCTTCTTGCCCGCGTCCTCGGCCGCGACCTGCGCGGCATAAGGAGTCGATTTGCGGCTGCCCTTGAAGCCCATCATTCCGGCGCTGGACCAGGCGATCGCATTGCCCTGCGCGTCGGTGATCGTGATCATGGTATTGTTGAAGCTGGCGTTCACGTGGGCGACGCCGGCGGTGATGTTCTTGCGCTCTCGCCTGCGGACGCGCTGCGGTGCCTGAGCCATCTCTACCTACAATCCTTCAAACTCTGAGCCGGGGCGCGGTGCGTGTTCGGCGCGCCATCCGGCGGAAAAGTGTCTCGCAACCATCCCTGAATGGTCGCTCGCTTACTTTTTCTTTCCGGCAATGGGTTTCGCCTTGCCCTTGCGGGTGCGCGCGTTGGTGTGCGTGCGCTGGCCGCGGACCGGGAGGCCACGGCGATGGCGAAGCCCGCGGTAGCAGGCGAGGTCCATCAGCCGCTTGATGTTCATCGCGGTCTCGCGGCGAAGGTCGCCTTCGACATCATGGTCCTTGTCGATCGTCTCGCGGATGTGGAGCACCTCCTGGTCGGTCAAGTCCTGGACCCTTTTGTCGGGCGAGATCCCGATCTTGGCGATGATGTCCCTGGCCGTGGTCCGGCCGATTCCGTGGATATAGGTGAGCGCGACTTCGACGCGCTTGTTGGTTGGGATGTTCACCCCGGCAATTCGAGCCATCTATTACCCTTCTTCAGCTCCACAGGGCCCAATGCCCCATCTCTTCGCTAAAAAACCCGTCCGAAAACGAAAAACCGACGCGCGCACGAGTACGCCGCCGGAAACCGGTGGATCGGGATGAGCGCGAGATAGGATTCGCGTCCAGCAGAGTCAAGGCTCGGAAGTATACAAAGTATACGGCCCAACGCGCGCGCGAGTCAGCCGGTTTCTTTGCGACACGAGCGGGCTGGGAACAGCGGCAAAGTCATGCTCCCGTCAATGACTCGCGAAATCCTACTTTTCCAGCTTAAGGGCGTTGCACCTGCCGATGAACGAAAAGCGAATCCACCAGATCTTCGCGGTCAGCGTCAGCCTGAAGGGGCTGCACGCGCTGCTCGAGGTCGGCCTCGGCATCGCGTTGTACCTCACCAGCACCGCGAAGATCGTCGGCTCGGTCAGCGACTGGAGCAACCGCCAGATCGCCCTCGAGCGGCACGACTGGATCGCCGCGCACCTGCTCCGCTTCGCCGAAGGCTTCTCGGTCGAAAAGCACAATTTCTACGCTTTCTATTTGCTCAGCCACGGGCTGGTGAAAGGCGTTCTGGTGATCGGACTCCTGAAGGAGAAATTGTGGGCCTACCCCGCGAGCTTCGTCGTGTTCGGCGCGTTCATCGCCTATCAGCTCTACCGCTACAGCTTCACCCACGATTTCAGCCTCATCCTCTTAAGCATCTTCGACCTGTTCGTGATCGCGCTCGCGGTCCACGAGTACCGGCTGTTGCGGAAGCACCTTCCGACCCATTAAGGCCGCGCCGATGGAGCGGCTCACCTTGGCCGGCGGCATCCCCAACGATCTCAAGGGAAGCATCGTCGCGCTCGGCAATTTCGACGGATTCCACCTCGGCCACCAGGCCGTGGTCAGCCGCGCCGTCGCGCGCGCCTTCCACGAGCGGCGGCCGGCGATCGTCGCCACCTTCGACCCGCATCCGGTCAAGTTCTTCAGGCCCGACGTGCCGCCGTTCCGCCTCACCAGCCTCGACCAGCGCGAGGCCCTGTTCGACCATGCCGGCGCGGATGCGATGCTGGTGTTCGAGTTCGGCGAGCGGCTGCGCTCGACCACCGCGGAGGATTTCGTCGGCAAGCTGCTCGCGCAAGAGATCGGTGCTGCTGGTGTGGTGACGGGCGACGATTTCGGCTTCGGCAAGGGCCGCGCGGGCAATGTCGAGCTGCTGCGAAGGCTGGGGCCGGCGCACGGCATCGCGGCCGAAGCGGTCGCGCCGGTGCTGATCGATGGCGTTCGGGTCTCCTCCGGGCGTGTGCGGGAGGCGCTCGAGGCGGGCGACACGGCGACCACGACCCATTTCCTCAGCCGCGATTATGCGATCCGGGGCGTGGTGCAGGACGGGGACAAACGCGGGCGCGAGCTCGGCTATCCGACCGCCAACCTCGATCTCGGCGACTATCAGCGGCCGAAATACGGCATCTACGCGGTGCGGGTGACTCTGGACGACGGGAGCGAGCATCCCGGCGTCGCAAGCGTCGGCGTGCGCCCGACCTTCGATCCCCCGCGCGAGCTTTTGGAAGCACATCTGTTCGGCTTTTCCGGCGACCTTTACGGCCGCACGGTCGAGGTCGCGCTCCACGCTTTCATCCGCGAGGAGCGCAAGTTCGACAGCGTCGACGCGCTGGTTGCAGAGATGAAGGCGGACGAGGCGCAGGCGAGGCGGCTTCTCGCCATCGCATAGCTATCCAATTTGTTCGCGCAGAGACGCGGAGAACGCAGAGATGGTGGTGACTCGCTCGACCTCTCTGCGCCTCTGCGTCTCTGCGTCTCTGCGCGAGATTGCATTGGCATAGACCCCTGGGGAGGTTTGCATCGGGCAAGCCCGCCGCTAAGGCCGCGCGGGTAATGGCCGACGCTCCAGCCAAGAGTGATTACCGCTCGACCGTCTTCCTTCCGCGCACCGACTTTCCGATGAAGGCCGGGCTGCCGCAGAAGGAGCCGGCGATCCTTGCGCGCTGGGAAGCCGAGGGGCTGTACCAGCGCATCCGCGAGGCGCGTCAGGGGCGCGAGAAGTTCATCTTCCACGACGGCCCGCCCTACGCCAACGGCGACATCCATATCGGCCACGCGCTCAACCACACGATCAAGGACATGGTGGTTCGGACGCAGACGCTGCTGGGCAAGGACGCGCCCTACGTGCCCGGTTGGGACTGCCACGGGCTTCCGATCGAGTGGAAGGTCGAGGAGCAGTATCGCAAGAAGAAGCAGAGCAAGGATGAGGTGCCGGTCCGCGAATTCCGCGCCGAGTGCCGGGCCTATGCGCAGCATTGGGTCGACGTTCAGCGCGAGCAGCTGAAGCGGCTGGGCGTCAGCGCGAACTGGGCGCACCCGTATTTGACGATGAACTATCACGCCGAGGCGACGATCGTCTCCGAGCTGTTCAAGTTTGCCGAGACCGGCCAGCTCTACCGAGGCGCCAAGCCGGTGATGTGGTCGCCGGTCGAGAAGACCGCGCTGGCCGAGGCCGAGATCGAATATGAGGACATCATCTCGACCCAGATCGATGTCGCTTTTCGGGTGACCGAAGCTCCTAGTAGCCCGGCACTTACTGAACTCTTGTCCTGGACCTCGGTGAAAGCCGTTGTTTGGACAACCACACCTTGGACCATCCCGGTCAACCAAGCGCTCGCATTTGGTGCTGAGATTGAGTACGTGGTACTTTATCTCAATGGCAGCACTGACGGCACTGAGGCTGGATTTTTCGGAGATTCGTATCTAGTTGCGGCTCCGCTCGCAGACGCGCTTGTCGCGCGCGTGGCCAAGAATCACCAAGCCTGCGGCGTGGCGAACGTCGGTATTCCGAACCTGTCGGTCGAGGTCCAGGCGCGGCTTAAAGGAGTCGAGCTCGCCGGCGCTATCGCCGAACATCCCATGAGCCGACTGGGAGGCTTCTTCGCCAGGCCGCGGCCGTTCCTGCCGGGCGACTTCGTTACCACCGACCAGGGCACCGGCCTCGTCCACATGGCGCCCGATCACGGCGAAGACGATTTCGAGCTGTGCCGAGCGAACGGCATCGATCCGGTGTTCGCCGTCGATGCGGGCGGCTTCTACCGCGCCGACTGGCCGTGGCTCGGCGGCCAGGGCTCAGTCATCAACAACAAGTTCAACGCGCCCGACGGGCCGATCAATTCCGACCTCCGCAAGGCCGGCGCGCTGCTTTGGGCGGGCGAGTTCCGGCACAGCTATCCGCATTCGTGGCGGTCGAAGGCCAAGGTCATCTACCGCTGCACGCCGCAATGGTTCATCGCCATGGACAGGCCGCTGACGCAGTTTTCCGGGGAAACGCGCGCGGAGCAGCGGTGGGACAATGAGGGTGGGGCGGTGCCCTTCAATCCCTCCCCCCTTGTGGGGGAGGTAGGTGGGGGGCGCGCCGCGTCTGCGGCGCAAGAGAGTCATTCAGCCGCCGACGCGGCTGGCCCCCACCCCAACCCCTCCCCACGAGGGGGAGGGGCTACATTGCGCTCCCTCGCAATGCAGGCGATTGCCGACACGCGTTTCGTGCCGGAAAAAGGCCGCAACCGCTTGGGCTCGATGGTCGAGGGGCGGCCCGATTGGGTGATCAGCCGGCAGCGCGCATGGGGCGTGCCGATCGCCTTGTTCGTCGAGCGGAAGACCGGCGAGTTGCTGGTCGACCGCGGGGTCAACCGGCGCATCGTCAAGGCGATCGGCGAAAGCGGCGTCGATGCGTGGGACGCAGCCAATGCGGCGCACTTCCTCGGCAACCGGAACCCCGACGATTACGAGATGGTCGGCGACATTCTCGACGTCTGGTTCGACAGCGGCTGCACCCATGTGTTCACGCTCGAGAGCGGGCATTGGCCGGACGAGCGCTGGCCGGCGGACATCTATGTCGAGGGCTCCGACCAGCATCGCGGGTGGTTCCAGTCGTCGCTTCTGGAGAGCTGCGGAACGCGCGGGCGAGCGCCTTACGACACGCTTCTGACCCACGGCTTCACCATGGATGCCAAGGGCATGAAGATGTCCAAGTCACTGGGGAACACGGTCAGCCCGATCGACCTGATGAAAGACTATGGCGCCGACATATTGCGGCTGTGGGCGCTGAGCGTCGACTTCACCGAGGACCACCGGATCGGGAAGGAGATATTGGCCGGGGTCGCCGACCAGTATCGCAAGCTCCGCAACACCTTCCGCTATCTGCTCGGCGCGCTCGACGGGTTCACGGAAGAGGAGCGGCTCGACGACGTCGCGGCCTATCCCGAGCTCGAGCGCTACATGCTCCACCTCACCGCCGAGCTCGACCGGAAGCTCAGGAACGCAGTCGACGATTTCGATTTCAACACCTACGTCCGCGCGCTGACCGACTTCTGCAACGAGGATTTGAGCGCCTTCTTCTTCGATATCCGCAAGGACGTGCTCTATTGCGAAACGAACCTGGAGACCGGGTTCGAGACCGAGCGGCGGCGGGCGTACCGGACGGTGCTTGACATATTGTTCCACGCGCTGGTGCGGTGGCTCTCGCCGGTGCTGGTGTTCACGAGCGAGGAGGTGTGGGGCACGCGCTATCCCGACGCTGGGTCGGTGCATCTGCTGGAATGGCCGGTCGTGCCGCAGGTCGATGCGGACGAGGCCAAATGGGCCGAGCTGCGCGCGCTTCGGGCGCAGGTGACCGAAGCGATCGAGCCGCTTCGTCGCGACAAGCTGCTCGGATCCGGCCTCGAAGCCGAAGTGTGGGCGCCGACCGGTGGAGATTCGGAATTTCTCGCCGAGCTGTTCATCACCTCGACAGTTCATTCGGGCGATTTGAAGGTCGAGAAGACGCACAATCACAAATGCGGGCGCTGCTGGCGCTATTTGCCGGAGGTCAAGGAAGATGGCGCGCTGTGCGGCCGCTGCGAGGATGTTGTGAATGGGTGAGTGCTTCCGTCACCCTGAACTTGTTTCAGGGTCCATTTCTCCACCGGCTCAGCGGTCTCCACAATGGATGCTGAAACAAGTTCAGCATGGCGGGGGAGGGATTTGATGCAGCGCTATCGCCTTGGCTTCGCGGTGGCGCTCCTGGTGTTCGCGCTCGATCAGCTGGCGAAGTGGGTTGTCACGGGGCCGCTCGGGCTCAATCAGATCGGCGACCAGCTCTACTTGCTGCCCTTCTTCCAGTTCACCTACACGCAGAATCCGGGGATCTCGCTCGGCCTGCTCAATGCAACCAATCCGCTCGGCCGCTGGATGCTGGTCGGCCTGACCTCCGCGATCGCGCTTGGAGTGGCGATCTGGATCGGGCGCGAGAAGAGCCGCGTCGAGCAGGCGGCGCTCGGGATGGTGCTTGGCGGCGCACTCGGCAATATCCTCGACCGGACGCTGCACAGCTATGTGGTCGACTTCCTCGACCTTCATTTTGGCGAGTGGCGGCCGTTTCTGGTATTCAATCTCGGCGATGCGGCGATTAGCATTGCCGTCGTGATCCTGTTGCTGCGCGCGTTCCTGAGCCGTAAGGATCATCACGAGGGGCAGGAGCCCAAGGAGACAATCGAACATGCGTAAAGCTCTCACCGCCCTTGTGCTGGTCGCCGCCATGGCGACGACCGGCTGCGCCACGCTCGGTGGCAGGCGCGCCAAGGTTTCGGACGAATTCCTGGTTTCGCGCAACGCGCCGCTGGTGATCCCGCCCGACTTCACCCTCGCGCCGCCGGTGGCCGGGACTCAGGGCCTTTCCGCGGGGGAGGCGCAGCAGCAGGCGATCGACGCCTTGTTCGGCGGGCCGGCGCCGCGGTCGGCGGCGGAAACCAGCATGCTCGACGCGGCCGGACGCGGCGATGCGCCGATCGGAATTCGCTCGACGGTGTGGGATCCGGACACGCGGATCGTCGACAAGGGCGCGACGACTCTCAACATCCTGTCGGCGCCCGCGGCGAACAGCAGCGTCGCCTCGGCCCAGATCGGGCGGTAAGGCGCGAACGGGGGGAGCGGAGCCTAGGAATGGCCGAACAGAATCTTTCCGGACGCCTGGTCGAGATCGAATCGATGCTCGACCGCTCGCGCCGCCGCTTCGAGGAAGGCACTCGGCTGGTCGAGGAGGCGCATAAGCTGCTCGCCGACATCCAGCAGGCGCTGATCGGCAGCCCGCGCACCGTCTCGCCCGAGGACAGCGAGGAGGCGGCCTCCCGGCTGCTCCAGTCGTTGAAGGCCAGCGGCGGCGACATGCCCGAAAGCTTGTGCGGCGGCCGGCTTTCGGTCGACCAGGTACAGCGGCTGATCCGCATCGACGGTCACCCGATCGGGATCACCGAAATGGAATATCGCGTGCTCGAGCTGCTCGCCTTCGCGCGCAACAATGTGGTGACGCGGGCGATGCTTCTGAAGCACCTCTACCGCCGCGCCGACGACCAGCCGCAGCCCAAGATCATCGACGTGTTCATCTCCAAGCTCAGAAAGAAGCTCAGGAATGCGTCGAGCGGGGCGGAGTTCATCGAGACCATTCCGCAGCGCGGCTGGATCCTGAGGGACATCGACGCGACGCACGGAGCTTAGGCCTCATTTCGTCCTTGCGAGCGCAGCGAAGCAATCCAGGCCTGCGCCGCTGGATTGCCGCGTCGCTGCGCTCCTCGCAATGACGGATTCACCTTTTGCTAACCGTCGCGGCGTAGCCCGGGACGATGCTCCATCTGCTCCAACAGCCGAGGCCGAACGAAGCGCCGCTGGAATATGCGGAGGCGGTCTCGCGGCTTGCGAGCGTGCGCCATGCGCTGCGGCTGGTCGAGCCGTTCGGCGCGGGACCGGCATCGGACCTTTCCGACGATGAAGTTGCCGCCGGCTGGGATCGTGCCGGCCCAGCCAGGCAGCGCCTGTTCGATCGCCGCTCCGCCTGCATGGTCGGTGCGGCTGCCGGCGGAATCGAGGCGCTGCTGACCGAGCGGCAAGTGAGCCGCGAGCCGAACCCGGCCGCCAGCCAGGCGCTGGTCGACGAAATCCGCCGCGAGCTCCGCGAGGTCGCGGGCATCGTTCTCGACTAAGCGGGTCCCAAAGCCTTCGGCGTCGCCGGGTCGGCGCCCCACTCGCTCCAGCTTCCATCGTAAAGGCGCGCCGAATCGTTGCCGAGCAGATGCGCGGCGAAGATCAGGCTGTTGGCGGTAACGCCCGATCCGCAGGAGGCAACGAACGGCCGGCTGGGATCGATTCCCGCTTCGTCGAACAGGCGGCGGATTTCCTCGTGCGATCGGAAGCGGCCGCTTTCTTCGTAGAGCGCCGAGAACGGGAGGTTGCGCGCGCCGGGTGCGTGGCCGGGCGCCACTCCGGGACGCGGGTCGGGCTCGGTGCCTTCGAAACGGCCCTTGCCGCGTGCGTCCGCCCAAGGCAGCCCGGCACCGGTGAGCAACTGCTGTTTGGTGACCACTTCGTCGTGCTCCTCGGCATCGAAGCGGGCGTTGCGCGGTTGCGGTTCGCCGCTTTCGGTCGGGCGGCCCTCGACCAGCCATTGCTGGAAACCGCCGTCGAGGATCGCAACCTGCCGCGCCCCGAAGTGGCGCAGCATGAACCAGCCCCGCGCCGCGGTGCGGACCGGCGAATTGTCGTAGACGACGATTCGGTCGTCGCCGCCGATTCCGAGACGCTCCATCGCGGCGCCGAAATCGGCCGCGCTCGGCAGCATGTGCGGCGCGGGGCTCGACCTGTCGGCGACCTCGTCGATGTCGAGGAAGCGAGCGCCGGGAATATGCGCCTTCAGATACTCATCACGGCCACTCCGGCCGCTCGCCGGCATGTGCCAGCTCGAGTCCACCACGACCAGGTCCGGCTCGCCAAGATGCTCGGCAAGCCATTCGGTCGAAACAAGCGATTCCATTTCTCGATGATAGGCGACAAAGTGCCGCCATGGCGACCCAGGAGATCAGGCTGCCCCCGAGCTGGCTCGAGCCGCTTCGGGGCGAATTCGAGCAGCCGTATATGGGCGAGCTCAAGCGCTTCCTCGTCGCCGAGCGCGAGCGGGGGAAGCAGATCTTCCCACGCGGATCGGAATGGTTCCGGGCGCTCGACCTGACGCCGCTCGAGCAGGTCCGCGTCGTCATTCTCGGCCAGGACCCGTATCACGGACCAGGGCAGGCGCACGGGCTGTGCTTCTCGGTCAAGGACGGAGTGCGGCCGCCGCCCAGCCTCGTCAACATCTACAAGGAGCTGGAGAGCGACCTCGGAATCACGCCGCGGCGGCACGGCTTCCTCGAACATTGGGCGAAGCAGGGCGTGCTGCTCTTGAACAGCGTGCTGACGGTGGAGATGGGCCGCGCCGCATCGCACCGCGAGCGCGGCTGGGAGCGGTTCACCGACAAGATCATCCGCGAAGTGAATGCGAAGCCGGAGCCGGTCGTGTTCATGCTGTGGGGCAGCTACGCGCAGAAGAAGGCGGCGTTCGTCGACACCTCGAAGCATTTGGTGCTGAAGGCAGCGCACCCCTCGCCGCTGTCGGCGCATAGCGGCTTCTTCGGCTGCCGCCATTTCTCCAAGGCGAACGCGTTCCTTCAGGATCGCGGGCTGCAGCCGATCGACTGGGCATTGCCCAAAAGTCCCCTCTCCCTGGAGGGAGAGGATGTCGAAAAATCGGACCATTTGTGATGGTTCGATTTTCGACATGGTGAGGGTGTACGGCGCCGGAGATTTCATTCGGCCGTCGAACCCCCTCACCCCAGCCCCTCTCCCCGCTGGGGAGAGGGAGTTTGCGGCGGCCGCTTCGCATTACGGGTCATGGCGTTTAAGAGCGGCGCCATGGAAACTCGGCACCTCGGCCGTACCAGCCCTCTTCCCGCTTCGCCCGAGGAAGCGGTGCTCGACTATGTGCCCAACCCCAGGCCCGGCGCGCTATACCTCGTCCGGTTCACGGCGCCGGAGTTCACCTCGCTGTGCCCGATCACCGGCCAGCCCGACTTCGCTCACTTGGTGATCGACTATGCGCCGCGCGACACGATCGTAGAATCGAAGAGCCTGAAGCTGTTCCTCGGAAGCTACCGCAACCATTGCGGCTTCCACGAAGATGTGACCGTCGGAATCGCCCAGCGACTGACCGAGGAGATGAAGCCCCAATGGCTGCGGATCGGCGGCTATTGGTACCCGCGCGGCGGGATGCCGATCGACGTCTTCTGGCAATCAGGCCCGCCGCCGGAAGGGCTGTGGCTGCCGGACCAGGGCGTGCCTGCTTACCGTGGCCGGGGATAAGATCGCCGTTCTCGGCGCGGGCTCCGTGGGGTGCTTCATCGGCGGCGCGTGGCAGGCGGTGGGCCTTCCACTCACCTTCATCGGACGGCCGAGGATCGCGCAGGATATCGCGAAGCACGGACTGACGGTCAGCGATTACTCAGGCTGGCAGGCGCATGTCGCCGATTGCGAT